>DATBZP010000105.1:0-9440 GCA_036513135.1 Candidatus Dormiibacterota bacterium | reverse complement strand
CAGCTGCGCAAGCGTGCTCCTCTTGGGCTCCTCGAGCGCGGCGAGATACTCGTCGATCTCCTTCGTGGCCATGCTGGGATTCTCGATTGCTGAACAGGTCAGGGTCAAGCGCATCTGCGCGACGGAACCGCTCTTGGACCGTGACACCACTCTCATCCCGTCGGATCCGGAACGTGGCCGCACCACGATGCAGGCGCGTGTGCAAGGCATGACGGAGTGGAAATCACCCGTCATCTGATCGCGGCTTATCGGCTGTCCGAGCGCCGTGGCAGCCGTCGTGGCTTCTGCGCCCGCTCAGAGGCCGTCGGCGCTATTCAGATTAGGCGGAGGCAAAATGGCTGGGGAGAGAGGATTCGAACCGCGAATCCGGGCCTCAGCGCTGTGGCAACGAGTGTGGAGGCCGAGCGTAGCGTCGTCACTTATCGGCTGAGGTGCCCGGGGGCGAATCCGAACGACCTGATCAAGGCTGACTGGCGCAGCGAGACTTCGTCGGGTACCCGCAAGGTGAAGTCATGGATGCCGTCGGATCAGACCACTCGAGGAGGACGAGGCTGGTCACTCCGCTTGACCGAAGCGCTTCATCTCCTCCAGTTCCTGTGGCGACAGCTCACGTGGAACCTCTCCGCGGGCCGCTTTCTCGCTCTGAACTTGGTGGCGGATACTGTCCACGATCTCTGGATTCGCGAGCGTCGTCACGTCTCCAATATCGGTGAAGTTGGAGATCGCCGCGATCACCCGCCGCATGATCTTCCCGGACCGGGTCTTCGGCATGTCCGGCACGATCCACACGTTCTTCGGTCGAGCGATCTTCCCGATCTCCTTCTCGATCGCCTTGATCACCTTCTCTTCGAGTTCCTTGCTGGGCTTGAGACCGGGCTTCAGCGCGACATACATTTCCACAGCTCGGCCACGCAACTCATCGACAACGGGCACCGCGGCTGCCTCGGCGATCTCATCGACGGTAAGGGCGGCCGACTCGAGTTCTTTGGTGCCCAGGCGGTGTCCCGCAACGTTGATCACATCGTCGATTCGGCCGAGTATCCGGATGTAGCCGTCGGCTGCCTGGACCGCGCCATCCCCCGCCAGGTAGGGCCAATCACGCCAGTCCTTGCTTTCCTTGTCCCGGCAGTATTTCGCGTAGTAGGTCTCTACGAATCTCTCGTCCTGACCCCAGATGGTCTGAAAGATTCCCGGCCAGGGGTTTCGAATGCAGATGTTTCCGGCCCGGCCGCTTCCAACCTCGACGAGCTTGCGCTCTTCATCGTAGATGACGGGGTAGATGCCGAGGACCCCGGGGCCGCAACTCCCCGGCTTCATTGCCTGCAGCGCTGGCAGGGTGCTGCCAAGGAATCCGCCGTTCTCCGTCTGCCACCAGGTGTCGACAATGACGGCCTCCCGCTTGCCCACGACCTCGTGATACCAGCGCCACACCTCAGGCTCGATGGGCTCACCGACCGTCGTCATGTGTTTGAAATGGTAGTCGTACTTCTTGGGCTCGTCGGGGCCGAATTTGCGCAGCAGGCGAATGGTGGTAGGCGCTGTGTGAAAGATGTTGACTCCGAGCCGTTCCGCAATGCGCCACATTCTGCCCGCGTCGGGATACAAAGGTACCCCCTCGTACATCACGCTCGACGTCCCCAGGGAAAGAGGTCCGTAGACGATGTACGAGTGGCCAGTGATCCAGCCTATGTCGGCAGCACACCAGTAGGTGTCTTCCGGATGGATGTCCTGGTAGTACTTCGCCGTGCCGGTGACGTAAGCAAGGTATCCACCCGTGCTGTGCACGCAGCCTTTCGGACGTCCGGTCGTGCCGCTTGTGTACATGAGGAAAAGCGGTGCTTCGGCCGGCATCGACACGGGATCGACCAACCTTCCCGCGTATTCTTGCATGAGCTCGTCAACGAAGAAGTCCCGACCGGCGACCATCGGCGTGTTGGAGCTGTACTGGCCAGGATGTCTGCGCCAAACCAGCACTCTTTCGACTTCGAAGCCTTGCTCCTTTGCCGCTGCCACCGCCTCGTCGGCCTTGGCCTTGTGGTCGATCAGCTCGCCGTTTCGGTAGTAGCCGTCCATGGTGACCAGGATTCGGCTTCCTGAGTCGGCCATCCGGCCTCCGCAGGCCGCTCCGCTGAACCCGCCGAACACCTCGTTGTGGATAACGCCCAGGCGAGCACAGGCAAGCATGGAGACCGGCAGCTCAGGGACCATGGGGAGATGGAAGGTGACGCGGTCGCCAATGCCAACGTCACCGAAGCCACGGAGGAGCGCCGCAAACTCGTTGATCCGTTTGTAGAGCTCTTGGTACGTGATCGCCTGGGTCTCTTCGCCCTCTGGCTCAGGCACCCAGATCAACGCCGCCTTGTTGCGGCTGGTCGCCAGATGGCGATCCACACAGTTGACGCTGGCGTTCAGTCGCCCGCCGACGAACCACTTCCAGAAGGGTGGGTTGCTCGTGTCCAGCGTGGTCTTCCAGTACTGATCCCAGGTGAGCAGGTCGGCGTACTCCTTGAAGCACTCCGGGAAGTCTTCCTCGCGAAATCGCTCGAAAATCGCCGGATCATTCGCGTTCGCCTGCCCGATGAACTTTGCCGGGGGGTAGTAATACTCTTCCTCCCGCCAGTGAACCGCGATCTGTGCCTCGGAAACCTCTTGGTCCTGTTCAGTTGCCATCAGCCGACCTCCCGTTGCTCGCTGGGGCTGGGCCTACCGTCGTTCAAGTCGCCCGTCCCGAAGCAAGACTCAACTGCCAACTCTAGTCTTCTGCAACAAGTCTGGCGGAGACAGCGAACTCCCGAAGCTCAGCGCCTACCGTGACTTGGCGATTGAAGGCTCCAAGATCTCCTCGTGCTAGTGATTCCCGGCAGAGGCCCCGCATCAGGTCTAACGCACGTAGCGCGACCATGGGCAGTACTCCCGACGGGGCTGCTTCTGCTTCCAGGCGCAGCTGGGCGGCTTCGCCGGCGGATTCCTTGCTCAGAGCTACCGCTTGTAGCTCCGCCAGCCTCACCGACAACTCACCGTTGATGTACTGCCTGGTCACCCTAGGCTTTCTCCAAGATGGTCCAGCCACACGGCTTCACGTACACCTCCACTCTTCGACGATGTCCGGAACCCGCCTCCCCCGCGCTTTGGCCCGGGTCGATCCGACTACGCGGCCAGCATCTGACGCGCCCACGACGCGATTGATCTCTTCGAGAGGAACCTCCCTCTTTTGCCTGCTCGACGCTAAGGCCATGCTGGACCGTTCTGTTCAGATGTTCAACATCCTATGCGGATGCTCGTTCTGGGGACGGATGTCTGGTCGCCAGGGACCAAGGCCGTCGACACCAGGTGAGCCGTCAGGCCCTGAGGATCGTTCACGTCCGTGCGACCAACGCCAGCTGTCCTCGAGGGCGAATGACGGTTGGCTGTTGGCAGCGCAAGCTTCTCTACGCTTCCTTTCGTCCGCACCTCTGTCGCGATTCACAGCTGAGCTATCTCCTCTCGCCCGGAAAGCAGCACGCTGCCGGTCTGGGTACGTTGGCGAATGCTCACCTGTCCAGACCCGTTGTCACCTGAGCCGGCTTGCTGGTAGCCCGGATCCTTCATGCAGTCGTGGAGAGCGGTCGCCGGCAGCGGCGTATCAGGTGAGTAGCAGTCGCCCTAGGAGTGCTGCGAGACTCGCCCCGGCTACCCGGCCACAAGGAGGTACAGCGTGGCGATCACCGAGCACTGGACCGACGCTCCCGATCAGCACGACCGTCCCGCCGAGGATTACCTGAGCTTGCTGCCGGGCCAGGACGCCGCGTACAAGCTCGCTGAACGTCTCCGAACCGCATCGCTGCAGCAGCGCAAGGCCAAGAACCTGATTCTGGCCAGCGACCTCCCCGCGCTCGGCCCGGACGACGTCCAGGTCGCCAAGGAGTTCGCCACGGTCAGAACACGAAGGCCGCCGTGGAGGTTGCGTCCTCAGTCAGGACAGATGTGTGGCAGGTCGGACGGTATCCCGTGCGCGAGGTGGCTGCGTTGAAGAACTCAGCAATCGAGCGTCTGTACGGAGAGGCGGAGGCGTCGTTCGGACTCTGGGAGGTAGTGAAGGACGTCGTCGACGAGTTCATCGACCTCTCGCTCAACTACCGCCAGAGCGGACACCCGGGTGGATCGCGTTCCAAGGTCCACCTCCTCCTCGCGACGCTCCTCTCAGGCGCCATGCGCTGGGACATCCGCCGGCCCTGGCTCCCCTTCGCGGACCGGTTCGTGCTCTCGGCCGGCCACACGGTCCCGGTCGTGTACTCGACGCTCGCTGCGCTCAACGAGACGCTCCGAATCCGCGCCGCCCGCGATCCCGACCCGGCATTCGCCTTCCCTGACGGAGGGCGCTGGGCACTCACGCACGAGCAGCTCCTCACGCTCCGCCATCGGGGCGGCCTCCCCGGACACCCCGAAATGGCGGGCAAGACCCTGTTCCTCAAGTTCAACACCGGGCCGTCGGGCCACGGGATGCCGCCGGCGGCCGGCGAGGCGCTCGCACTCAAGCTCGCGGGCGCGGGCGACGTCCGCGTGTTCGTCGTCGAGGGCGAAGGCGGCCTGACGGCCGGGGCGAGCCACGAGACGCGGAACGCGGCCTGGGGCCTCGGCCTGTCGAACCTGGTATTCCTCGTCGACTGGAACGACTTCGGCATCGACGACTTCGCCGCCTCCTCCGTCGTACCCGGCACGCCGGCAACCTGGTTCGGCGCGTACAGCTGGCGCGTGTCGGGCACGACGGAAGGCATGGAGTGGGCGCCCGTCACCAGGGCCGTCCTCGAGGCCGCCTGCGGCGAGAACCCCGAGCAGGTCCCCTCGGTTGCCTGGTTCCGCACCCGCAAGGGCCGGGGGTACGGTAAGTACGACAACAAGAGTCACGGCTCCCCTCACCCCATGAACAGCGCGCCGTTCTGGGAGGTGCGCCACGGGTTCATGGCGAAATACGGCATGACCTACGTCGGTGTCGACGAGCCCGCGCCCTCCGATCTCACCACGCTCAACGAGCAGGCCGCGGAAAACCTCCGCCGAGCGGCGGCGGTGCTCGCCGATCAAGCCGCTGTCGTCGACGCGATCTCGGACCGCCTCGTCAGACTCGCGGAAACGGTGCCCCAGGAGGTCGAGGGCCTCACGATCGGCGGCCGAGGCGCGGATGTCTTCGCCGACCCGCGCCTGTCGAACTACCGCAGCTACCCCACGCTGATGTACCGCAAGCCGGGCGAGAAGCAGGCGAACCGCGCGGCGTTGGGGGCGTGGGGCTCGTGGGTGAACGCGGTCGCGAAGCGTGACTACGGCCGCCCGCTGTTCATCGCCGCGTCGGCCGATCTCGCCGACTCGACGAACCTCGCGGGGTTCGGCAAGGACTTCGGCGAGCTGCCGGGCTTCGGGTGGTACGAGCGCAACTCGAACCCGCGCGGGGCGCTCCTGCCCACCGAGATCACCGAGTTCACGAACGCCGGAATGATGGTCGGGCTCGCGACGGTGAACCTCGCGTCCGATCCCTTCGCGTCGTTCAACGGTTTCTGGGGCGCCTGCTCGACGTACGGCTCGTTCAGCTACCTCAAGTACGGCGAGATGCGCCTCTTCAGCCAGCTCGCCCAGGACTGCGAGCTCCAGGTCGGCAAGGTCCTCTGGGTGGCGGGCCACTCGGGGCCCGAGACCGCTGAAGACTCGCGCACCCACTTCGGGATTTACGAGCCCGGCGTCACGCAGTTCTTCCCCGAGGGCAAGGTCATCGACCTCCACCCGTGGGAGTACAACGAGGTGCCGGTCGTTCTTGGAGCGGCGATCGCGACCGACGTGCCGATCATCGCGCTCCACCTCACGCGGCCCTCGATCGAGTTGCCCGACCGCGAAGCGCTGGGCATGCCGAGCCACTTCGAGGCGGCGCGTGGCGCGTATGTGCTCCGTGCCTTTCGACCCGACCTTCCGGCGATGGGGACCGTGTTCGTGCAGGGCACCACCACGACAGCGAACCTCGTCAGGGCACTCCCCGACCTCGACGCGAATGGCCTCAACGTGAAGGTCGTGGCCGCGATCAGCCCGCAGCTCTTCCGCCTACAGCCGGCGGCGTATCGCGACCTCGTGATCTCGCCTGCCGATAGGCTCGATGCGATGGCGATCACGAACCGGACGTACCGGCTCATGCGCGACTGGGTCGACGGGCCGCTCGGTGCGGAGTACTCGATGGGCGCCGACTGGGACGACCGGTGGCGCACCGGTGGCTCCCTCGACGAGGTCATGGACGAGGCGCACCTCACGACGCGCCATATCCTCGAGGGCATCGAGCGGTTCGTCCGCGACCGCGACCGTAGGCTCGAGCAGTTGCACAACCTGGTCGCCGCAGCCGGGCGGCGCCAGTGAGCGACGGCGAAGAAGCCCTGGCCGGGGAGCGAGGATTCGAACCTCGAATGTGAGCCTGAGCGCTGTGGCACCACGAGTGGGAGGCCGAGCGTGGCGTTCTCACTTATCGGCTGATCCCTTTTCGGATCGAGCCATGATCGGCCTCGGCTCGGGCACTTCGCGCGACGACTGACGCGGATCACAGACGCTCACTGCAAGAAGTGACAAATGGCTCTGGCAGGGGGCGCCTGGCCGGGCATACTCAGGACTATGGAGGCGCTCACCGGCCATCGGCGTTGGGCAGAGCCATATCGGATCAAGATGGTCGAGCCGATCCGGATGACCACGCGCGAACAGCGCGAGGCAGCCATCCGCGACGCCGGGTATAACACCTTCCTGCTGCGCTCAGAGGACGTCTACATCGATCTGCTGACCGATTCGGGGACCTCGGCGATGTCCGACCGGCAGTGGGCGGCGCTCATGGTCGGCGACGAGGCGTACGCGGGGAGCCGCAGCTTCTACCAACTGGTGGACGCGGTGCGCGAGGTGTACGGCTATCCTGAGCTCGTGCCCACCCACCAGGGGCGCGGAGCGGAACACATCCTCAGCCAGATCCTCATCAAGCCTGGCGACGTCATCCCCGGCAACATGTACTTCACCACGACGCGCTGGCATCAGGAAAAGGCCGGCGGTTCGTTCGCCGACGTGATCGTCGACGAGGCGCACGACCCGGCATCGCTGTGTCCGTTCAAGGGCAACATCGACCTGGACAAACTGCGCCGGATCATCGCCGAGGTCGGAGCCGCGCGAATCCCGTACATCTCCCTCGAGACCAACGTCAACATGGCCGGCGGCCAGCCGGTGTCCATGGCCAACCTCAAAGCCACGTATGCGCTGTGCCACGAGCAGGGGATCCTGGTGATGCTCGATGCGACCCGCGCCCTGGAGAACGCATGGTTCATACAGCAGCGCGAGGCGGGCTACGCACATCGAAGCGTTGCGGAGATCCTGCTCGAGATCTGCGCCCAATCGGACGGCGCCACGGTATCGTCGAAGAAGGACAACCTAGTCAACATCGGTGGGTTTCTCGCGCTGCGGGATCCGGAGCTCGCGTGGCGGGCCCGCGGGCTGCTCGTCGCCTACGAAGGGCTGCACACGTACGGCGGGATGTCCGGGCGCGACATGGAGGCACTCGCGTGCGGCATCCGGGAGATGGTGGACGGTGACGACCATGTCCGCGCTCGCATCGGTCAGGTGGAGTACCTCGGCAACCTGCTGATTGACGCGGGCGTTCCCATCGTCCAGCCGATCGGCGGGCACGGCGTGTATCTCAACGCGCGTGCCATCCTGCCGCACGTGCCGCAGGACGAGCTGCCGGCGCAGTCGCTCGCGGCTGCGATCTATGCCGATGCCGGGGTGCGAACCATGGAGCGCGGCGTCGTCTCAGCCGGCCGCGATCCTGCCACCGGCGAGAATCGCCATCCACGTCTCGAGTTGGTGCGCCTGACGATCCCACGGCGTGTGTACACGCAAGCCCACATGGAGGTGACGGCGGAGTCCGTCGTCAGCGTGTGCGAGCATGCGGACGACATCGGCGGCCTGGCCTTCGCCTACGAACCTAACGACCTGCGCTTCTTTCTGGCGCGATTCCGACCCCTCCCGATCCCGGCGAAATCCACCGTCGGGATCGCGCAACGCGTCGAGCCGAAGCCGCCTCCGGTCGGGCCGGGCAGCTGATCGCCAACGACGTCTGGCGAGCGACCGTCGCAATAAGAGTGAGGACCTTCGCCTCTGTTCGGGTCGCGCTCGCGAGGGAGGATGTTTGGAAATGGCGGAGTCGCACAGGTCTCGCGATCATGAGGAGAACACACCGAGTGGGGAGTGAGCTGCGTCGGCTCCGCCGGCGCTGCGACAGGGGCGCATCGCCCCTCTACAACGGGTCCCCAGGCCCAGCTTCAGCTTCGGCTGGGGACACAGGATTCGAACCTCGAATATGGGCTTGAGCGCCGTGGCAGCAAGAGTGGGATGGCGAGCGTAGCGTCGTCACTTATCGGCTGATCATCTGTGGCCGGTCGAGCGGTCAACGGTTCTTGGAAGAGCAGCCTCGGCTGAGCCGGGGGCATCGCGTTCGGCGTACATGCTTCCCAACGGACCGCGCGCGTGACCGCGCCGCCGGGATCGGCCAGATCCGTCCCGAGCTGCCCTGAGCTCACCCAGGATGACCACTCGGGCGAGTACCTTGTTGACAAGTATCTCGTATTCATGTAGCTTGCCATCAAGTAAACGCCAAAACGGGGAAACCCGAGGAGGACCACCATGGCCAGCACTCTCGTCATTCGGCACCAGATTCGCGACTACGACGTCTGGCGCTCCGCGTTCGATCGCGACGCGCCGGACAGGCGCGAGCACGGCTGCACCCAGGAAGCGGTGTTCCGTGGAGTGGACGACCCGACCTCCATCCTGGTGACCATGGACTACCCGTCCCGAGATGCCGCCCTCGGCTTCCTCGGGAATCCGGTCCTGAAGTCCGCGATGGAAAGCGCTGGGGTGGTAGGCGAGCCCGTTGCGGTGCTCGGTGAAGGACACGCCGCGCAAGCGGTCTGACAGGCGGCCCGGCCCGGGGCCGAGTCTTTGCGCCAAGCGCGTACGGGCGCGCGAAGTTCCCGGGGCGCGCGGGTCGGCGAGCGAGGCCGCGATCAGCCTCGCTCGCGCCTTCTCGCCGTTCCTTCCCAAACTGAATCGGCAGCGGGAGGCCATTGCCGGCTCACCGGTACTCAAAGAAAAGGGAGCCAACCATGACGGGTCCAATCGATGCGGTGGTGGCGATTCACAATGCGTTCCGACGGGACATGAGTCTCATCGACGCGGCGGCGCTCGACTCCGCCCGTGGCAAGCCCGGGTTGGCGGCCACGGTCGAGCGCTTCCATTTCTTCAACGAAGTGCTCGCCTGGCACGCGCACGGCGAGGAGTTGGCGATCTTCCCTGCTCTCGAAGGCGTCGCCCCCGACGTTGCCGAGGCATACGAGATGGACCACCGAGGCTTGGACGCCGCATTCGATCGCGACGCGTCGGACCGGCAAGAGCACGGGTGCACC
>DATBZP010000104.1:0-4986 GCA_036513135.1 Candidatus Dormiibacterota bacterium | reverse complement strand
GGCGAGCGGGGAGGTGAGTAAGCAGACCGCCCCGGCAAGCGCGGAGGTGAATTAGGCAGACCTCCCCGGCAAGCGGGGAGGTGAATTAGTCAGACCTCCCCGGCAAGCGGGCAGGTGAACTTAAGCAGGTACCTAAATTCAGGTACCGAAACGGCCCCATTTCAGGTGTTTCCCGCCTTATGGCGCATATCCCCTCAAACCTAGTCTCGTCTCAACGGTTCAGCCACCGGCGAGCCGAATAAAAAGCGAAGAGGAGACAGTGATGGAAGCCAGGTCAGCGGTTCGTGGAACAGGGATCTCGAAGGGCATCGTCGCGGTGCTCGCGGTAAGCGTCACGATGGGTCTGGGAGTGGCGGCAGGCGTCGTGGCCAAGAACCTCAGTGGTTCGGCGGCCACCCAGAGCCACATCAGCCAGGGTCTGGGCGGGCCGGCGTTCGCCAATCCCGCGCAGCGCAGCGGCAACCAGGTGTTCGGCGCCAACGCAGCCCCCGCAGCCGTGCCCGCCGTCGGACCGGACGACCGGGCGACCACTTCAACCCTGCCGGCCAACAGCTTCCTCGGGCCGGACGCCCAGGAGCGCAACGCGAAGCTCGCGGCGGCTGCAGCGCCTGCTGCGAACAAGGCCTCGCGTGGAAACCGCTACATCTAAGACATGTTCTGTACGCCCGTTCCCCTCGGGCGACTCGTTGAGAGAGGGATCCCCCCAGATCCCTCTCTCTCTTATTTGTGCACGGCTGCCACAGGGAGCAGGTATTTCCCAGGTGGGCGAAGATACGGCGATGGCCAAGGTGGCTGTCCGGGGCAAACAAGCCGACGGCGCCCCGAGCAATTTGCCTCACCATCTCACCAGCTTCGTCGGGCGCGAGGCAGAGCTTCGCTCGCTCAAAGAGGTCCTCGGAAGGTCGCGCATGGTGACCCTCACCGGGACCGGAGGCGCGGGCAAGAGCCGGCTCGCGGCCGAGGTTGCAAAGGCCAATGTGAACTTGTGGCCCGACGGCGTCTGGTGGATCGAGCTCTCCGGGACAGACGACGTATCCGGCGCGGTGGTGGCCATCCTCGAGCTTCCCGGCCGGGGGTCGGCACAGGACGTCGTCGCCTCATGGCTCGCCGCGCGGAAGGCTCTGCTGGTGCTCGACAACTGCGAGCACCTGGTCGCCGACTGCGCAACATTCAGCCAAAGGGCGCTCGAACGCTGCACGCAGCTGAACATCATTGCGACGAGTCGCGAACCGCTTGGCGTCCCGGGCGAAGCCCGCTGGCCAGTGGCATCGCTACGCGACCCGGATGCCATCCAGCTCTTCGAGGCGCGCGCGCGGCTCGTCTCGCCGGGCTTCAAGATGGCCACCGGCAACCTCGACCCTGTGACCCGGATCTGCGAGCGGCTCGACCGGCTGCCACTTGCCATCGAGATGGCGGCTGCGCGAATCGACGTGATGTCGGAGCAGGAGCTGCTGAGCAACCTCAACGATCGGTTCCGGTTCCTGACCTCGGGCACGAGGACGGCACCACAGCGTCAGCAGACGATGGCGGCCGCGATCGACTGGAGCTACCGCTTGCTCACTGACCACGAAGCACGTCTGTTCCGGCGCCTCGCCGTGTTCCAGGGAGGCTTCAAGGCCGAGGGCGCCGAGGCGGTGTGCTCCGACGGGATCGAGACGAACCTGATCGACGTGCTGGCACGGCTGGTGCAGAAATCGATGGTGGTCGCCGACAGGCTCGACAGCGGCACGCGCTTCCGGCTGCTCGAATCTCACCATGACTTCGCCAGTGAGCGATTGCGCGAATCAGGCGAGCTGGACGCGATGCAGAAAAGTCACTACGACTATTTCAGCTCGCGGCGTTGGGAGCCTGTGGAGTCGGCCAACTTCTGGCGCGCCGCCGGCTGGGGCCGGGACAACGCGCAGGACGGTGGCTTCGGGCTGGCGCTCGAGATCGGAGATACCGATTTCGCCGACCAGACGCGTGCCGGGAAGCTCATTCTGGATTTGCTCGAAAGCTCAAAGCCGAGCGAGGCGCAGCGTGTCGAAGCCACGATGATGGCCGCACGCCTAGCGTGGCGGCAGGCCGATCACATCGCCAGCAGAAGGCTTGCAGAATCGGCTGTTTCCATGGCGCGAAAAGTGGATGATCCCGAGCTCATCGCGCGGGCCCTCAGCTGCGCCGGGCTCGTGTACGAAACGGCCGGTGAGCTTGCGCTCGCGGGCCAGATGTACGACGAGGCCCTTTCGATTCTGAGCGACTCAACCAGCCGGCGGCTCCTGGCCGACGTGAGCAACGCGCGGGGCCTGCTTGCGATCACGCAAGGCGACCCGGCAAGTGCACTCGAAACCCTCAGCCCGTGCGTTGCATCAGCGAGGTCACAAAATGATCCGCCCCGCATGGCCCGATACCTCGAAAGTCTCGCGAACGCGCAGCTGGATCTGGGCCAGGTCGATGAGGCCGCCGAGTCGTGGGGCGAGTCGCTGTCGGTCTTCCGTGTCGTCCACGACTGGTTCGGAATCATCTGGAGCCTGATCGGTCTGTCGCTTGTCGCGGCAGCGCGCCGCCAGGACGATCGAGCGCTGCGGCTTGCCGGTGCAGCGGATCGACTCACGCGTGAGTATTCGTTGACCACGTGGTCGTTCCGAGCCCAACAGCTTGAGGACGCACGCAAGCAGGCGCACGATCGGCTTGGGACGAAGGGCCGGGGGGAAGCCGCATGGAAAGAGGGCCAGACCATGACCACGGCCGAAGCACTGGAGTACGCGCTCGGTGGAGACAGACCTCCTGAAGAAGGGCCGACCGACCGAGGACTGCTGAGCCGCCGTGAACGCGAGGTGGTAACGATGGTCGCGTCGGGCATGACCAACAAGGAGATCGCCCAGCGTCTGTTCATCGCGGAGCGAACCGCCGAAGGCCATGTGGAACGGATCCGCAACAAGCTTGGCGTTCGGTCTCGCACCGAGGTGGCCACCTGGGCCGTCGCCCACGGCCTGCACACGCACCCGCTTGACAAGCCTCCACCTAGTAGTAAGGTCTGACCCGGATCCCTGCTGCTGTCGGCACGCATGTTGGGAGGGGGACTTGTGAGCTCTGAATGGCGTCCGGACGACTCGTTGAGCGAGCGCGATCAGAAGGGTGAGGTGAGAGGGGCGCGGAGGATCAAAAATGCCCTTACGAAAAACAAGGTTCGTTTAGGAAAGGGCGTCATCACGTCACGCGACACGGGTATGGCCGCCGTCACGCGCGACCTCAAGCGGACCGGATTGCCGCGGGGCGTGGAGCACTGGCAGATGCCGATCATGCTTGGTCAGGGCGGGGACATTGTTTGTTTCACAAGCCGCCTGAAGCCGGGCACGAAGGTTCCAGAGCATGCACACAAGCAGGCCGTGTTTCGTGTCGTGATCGAGGGCGAGCTGAAAACTGGCCGCAAGACTCTGAAGGCGGGAGACTGGATGCTCGTCCCGGCCGGGCAGATCTACTCTGTCCAGGCCGGCCCAACCGGGTGCAAAATCTTCTATGCGCACCCGTAAGACCTGGCTCAGTTAGGCGAGCGCTGCTCGAGTAGCTCGGCGATGGAACCTTCGAACTTCGCGAGGCGCTTGTGCACCTCGATCACCTCGTCTGAGCTGACCGGGTCTCGGGGATCGATGTCGGTCAGGTGTTCCGTCCACTCCGTCCCGCACTCGCACCGGTGGAACAGGTAGCGATCGGTATTGGAGCGGTAGATATAGACGGACGCATCCAACTTGCGCCGCCCGCAGGCACATTTGCCCTTGTCTGGTTCCAACTTCGATTTTTGCATTGACGTAATTCCTTGACCTGTATAACGAACCAGAACCCGGTTTCGTGACATGGTACAGCCGCGGACTTGAGTTTGGGACCCTCAAAAGATTGTAAAAACCGGCCCTGAATCTAGGGTGAGGGGGCGGAGTTGAGCTCCTTGAGCAGCCCGTCGAGGTCCCTCAACCGCTCGGTGCGGGCGGCGTGCTCGAGCGTCTGGTACTGGGACAGCACGTCGACGAATCCCTCGCCCACGTCATATCCGTGCTTTAGGAGCAGCTCGCGACCCCTCTCGCCGAGCGTGGCGACCACCTCCCGGACCTTGCTGTGGGGCCCAAACGCCTGAACGGCGGCCTCAGGCACTTGGCGGCGGCTCCAACTTTCGGACGATCACGCGATGCCCGTGCCAGTGGTCCGGAACGCCGGCCGGGTCATCTCCCAGGTAGCTGAGCTCGAGGCACCAGATTCCGTCGACCTGGACGGGCGCTACGGACAGCTTGGCCTTCGGATTCTTGCGCTGAAGTGTCTGGATGAGGGCAACGCCGTAGAGAACGAGCGCGCCGGGCAGGTTGATGGTGTTGATCCGGCCGCCCTCGCTGGAGCCGTCGACGCCGGACGTGCGTGAACCGAGCGCGTGGACCATCAACTTAGGTTACTTGCTTTCACCTCCCCGCTCGCCGGGGAGGTCGCCGCCGGTGTACCCCATCGACGGTACTCTTGCGAAATGGGGCCCCTTCGGTACTCCATCAACGTCACATTGGACGGGTGCTGCGATCATCGTGCAATCCCCGCGGACGAAGACTTGCATCGTCACGCGGTCGAGAACCTCAACCAGGCCGATGCCCTTCTCTTTGGCCGGGTGACCTACGAAATGATGGAATCAGCGTGGCGGCCGCCGGCGCCGACGGGAGCGAGACCTGACTGGATGGAACCCTTCGCCCAGACGATCAACACGGCAAGGAAGTACGTCGTGTCGAGCACCCTGGAGCAGGTCGATTGGAACGCGGAGCTCGTGCGCGGGGATCTGGGCAAGGCCGTGCAGCAACTCAAACGGGAGTCGGGCAAGGGACTGTTGGTAGGAGGTGTGAAGCTCCCACTGGCGTTGGCGGAGCTGGGATTGATCGATGAGTACGAGGTCGTGGTGCATCCCAGGCTCGCGGGCCACGGGCCGACGTTGTTCGCGGGGTTATCGAAGCCTGTCGACCTGAAGCTCGTGAGCCGGCT
>DATBZP010000103.1:0-20158 GCA_036513135.1 Candidatus Dormiibacterota bacterium | reverse complement strand
CACGGCAACGTCACCCTCAAGCTCGACGCGCGTCTGGAGGGGTAGCGGCGGCCTAGCTCTTGCCGGGACCGGTCAGCCCCGGAAAGTCGACGACGCCCTGCAGGCGAAGTTCGCGCAGCTGGCCGGCAAGCCATTTGCGTGGATCGTCGATCGGTTTATTGCCGTCCAGGCAGTCCCAGCAGAGGCCGCCGGCGTCGCGGGCGACCAGGAGGAGGCAGCGAGGCTGGTTTGCCCGCTGCCACGCCTTCATCACCGGCTGCAGGGCGATCCGGCGCGGGGGCGCCTTCTCGGGTAGGGTCAGCTCCCCGGCATAAAGGTCGTCTCCAGCCTGCACGATCACGCCGCCGGCGGACAGTGTGCCGCCGAGATTCTCCACCTCGACCTCGATCGCCTGGCCCGGGGCCGGTGGTCTAATGAACGTGAGGTGGGGGACGGGCTTGGTCAACGCCTCCCACCGGGCATCGGCGAGCTTGATCGCGCGGCGGGATGCCCGGTCGGCACGGGTGGCGAACACGGCCGCCCACAGCGCAAGCACTACGGTGACCACCGCCAAACCGACCACGATCTGTTCCGAGCTCATCCCTTCTCCCGTTTGACGCTGCCGAGATCGCTATCCGGCGCGAGATGGAAACGCCGCGTGTCGAAGTTGCGAAATACGGGCAGGGCCAGCCCGCACACCACGCAGCCAACGACGCACAAGATGCCACCGGAGACCACCGAGAACCGCACGCTGAAAAGCGAGGCCACAACACCGGCTTCGAAGTTGCCCAACGTGGGCCCGACTGAATAACTGAGCATTTCGATCGAGGCCAGCCGCCCACGCAACGAGTCAGGGATGGTCTGGTTCCAAATCACCTGCCGGAACACGCCGCTCATGGCGTCGGACGCGCCGGCCAGCGCCAGGAAGGCGAGGGCGGCGACCAGGCCCGGAACGACTCCGAACCCGATGATCGCGACCCCCCAAAAAGTCGCCGCGATGATCACGCCCATGCCGTGCCGGTGGATCCGTCGCGTCCATCCGCTCGTGACTGCGAACGCGAAGGCTCCGACCGCGGGCGCCGCGTAGAGAAGTCCCAGGACGCTGGGTCCGCCGAGGCCCTGGGCGATGGCCGGGAAAAGAGCCATCGGCATGCCGAAGAGCATTGCCACGATGTCGACCACGTAGGTGCCGATCAGCTCTGGACGGCTCCGCGCGTAACGGATTCCTTCCACCACGCGACGGAGGCTCGGCCGCGCGGCGTCGGGTGGTGGCGGCACCGCCTTCATGAGGGATAGGCAGACCAGCCCGATCACGAAAGTCGCGACGTCCACCAGGTACGTCGCCGGCAGGCCGGCCACTGCCACGAGCACGCCCGCAAGGGCCGGCCCCGCGATCATCCCCAGCGTTCCGCGCGCACTGCTGAGCGCCGCCGCCGCAGGCAGTTCGTCGCGATCCACGAGCCTGGGAACTAAGGCTTCGAGTGACGGTCGTTGCAGTGCATCGAATGACCCTTGCAGGACGACGATGGCGAAGATCGGCCATAGCACGGGATGGCCAAGCAGCGAGTTCCCGGCCAAAAGACCGCTGCCTGCCATTAGCCCAACCTCGCTGAGGAGCACCATCAGCCGGCGGTCGGCAGCATCCGCCAGCGCACCGCCGAGCATCGCAAAGATGACGAGGGCGGCCAGTTCGGCGAGTCCCAGCATGCCGACCAGCAGCACGCTGTGAGAAAGCTGGTACACCTGGTAAGGGACCGCGACCGACGTGATCATGGTGCCGAAGAACGACACCAGCCGCCCGACGAACAGAAGGCGGAAATCGCGGTGACGGCGCAGCGGCGTGATGTCGACCGTCGCCATGTGAAGCCATCGATGTTTGCGGGGCGGAGCGTCCGGCGTCGTCATGGTGAGGGGCCATCATAGATAGCGCTACCTAAAGGGCCCTCGCGGGGTTCTATCCTGAGTTGCGATGGAGAAAGGTACTTTTGCCGGCGGCTGTTTCTGGGGCGTGGAGCATCTTTTCAACGAAATCCCTGGAGTGGACCAGGCCGTTTCCGGTTATGAGGGCGGCACGCGCGACAACCCGACATACGAGCAGGTCTGCTCGGGTAGAACGGGTCACGCGGAGGCAGTCGAGGTCACTTACGATCCCGCCAAGGTCTCGTACGACGATCTGTTGAACGCCTTCTGGAATATGCACGATCCGACGACTCTCAACAGCCAGGGGCCGGACCACGGTCATCAGTACCGGTCGGTCATCTTCTTCCACAGCCCAGAGCAGGAGAAGGCGGCGCGCAAGTCAAAGGATGCTGCGCAGGGATATTTCGACCGCCCGATCGTCACCGAGATCGTGCCTTCGACACATTTCTGGCCCGCGGAGGATTATCACCAGCGCTATTTCGAAAAGCACGCGGGCCACTACTCGTGCCACTTCATCCGCGGATGGGTGCCCGAGCAGCCGGCCGAAGCCGAACCCGCTCGCTGAGGGGTGCGTCCGGGAAACCACAGGCCAATCCATCGGCCCATATCCCCGCGCCACGAAATCTCGGATTGCGCGGGAACCCCGGTTTTTGGCGTCGGCGGTTTGGGCCGCCCTTTGTCCAGCCAATTCCCAGACACACCACTTAACATTTACTAAATACCGGCGCCGAGTCCTATCCTTACCGCCCTGCGATTCAGGGGTTAATTCCTGAGCCGAACCCGGAGTGAGGAGGTAGCCGGTGCGGTGTGACCATTGCACGCACGACGTTCCAGACGGAGTGTTTTGCACGCGCTGCGGAGCTCACCAGGGCACAACGGGGGAGTTCGGCAACGCCAAAACGCGAGAGCACCGCTACGCCGCGCATCCCGGTGAGCACATGGTGCAGCCGTCCGTGTTCACCACGCTGTTCCCGCACCTCGGCCACCACAAGATCCACGAGTTTCGTTGGGCGTTCATCGCCGGCCTGGCAGGCATCCTGGTCCTGTACCTCGCCGGACTGATCTCCGCCGCAATCCTGGTTTCGGCGTTCCTCGTACCGGTCCTCTATCTAATTTATCTCTACGAGGCCCAGGTCTACCGCGACGAGCCCGCGACGGTGCTGGGATTCACTCTCGGTGGTGGCATCGTCGTCGGCATCCTCGTCACCCTGTTCGAGCGCACCATCTACAACCCGCTGCAGTACATCGGCAACCCTTTCGGCAACGCCGGCATCAACATCGGCGGGCTGCTCATCGTCGGTTTGCTGCTGCCGGTCGTGCAGGAGGCTGTGAAGCCGCTGCCTGCTTTCTTCCTGCCCAACCGCAAGGACTTTCCGGAAACTGTGGACGGGCTCGTTTTCGGGGTGGCCGCCGGCCTGGGCTTCAGTCTCGCCGAAGCCATCATCGGCTTCTCGAGCGTCCTGACCAGCATGCCCGCGCACACTGCGCCAGACAACTGGATCTACGACCTTGCGACGCTCGCTGTGTTTCAGCCGCTGCTTCAAGGCAGCGCGACCGGGATGATCGCGGCGACGATCTGGCGCTGGCGGCGCGGTCGGCTGGCTGGACGCGAGATCGGCGGAATCGCGATGGCGGTCATCGCCCATATCGCATTCTCCGCGGGCACGCAGCTGATGAAAGAGACTTCGGTCAACGCGCTCTTCATCCTCATCTGGCAAGCAGCGATCGTCGGCGCACTTCTGATCTACATCCGCTACTTGCTGCACCACGCATTGCTGGAGGAAGCCGCGCACATGGGATATGCAGAGACCGTGTGCCCGAGCTGCCACGTACACATGGTTGCTTCGGGTTTCTGTCCCAACTGCGGCATGGCGCTGACCGCTGCGCCGAACTCCATCAAGCGGGGCCGTCGCCCAAGGCTGGATTCTTCGGTGGCCAAAGCGTCGGAGAAGCAATAGGTGGCGTTCACTTGCGCCAGATGCGGCGCCCAGAACCCTGATGGCAACCAGTTCTGCCAGGCCTGTGGGACTCCATTGACCGCAGTCGGCGCGGGACCTCCGCAGGCAGCCCCGACATGGGCGGTGGCGACGCCGCCGGCACCTCCGCCGTCAACACCTGCATCGACAGCGCCGCCCCTCGCCTACGCTTCACCGCCGCCAAACCCTGTGGCCTATGCAAGCCCGTACTACTCGCCCACGGGCGGGGCGGCCCAGGCACCGGTCCACCGCACGCCGTGGGTGCTCATTTTGAGCGCGGTCGTCGCTTTGATCGTGCTGATGGCCGGATGTGGAACGGCAATCGCGCTTTTGGGCCCCAAGGTCAGCTTCAGCGGGGGCATCACGACTGACGTGCCGAGCCCGACTCCCGCCGGATCACCGAGCCCGATTGCCTCCCCTATTGGTGCCCAAGGTCCGACGGCCTCGAACAATGGCGTAACGGTTCCTGTGCTTTCTGGATGGGTGGTCACGGCCAAGGACAATGAGACGATCACGCTTGCGGATCCAAGCGGCCTTGGTGCGATTCTTGTCGCTAGCGCTCCTTCAATCCCAAGGGAGACCGCACAACAGCAGAAGGCCACAGTTGACGCGGGTCTCACGAGCAAGTATCCGGACCTGAAGACCTGTCCGAACACCAAGACCACGACCGGCGCCCTCAGCGGCGTGCAAGGAATCTTGTGGCAGCTCTGTTACACGGTCGTGTCAAGCGGGCATTCTCTGCCCGCCGCGGCGTCGCTATTCGTTGGCACAAACGCCGACGGCAGCGTCTACTACGGCGTCATCCTTGTCACGATCCAGAGCAACATGCAGACCTTCACCGATGAATCAGCACCAGTCCTAAAGGGCATTCAATGGAAGCTCAAATAAGCCGACGCTGACGGAATCTCAAGTTACACCAGCAGGTATCTTGGAGGCCCATGTTTGCCCGCTGGGGTCGCTTTGTGTACCGGTTTCGCTGGGCCACGCTCGTGGCTTCCGTGCTCCTGCTTGGCCTGTCGATCGTCGCCATACTCACCGGCGCGACGCTTGCCGGCAACGGGGGTTTTGGGGCGAGCCTTCCGGCTGGCCAGGCCGCCAAGCTGATCAGCGATCAGATCCAGGCGCAGAGTGGAACAGCCGGCTCGAGCTTCACGCTGATCTTCAGCAGCTCCAACCTCACCGCCAACGATCCCGCGTTTCAACAGGCTCTTCAAGATGCCGTGACGCCGCTCAGCGGCGATCCGCGCGTGGCCGGGGTCCGAACGCCTTACAGCGTTCCGGCCATCCAACAATCGGCTTTCATCTCCAGGGACTCGCACCAAGCGCTCGTGATCGTGGCGCTCAAGGACGACTCGCTGAAGGCGCAGGCCTACATCAACCAGGTGTCGGGCGAGGTCCATCCAGGGCCGCTCAGCGTGGTCGCGACCGGCCAGGTGCCGATCAACCGGGCTTTCAACAACACGCTCGAAACTGACCTACAGCGCGCGGAGTACGTCGCCCTGCCCATCACTCTTCTGCTCCTGATCCTGATCTTCGCCGCCATCGTTGCTGCCCTGCTGCCCCTTGGCGTGGGCTTGCTCGCGATCGTAGGCGGATTCGGCGGCACGGTGTTCCTCGCGCACTTCACCGACGTTTCGCAGTACGCGACGAACGTCGTGACGCTGATCGGGCTCGGCGTGGCGATCGACTACTCGCTCTTCATCGTCAACCGGTTCCGCGACGAGCTGGCCGCGGGGGCGACGCGGGAAGAGGCTATCGCCACGTCGATGTCAACGGCCGGGCGCGCGATCACCTTCTCCGGCATCACGGTCGCGATCGGGCTGTCGGCCATGGTCTTCTTCCAGGGCACATTCCTCGCCTCGATGGGAGCGGCCGGGGCGATCGTCGTCGCGATCGCTGTCTTCTATGGGCTCACGTTCCTGCCTGCCGCCCTGTCAGTGCTCGGAAGTCGAGTGGACTGGTGGCCGGAGTGGCTCAAGAGGTTGCTGCCGTTCCTGGCTCGGCGTAAGCCCGCGGGCACAGGCGTGTGGCACTCGATGGCCATGTGGGTGATGCACCGGCCTGTTGTCGTGCTGGTCCCCGCGCTGGCCATCCTCGTTCTCGCGGGAACTCCATTCCTTCAGCTGCGGCTGGCGCAGGGCGGTGTGGACCAGCTGCCGCCGTCCGACCAGGCGCGCCAGGGGTACGACACGCTGGTCAAGGATTTCCCCGGCCAGGACCAGACGTCGATCGAGGCAGTCGTCTACTACTCCAACTCGGATCCCCTGACCGCGGAGCACGTCGGGGACATTTACGACCTCAGTCACCGCCTGGCCTCGATGCCCAACGTGCTTCGCGTGGAGAGCATCGTCGACATCGACCCCAGCCTCACAAAGGCCGACTATCAGCGCCTCTACTCCGGTCAGCACGATTCGCTGCCGGCGACGTTGCAGCAGGCGCTCACGATCGGCACCGGAAGCCACATCGCGCTTCTGAATATCGTCACGAACAAGCCGCCGACGAGCGACGAGGCCCGCGCCATCGTCAAGGCGGTGCGGGCCGAGCACGTGGCCGGCGGTCAGGTCCTCGCCACGGGAGAGACAGCATTCGACCTCGACAGTGTCAACTTCATCCTGAACAGGACGCCGATCGCCATCGGCTCGGTGATCCTGGTGACGTACATCGTCCTGTTCCTGCTGACCGGTTCGGTGGTACTGCCGTTGAAGGCCGTGGTGACAAACCTCTTCTCCATCTCGGCATCATTCGGGGCGCTCGTGTGGATCTTCCAGGAAGGCCACCTGAGCCAGCAGCTCGGATTCACCGCCCAGTCGATCGACCCGAGCGTTCCCGTGATCCTTTTCAGCATCGTGTTCGGGATGTCGATGGACTACGAGGTGTTGCTGATCAGTCGCATCCAGGAGGAATACAAGCGAACAGGTGACAACCAGGCGGGCGTCGCCATGGGTCTGGAGAAGAGCGGGCGGTTGATCACGGGCGCGGCCGCGATCATGGTCGCGGTCTTCCTTGCGTTCGGCCTTTCCAACTTCGTGATCATCAAGGCGATCGGGATCGGGCTGGCGGTCGCCATCGCTGTCGACGCGACGATCGTGCGCATTCTCATCGTGCCGTCCGTGATGCGCATACTCGGCCGGGCCAACTGGTGGGCGCCGAGGCCGCTGGCAAGGCTTCACCGCCGGATCGGCGCCGGAGAATCGCCACCTGTAGTTTCGGTTCCGGCGCGGGGCTGAACCTCCCCGCAAGTAAGGGGCGCTAGGGACGCCCCCTACTGCTTGGGGGAAGCGGTGGAGTCAATCTGTTGCCTTTCAGCTTGCCGCCGCTTCCTGAATCCAGGCTGTAAGAATCCTTGGAAGATGCTTGGAGTCAGGAGCTGTGAGGCTGGGCCTACCTCGTCAACAAGGAGGCCAGCGGGAGCTCGACCTCGAAGGTCACTCCGCCGCCGCTGGTCTCTTTCACCTTCACCTGCCCGCCATGCGCGCTGACGACTGCGCTGACGATCGAAAGCCCAAGCCCGGCGCCGCCGCTGTCGCGACTGCGGCTGGGATCGGCGCGGTAGAACGGCTCGAATATTCGCTCCATCTCTTCAGGACGGAGGCCAGGGCCGTGGTCTGCCACCGACATTCGGCCCACGCTGTCCTCGGTTGTAACTGAGATCTCGACCGCCGTCTGCTGCGGTGTATGGACGAGCGCGTTGCGTACGAGGTTGCCGAGCACCTGGCGAAGCCGGGTATCGTCCCCCTCGACGACGACCGGAACAGGGGCGTTCACTGTGATCTGGCGCTGGGGTGCAACCGCACGCGCGTCGTCGGCGGCGTCGCCCGCGATCGTCTTGAGGTCGATTGGTTTCCTGTCGAGCGGCCGGCCCTGGTCGAGGCGTGCGATGAGCAACATGTCGTCGACGAGCACGGACATGCGGACCGACTCCTCCTCAATGCGACGGCGGGCCAGATCCGAGTCTTCGCGGGATTCTGAAGCGCCGCGACGAAGCATCTCCGAGTAGCCGCGGATCGAAGTCAGGGGTGTGCGCAGCTCGTGCGAGGCGTCGGCGACGAACCGGCGCAGCCGCTGCTCGGACGCCTTGCGTTGCTCGAACGCGGCCTCGATCTGGCTCAGCATCCCGTTCAGGGCCAGGCCCAGCCGGCCGATCTCGGTCCTCGGCGTGGCGGGCTCGACGCGACGGGTCAGGTCGCCGGCCGCGATGTGCTCCGCGACCTTCTCCATTCTCTCGAGCGGTCGCAGACCGATCCGGATGAGTAGGAGCGCGAAAATCGCCGTCGCTCCGACGACGCCCAACCCGATGAGTGTCTCGAGCAGCAGGAGATCGCTCAGCGTCGCCTGCATCGGCGTCAGGGGAATGGCGAAAACGACGAACTGGCCGCTGAAAGAGTTCTCGGGCCAGTCGGTCACCCGATATTGGGACACTCCGCCGGTGCCCTCGACCGTGAACGGAGAGGCAGGAGCGTCCAGGCCGGCGTTGGGCAGAGACCTCGGAAGCTCCGGGCTTGCGCCCGACACGGCACCACCCAGCTGGAAGCCGCAGGAGGTAAGAGGCGTCCCATCGACGCCGATCAACTCAGCGATCGTTCCCGCAGGAAAGTCGGCCGCGGACCCCGGACCGCGCCCACGGCACTGGCTGCCGAGGACAGCGACCGCGGTGTCGACTGTGGAATGGGCCGTCAGTTGTTGGTCGATCCGGCTCAATAATGAGTTCCGGAGGGTCACGTACGTGGCGACATCGGACACGAGCAGGCCAATCACGACGAGGGAGATGACTCCGATGAGCAGCCGCCCCCTGAGCGACAGCGTCATTTTCTAGGCGTTCTCAGGACGTAACCGACCCCGCGGACGGTCTGGATCAGCGGAGGGTCGTGGCGGTCGATCTTCCGGCGAAGGTAGCTGACGTAGGTCTCGAGCACGCTGGCGTCGCCACCGAAGTCGTAGTGCCACACGTGGTCCAGGATCTGACTGCGGGTCAGCACGCGGCCGGCGTTGATGAGCAGGTAGCGGAGCAGCCGGTATTCGGTATTGGTCAGCTCGACGACATGGCCGTGGCGGCGCACTTCGTGTGCCTCGTCGTCCAGCTCCAGGTCGGCGAGGGTGAGCTTGCCGTTGTCAGCGGCGTTCCCATGCCGCCTGAGCACGACGCGGACCCGCGCCATGAGCTCCTCGATGCTGAACGGCTTGGTCACGTAATCGTCGCCGCCAATGGTCAGACCGTGGACCTTGTCGTCGGTCGCGTCCTTGGCGGTGAGAAAGATGATCGGGACCTTGTTGCCGGAGCTGTTCAGCCGGCGCAGAACTTCGATGCCGTTGATGTCGGGCAGCATCACATCGAGGATCACGAGAGCCGGCGAGAATTGACTGACGGCCGTGATGGCGCCTCTTCCAGTGGCTGCGGTCTTGACGGAAAACCCCTCGTAGCGCAGGGCCATCGCGACCAGCTCTGTGATGTTGGGCTCGTCATCGACGACCAGGACGCGGGCACCATCCTTGTTCACGCCTTCCTGATTCACGGCTTGATGCTGATCCAGATTACTGGGGATTTGCTCAGAGAACATTGGGAGGTCGGTCCGAATTGGCTGCGGGCTCCGGCCAGCCGGCGACCCGGTGGACGTTGCCGTCCAGATCGACGAGGCGGCCCGGGAGCCGGTTTGCCTCGAGCCAGGCAACCGCTTTCCGGCCCATGACGATTGCCGCCGTCGAGGCGATGTTGGCGTCAACGCACGACGCTGCCACCACGCTGGCGGTGCGCCAGCAGCTGTCCGCTGGCAGGCCCGTCGCGGGGTCGATGATGTGGTGCAGGACGACTCCGCCTCGGGTCCAGCGCCTGACGGTGGTGCTCGAAGTGGCGATGCCCCCTGAGGTGATGGAGATCGTTTCCGCGGTGTCGTCGATCGGTGCCGCACTGTCATCGCTCGTCTGGATGGACCAGCCTTCGACGGGCGCCTGGCCCGCGACCGCGATGTCGCCGCCGAGGCTGACGAGCACGCCTGCTCCGTCGATCGCCTTGCTCGCGGCGGCCGCCGCCAGGTCCGAGGCAAGCGCCTTCGCCGTGGCGCCAAGGTCGATCTCGACTCCCCGGGGCAGGCGGATGGATCGTGAGTGGACGTCAAAGCGGATCGCACGCCAACCGGGAACCTGGTGCGCAATCAGATAGATCTGGTCGCCGTCAGCCGGCACCTTGGCGAAGTCGGAGTCGTAGCCGGCGAGCCTGATGGCAGAGCCGATGGTCGGGTCCACCGCGCCGCCGCTCAGTTCGGCGCCGCGGAGAGCGGCCCCGATCGCCTGCGCGAGGAGAGGGCTGACGGTGACGGCACGCTCCGGCGATGAGTTCAGCCGGCTCAACTCGCTGTCCTCGCGAAACCGGCTGGCTGCCAGATCGATGGCGCCGACGACGCCGTCGACAGCAGCTTTCGCAGCGCGAAGCGATTCGGGCCTGGTCACGATGACACGCAGGGAACCGCCAAACGCGCGGTCATCTGCGATCCCGAGCAACGTGCAGCTCATCTGGAAGATCGGGTGCGGCTATCCACACGGCGGAGGCCGAGTGCCAGGACCGGGCAGTCCTCCACCACGCGCTGGGCCAACGGCAGCAGATGATCAGGAATCGGCCCTTCCGCGATGATCGGATAACCCCAGTCGTCCAGCCGGATCCTCTCCGGGAGGATCTCCGCGCACAGGCCACGCCCATCGCACCTGATGCGGTCGACTCTGAGCTCGAACCGCTTTGTCATGCGGACCTTCGCATGTGCGCCGGATGGTGGCTGAACTCGCCGGCGAACGTCTTCAGGGCGGACTGAAGGAACATCACCGCGCCGTCCGGGTGGTGGCATCCTCCTCGACCGCGCACCTCTGACGCCCAGCGTTGTAGCCGGAGCAGGTCGTTCGGATCGGTACCGCGCTGGGCGATCCTGGTGCAGGCGTCAGCCAGGGCGCGCAGACCGAAGAAGCACGGCCCGCACTGGGCCGAGCTTTCATTCGCGAGGTAGCGCATGATGCCCGTGACCTCGCAAACGGCGCAACGGCTTGCCGGCAGCACTCCGATGACCCCGCAGCCGAGCGTAAGGCCGTGAGCCCGTAGGGCTTCAGGGTCAACCGGCAGCACCCAGCCTTGACCGGCCTCGATCCATTGACCGAAGTAGCCACCGACGAGAACAGCCTGCGCCGCTTCGGGCGCTCCGCCGGCCAGCTCAACGGCTTCGCCGACCGTGATTCCGGTCTTGACCTCGAGAACGCCAGGGCGGTTCACCCCCCCCGCCATGGTGACCAGCACCGTGCCCGTCGGCTGGCCGGTCCGAGCGATTATGGCTACATGTGCCAGGGTTTCCACGTTCTGCACCAGCGTGGGCGCGCCGTCGACTCCGCGCTCGTGCGACGAAGGTGGCGTGGTGGTGGGCGTCGCGATGCCCGCGTTGATCAGGTGCACGGCAGCGCTGGAATTGCCGGCCACGTAGCGAGCAGGCGCGGCCACGATACGCACCAGGCGGCGCTCCTCGGCGGTCCGTTCGGCAAGCGCTCTGGACATCGATTGCCGGGCGGCATAGTGCTCTTCGCCGATATAGAGAATGACCTGCCTCGCGCGCAGGGCCGCGGCGGCAAGGAATGCACCGTCGAGAATGAGATGCGGGCGAGTGGTCATCAGGAGCCGATCTTTCTTGCTGTGCGGCTCGCCCTCGGCGCCATTGACGACGATCACTGCTGACCCGTGCGACTCCGCTGCGACCGACCGCCACTTCAAGCCCACGGGATAGGCCGCGCCGCCGCGTCCGGTGAGCCCGCTGCGAGCCAGGAGATCGATGAGTGACTTGCCGGCTGCAGGCATCCGGCCGAGGCGGCGGACATGTTCGGCGATCCCCTCGGCTCCCATCGCCAGGTCACGCCCGGCCAGGAGCCGCGCCTCGTTCACCGGGGTGGTTCGCGCCGCTCGACGGCGGACTGGAAGACCGATCGTTGTTCAGCGAGCGGATCGGGCGAGTCCGCCATCAATCGATACGCGACCGCAGCGAGCACTGCTCCAATGCAGAGTGCGGTGAGGACGAACAGCCACGCCGACCAGGTGTCGGTGCCGGTGCCAAGTCCATGGATGACGGCGATCGGCCAGGACGCGTAAGTCAGCCAGTGCACCAGGCGCCAGGTGGCATGGCCTAACCAAGGACGCGCGAGGCTGGTCACGACGATCGCGAGCAGGAGCTCGAAGGCGATGGTCCCGAGGCCCAGCCAGAAAGTGCGGTAGTAGGAGGAGAAGGGCACCACCGCCGTCAGCCAACCCAGATGTGTGAACGGGTCGACGACGGCCGTGACGATGTGCAAGCCGAGAAACACGAGCGTCATCAGGGCCAGGTTTCGGTGCAGGCCGGTGGTGAGGAAGCGCGGCCAGCCGGCGGCCTGGACTCGTAGCGCCGAAAGGATGCCGAGCACGACGACGGAGCTCAGCAGGATGAGCGAGACCGCGCCCGCGCCGCGAGTCGCGTACCAGAGAACGGTGGTGCTCACCGAAGGATCAGTGCGATCCGCCGGAGACGGCCACGGCTGGACCCGACGAGGAGGTGACCCCGGTCGAGGAAGACTGCAGTCCCGACGAGGTGGAGCTGGATGAGGTGGACGTGGAGGTCGACGTGGTCGCGGTCAGCGAGCTGGGGGCGGTGCCGGGGATCGAGTAGGCGCTGACCGCGGTCAGCATGCCAACGCCGGCGATGGCCGCGAAAGCGACGCCCCTGGTGATCCGGTCGAGCTGGCGCATGGCGGCATCGCGCGCCCGCATTCTTGCCTTGGTGTTGCTTTCCATGTTTGCAATTCTGCCCGCGGCCTCTAAGTGCTCTCTGAGAGGATCCTGAGAGTTTGCTGAGAAGGTCGAATCGCAGCGCACTCAATCGACTTCCGATACGTGCCGCCCCCCCCCCGAAGCTCAGGGGCGCCGCGCGCAGCGCACTCAATCGACTTCCAAATACGTGTCGCCCCCGTAGCTCAGGGTGGCCGCCCGCAGCGCACTGAATAGACGTCCAATACGTGCCGCCCCCGTAGCTCAGGGGCGCCGCGCGCAGCGCACTCAATAGACTTCCAAACGTGCCGCCCCCGTAGCTCAGGGGATAGAGCAGGACGGTCCTAACGTCAAGGTCGGGGGTTCGATTCCCTCCGGGGGCACCAGTTTGCTGCACCAGGCTGCGGATGTGCCAAAGCTCCTTCCCCCCACCCGGCGCTTTACCCCACGAAGTCTTCGACTTCGCGGGGGCCCCTAAAGCGCGCCAGCCTCCCATTTAGGGGGGACGTCCCCCCTGAAGGTGCCGCGCCTGGCGAAGCCAGCTCGCGGCACACCCCCCTGGGCGAGCGGGGAGGGGTGTGAGTTAGCTCGCCAGTTTCAGCAGGTACGGCATCGGGTCGACAACCGAATCATTGACGCGCAGCTCGAAGTGAACATGCGGGCCCGTCGACCACCCGGTTGAGCCTTCGAGACCGATCCGCTGGCCACGCAAGACCGTGTTTCCGACGAGGACGTCGGTCTCGAGCAGGTGTCCGTACAGCGTCATGATGCCGCCGCCGTGGGCGATGACGACGTAGTTGCCGTAGCCGACTCCCGAATGACCCACCGCGACGATAACGCCGGCAGCCGCCGCCATCACGGTGGTGCCGAACGGGGCGGCGATGTCGACGCCGGTGTGGAAATGCTTATAGGGCCCCATCGGCGGCTCCAGCAAGAGATCGCTCGGGCCGAACAGTTGCGTCACCCG
Organism: Candidatus Dormiibacterota bacterium; assembly: GCA_036513135.1. Lineage (GTDB taxonomy): Bacteria > Chloroflexota > Dormibacteria > Dormibacterales > Dormibacteraceae > Palsa-870. The sequence continues at coordinate 6,561 of DATBZP010000103.1, read as the reverse complement.
GCCTCCGGCCATCGGCCACGACAGAATCAGTCCCGCGATGGTCGTGCCGGCGGGCAGCATATGGGTGACGAGCGCAAGGCCGACACCGACGTGCGCCTGGCTCCATGCCTGCTGATACGAGAGTCGGATGAGGTCCTGCTCCTGTGACTCGAGGAGAGTGGCGAGAGCCGCGGTCACATCTGGGGGCTGGTCTTGCAGTCCGTTCTCAGCGTCCTGTATCTGCGCGATGACGTCCGCCACCTGGTTGCTGACGTCGTTCTGCGCGCTCAACAGGTCATCCAGCGTGCTCAGGCTCGCCACGAGCTGGTCCATGGTTGCGTTCTCGCGATCCAGGTCGGCCTGCCGAGCAGCGCGGTCAGCCTGGAGCTTCACCAGATCGGCTTCAAGCCGTGCTTGCAGCGCATGGGCCCGCTGGCCGGCGACGACGAGGTCAGAGGCGGCCTGGAGTGCGTCGTGGAGGTTGCCGGTGCGAGCGATCAGGAGCCACAGTGAATCCGGCTGGCGGTAGATCGCCTTCGCCATCGCCGCCACCTGCTCCTTCTCGACGGCGATCCGGTCCTCGGTGTCCGAGATCTGGGCGTCGAGCTGCGCGACCTGGTCCTCCAGATTGCCGATCACCGTCTCCTCCTGGGAGATCTGGTCGGTCAGGATCTGCTCGCCAGCCGCCGTCTGATCGAGGATCGAGCTGAGATGCTCCTGGGCCGTCAGCAGAGTGGCCAGGTCTCCGCCCAGGCGATTGCGGAGCTGGTCATAGGCGGCTTGTGTCGGGTCGGGCGCCGCCGGACAGCTGACCCGCGCTGCCGATGCAGCTGACGGCGAAGGGCATGGGGAAGGGCTCGTGGCACCGGCGGCGGAGGCCTGAAGCGCGATCACGGCGGCGGCGACAGCGGCCGCGCAGACGGACTTCCAAGAAGTTCGGCGCATCACGCTCGGACTCTGCGGAAGCCAAGCATCGCCGTCAGCGCACCGAGCAACAGGCCGGAGGCCATGACAGCGGCGAGGACGTACTGGACGGCGGTTGCGTCGACGCCCGGAAGGACCTGCGAGTAGGTCGCAGTCTCGAAGCGCGTCGCCAGCAGCCATGCGCCTGCGACTGCCGCGGCCGCCAGCGCGCCGGCCAGCGCGCCGGTCATGAGGCCCTCGACGACGAAGGGACCTCGCAGCATCCAGCCTCGCGCGCCCAACAGGCGGATCACGGCGACCTCCTGCCGCCGAGCGGTGGCGATGCCGCGCATCGAGTTGGCAACCACGGCGTACGCGACGAGACCGAACACAAGCAGCAGCCCGCCTCCGATGCCGCCGACCACCAGCGCGACGTGGCGCAGCCGCGAGTAGGTATCCGGATCGTAGGACGTCGGGTACGCAGGGTCGACCGCCGGATCGCCCTTCACCGACGCGGCAACCGCTCCGACCTGGGTCACCAGGCGGACCTGGAGGTCAAGGCTTGCCGGGAAAGGATTGGTCGCGCTGAGGCTGACGAGGTTGTCGAGCCCCGGCCGGCTGCTCGCTTCAGCTAGCGCTTGCTCGGGACTCACAGCGGTCACCGAGGCGATCCGCGGGTCGGCTGTCAGGCGGGCTTTGAGCGCTGCGACCGCGGCGGGCGTCGAGTCAGAAGCCAGGTACACGCGGACGAGGGAGGCCTGCGCCGTCTGCTGCACCGCCACGCGTTCGATGGCTATCCCCACCATGGCGAGCGTCCCGCACAGGAACAGCAGGAGGGCCATCGACCCGAGCGCCGGCGCGGTCAGCCGCACGTCGCGGCTCCAGCTTCGGAGCCCGCTCAAAACCACCAATCGGTAGCTGTTGGCGGCCAGCGCGACCATACGGCGCCAGAGCGGAAGCAGCTGTGGCCTGGGTGCGCGCTTGCGCGCGCGTTCGCGGACGGGAAGCACGCGGCGCCAGAGTGGCGGCGAGGAATGTGTCCCGTTCCCGTTCGACGCCGCCTTGCGCGATCCGTTCAGGTGGACCGTCCCGCTCGGTAGTTGGAGGACACGGCTCGAAAGGAACGTGTGCCGGTGGGAGGCGACGATGACGGCAGTACCTGCGGCCGCAGCATCCTCGAGGAGGCGCATGACGATCCGGGCATTGTTGTCGTCGATCGAGGCCATCGGCTCGTCGGCGAGGATGACCCGGGGTCGGGCCGCCAGCGCGCGCCCGACCGCCACGCGCTGGCGCTCCCCGGCCGACAGTTGATTCGGGTACGAATTCCGCTTGTGCAGCAAGCCCAGGGATTCCAGGGTCTCCAGGGCACGCCGCTTGATCGTCTTGAACGGCAGCTGAGGGTCGGTCACCTGCACCGCAAGCGTCAGGTTCTCGAAGGCGGTGAGGCGCGGAAGGAGGTGGTGCTCCTGGAAGACAAAGGCAACGTCTCGGCGGACTCGGTCCAGGCCGCGGCCCCACCAACGGTGCAGGCCCCGCCCCTCGACCCAGACCTGCCCGCCGTTCGGCCGCAGCTGCCCATGGACCAGGCGCAGGAGGGTCGTCTTACCCGAGCCGCTGGGCCCGGTGACCTCGACCAGCTCTCCAGGGGCGACCGACAGGTTGATCTCTTTGAGCACGGCCGTGCGGCCGAACGACTTCGTGACGTGGGTCAGCGTGACGACGGGCTGCGCCGTCGCAGCTCCGTTGGTCCCCGGGCGATGAGAGCTCGACCCGTTCTTCTTCGGGTGAAACCCGTTCGCGGAGGCGCCATTTTTGGCCGCGCCATTCTCAGCGACGCCATTCGTGGCGACGCCGTTCGCGGCGCCATTTGTCAGGACGCGCGCGCGTGTGGAGTTGACCGGTCGGATTCCCACCCTGTCCACGTCCAGATTAGCCCAAGCCAGGCTCAGGAAACCCTTAAGAGGCGCTGGGAGTGGGATGGTTACCTACTAAAAGTTAGCCGCAGCCGGCCAGGGCCGGCGGCGCCGGCGCCACCACGATCGCCAACGGTCCAAGCAAGCCGGCGATCCAGCCAAGGCGGAGGTCTCTCCCGCGAGCTCTCCAAACGAGGCTCGGATGCGCCGCAGAGATCGGAGGCTCGACCAGACCGCGAATGGAGCGAAAACGCCGTCTGGACGTCCGAGCATCCCGAGCACCAGGGCACGGGTTGCCGAGCGGTCTCTCATCAGGTCAATTCGCTACCAGAATTTGCCGCGGCCCAAGAGGATGTACAGGATGGGGCCGATGCCCCAGAAGAAGGTGATGATGATCCAGAGCACCTTCCACAACCCGGTGACGTCGGTGCGGTTGACGATGTCGATTATGCAAAGAACGAATGCGATCGGGTGCAGGAAGATCGCCAACAGCACTTCGACGATGAACTTGATCACGTGACCTCCTAAGTGATGTGAGTGGTCTTGACGAGCGTCTTCAACGGGCTCGGGATGCGCGGCCATCCGCCGGCCGGCGAAAAGGTGCCGTCTGAGGCTTGTTCATAGGTGGCCTTCAACTTGCCCCTCGCGATGTGGGTCACAGCTTCGATGAAGCGGTCCACCTCCCCGGACGTGTTGTAGGGCGCGAGGCTAGCCCTCACTGCGCCGGGCAGCGCCTTGCGATGGCCCGATGTGACCTCGCCCTCCACCGCCTCGACCGCCTGCTTGTCCATGTGGAGCAGGTGGAACACGTACGGGTTTGCGCAAAAGCAGCCATTGCGGACTGCGATGCCCCACTCATGGCTGAGGGCGGCTGCGACGAGACCGTGATGGAGCCCGTCCACGACGAAGCTCGCCAGGCCGAGGCGCGGCGCCGCCGAAGGTGCATCGGCTCCGCCGAGCACGCCAACGCCGGGGATGCGGGAGAGCCGCGTGTGCAAACTGGTGCCCAGCTCAACCTCGTGACGGAGCATGTCGTCGAAGCCGAGCTCGAGGAGCGTCTGGATCGCCACGCCGAGCGCGACAGCGCCGATCACGTTTGGTGAACCCGCTTCCTCGCGGTCGGGCAGGTCTGCCCAAACGGTGTCATCCCACGTCACGATGCTGATCGCGCCACCGCCCATCACCTCTGGCGCACCCGCGAAGAAATCGCGTGGTGCGACCAGCACGCCCGCGCCGTATGGGGCGTACATCTTGTGCCCGGAGAACGACACGAAGTCCAGGTGCCCTGGCTCATTCGCCGGGCGGATGTCGATGCGGTGGTGAGGGGCGAGCTGCGCCGCGTCAACCGAGACGAGGGCGCCATAACGGTGCGCCAGCTCGGCCACCTCGTGAATGGGCGAGACGAAGCCCGTGACGTTGGACGCCCCGCACACTGCAACAAGGCCGACCTTCCCATGGGCGTCCTTCAACGCTTGCTCGATCGCCTCGAGGTCGATGTGGCCATCTTCGGAAAGGCGGACCATCACGTGTCCGCCGCGATGCCGCCACGGCAGCAGGTCGGCGTGATGCTCCATCTCGGTGACGAGGACCTGACGTCCCTCGAGCCTCGCCTGTCCGGCAGCAATCCGGTTGAGAGCGTCGGTCGTGCCCTTGACGAAGATGACGACCTGCGAACTCTCGTCCACGCTCAGGAAGTGGGCCACGAGCTCGCGGGATTGCTCGTATGCCTCGGTCGCGAGGCGCGACTTGTAGCCGGTGCCGCGGTGAACGCTCGAGTAGACCTCGGAGAATCCATTGACGGCGTCGCGGACCCGCGTCAGAGGCGGCGTGCTGGCGGCATTGTCGAAGTTGATGCCGGTGACGGTGGCGCCGCCGGCCACCGGGACCGGCAGGTCGACCCCGGCGAAATGCTCGCGCCACTGACCATGATGGGGTCCACGCGAACTCACGGCGAAGCCTCCGACTTGAGGAGCCCCCGCGAACTCACGGCAGAGCCTCCGAGTTCGCGGGGATTTTCGTAGGGTTCTGGGGGGATGGCACTCGTTTCGCCTAGCCTAACGTGCGCTGGCGAAGACTTGGCTCTTCGTCTCAACACTAGATCAGTCACACTAGCGACAGTGCCGTGGCTTGTGCGGTTGATACGAAGTTGAAGAGTCGCCCCAGGGTAAACGATGCTAGGGTGGCGATCGCCAGCGGCGACACGAGCCTTGCCGCTCGCGAGCTCAGCTTCCTGGTCCGGCTCGCGCAGGCGGCCGCGTCCACACAGCGCCCCGACGAGTTGCTGGACCTGATCATCCGCGAGACCACGTCGGCGATGGGGACCGATGTCTGCTCGCTTTATCTGCTGACATCGCGAGGTCGCGAACTCCGGCTGACCGCGACCAACGGGCTCAATGAGCGGATGGTCGGCAAGGTCGTGATGCCGGTCGGTGACGGAATCACCGGTTGGGTCGCCGAGAGCCGGCGGCCGGCGGTTGTGCCCGATGTGAGTGAGGAGCCTCACTGGAAGTGGGTGCCTGGCCTTGACGAGGATCGGTTTCATTCGATGCTGTCCGTGCCGATTGAATCGGGGCCGCGACTCGTCGGCGTCCTCAACGTCCAGAGCGCTGAAAAGCGGGATTTCAATTCGGCTGACATCGACTTCCTGCGCGCTATTGCCGGGCAGGTGGCAGGGATCCTGGAGCGCAGCGAGCTGCAGCGGCGGACCGAGGTGCAGCTCGCCGAGATCCAGCTCTCGCACGACATCCACGAGCGCTTCACCAAGCTTTCCCTCGAAGGCGCCGGAATCAGCTCGATCCTCGAAGTCGTAGGTTCGCTTGCGGGCGGGCGGGCGGCCCTGTACTCGGGGGACGGCTACCGAGTCCGAGGAGTGGGGGAGTCCTCAGATGGCATGCCGCCACGCATCCATTTGCCAAGCCCGCTTGGTCAGGCTGGCGCGCGAGAGGTCCGGATCAACTCCGGTCGGCCGGCGCGCGCTCTCGACGTGGTGCCGGTACGCGCCGGCTCCGACGTGCTCGGGATGCTGGCCGTCAGCGTCGACGAGAAGACCGTTGATTCGGCTGGTCGCCGCCGAGCGCTCGAGCACGGCTCGACTGTGCTCGCGCTGGAACTTTCGAAAGAGCGGGCCACCGCCGAAGTCGAGCGCCGGTTGCGGGGGGATTTGGTCGAGGAGGTGCTCGCCGGCGGGCTCGAGGCGGACGAGGCAGAGCGCGTGGCGCGGCAGGCGGAACGGCTCGGACACCGGCTGCCACAACGAGCCTGGGTGCTCGTCCTCGAACCGGATGACGATGAGACCGAGGCTGCGCTAGGTGCGCGAGGCGAGCTTGACCGCCTGGGCGCTGCCCTCAGCGGGCTGATCCGTTCGCGGTTGCCCGGCACGCTGACGCTCGTGCGATCGGCGTCCGCTGTGTTTCTCGTCCCAGACGAGGTGGCCTCCGACCTGGCCACCGTCGAGAAGCTTGCGGGCCAGGTGCTTGCCGCGGCGGCCCCGGTGATGAAGCCGGGCACGGCGTCCGTCGGCATCGGCAACCTGGCCAATGGGGTGAGCGAGCTGGCCCGATCGCACGTGGAGGCCCGCCAGGCACTGCGGTTGACCCGCCGGGCGGGCGGCCGCGCTCGCGTCGCGTCGTACCGTTCATTGGGCGCGTTCCGGTTGCTGCTGGAAGTGCAGAGCCCGGATGCGCTGCGCCGTTTCGTCAACGAGCTTCTCGGCACGCTGATCCAGTACGCCCAGTCGCGGGACACACCTTTGCTCGAGACGCTCGAG
>DATBZP010000102.1:0-13913 GCA_036513135.1 Candidatus Dormiibacterota bacterium | reverse complement strand
TCAATGGCATGGCTATAACCATCAACGGGACCGCGATCAACCTGGACTGGACCACGATCCTGATCTGGTGCCTTGTAGGACTGGTGGCGGGATTCCTCGCCAGCCGCGTTGCGCTGGGTCACGGGCTGGGACTCTTCGGTGACATAGTCGTGGGGATACTGGGCGCCTTTCTGGGCGGGTTTATTGCGAGCATCTTCCGCATCAACGTGCAGGTGATCGGCCATCCGATCATCAGCGAGACGGTCATGGCCTTTGCCGGCGCGGTGATCCTGCTGCTGGTCGTGCGGCTCGTCTCGGGGGGCGGGAGGAAACGCCGGGCGACCTGAACGAAGCCCCAGCTGCTTCCTAACTGAGCCATGTGGAGCGCACGGCCTCGCTCCCGACCGTGCGGCCCGGTGGCAAGGTTGCTGCTTTTGTTATGGCCGATCGACGATCGTGATTTGGTCAGGCGGAAGTGGTGCCGTCGCAAGACCGCCCCTTCGGCTTGATGTGATCTCTTTCCGAGGAGGCACTCATGGAATGCGACATCTGCGGCCAGGACGTCAAGAACTCAGAAGAGCTTCAGAAGCACCGGGAGCGAATGCACCCTACGGGCGAGGGTGACAAGTCAATGGACAACCTCGAAAAGCCGGACCTGTTGGGAGACACCCCAGAGGAGTCTGCCGCAAGCGAAACCCCAAAGGCGTCCCACTAGCGCCGCCAGTCGTCGAGGGTCTGCAACGGGAGCGATACCTGGGGTCATTAGTGCCTATGCGGTGGTGGTGTCGAGGTAGAAGCGGCGCCAGCCGACGGTCTCGAACCCAAGCCGGGCAAGGATCGGGGCGGACATGTCGCCGCCCCACACCGCCAGCCCGCTCACTCCAGCGCGGCGAGCAATCTCGAGGCGCTTCGCAACCAGCGCGCGGTAGATGCCGCGACCTCGGAACTTCGGCCGCACCGAACCGCCCTGGAGAATGGCGGCTCTTGGCGCAAACACCCCGAGCCCGCCCGCGCCTGCCGGCTCCCCATCCAACGTCACCAGGAGGAAGTGCCGGTTGCCAGCCGCGCGGAAGTTGAGGCGGCGCCGTTCCTGCATCGCGATGAGCTCGTGGTCGTCGCCCTGGGTGACGGACAAGAAGGCCTCGGCGGCGGCCCCGTCCGCGCTTCTGAACGTGGCGAGGTCGATAAGCGCGTCCCGGATCTCCAGTCCTTCGATGGCCGGAGCTTCAATCGTCGCGTCGATGGGCAGCACCATCACCTCGACCGAAGCGCCGTGTGGGTCGGGCTGTACACCGTGGGTCGCGAGGTGGTCAGCGAAGTCGGGCGGCTCCGTCTGCGGGTCGAGCGTCCACGTCACCGGCAGATGGTGGGGCGAGATAGTCGCCCGTGCTTCTCGGATGACCTCGTCCACTTCTTCGGGCCGGCACCTGATCCACGAGACGTTGTTCGGCCCCGCAATCGGGAAGTCAGGCTGGAGCGTGATCTGGTAGCGGGGCGTGACGATGACCTCGAGCCCCGGCGCCGGCTGGACGCGGTGATGGTTGGCGAACTCGACGAGCGCCTGCGATACTGCCCCCATGGCTACATTGTCGCGAGCGCTCAGCCGCTGGGACGTGATGAGGCTTGCCGCAGCCGCGCTTGGACTGGCCGTGGTTACGCTCCTTGCCGCTTACGTGGTCGGCGTGGCCACCTCGCAAGCCACCCCCGGCGGCGTCGCCTCGGCGGTCGCGCTGGTCGGAATCGCAGGTAGTGGGCTCCTGTATGCTTTTTCCCTTCGAGCCGGCGGCATCGTCGACTAGCCGGTAAATCCCTCTCAGCCACCACGGAGTGCCGATGGACTCCCTCCACGCGATTGGCTTCTACGTGTCCGCCGCTGTCTCGCTTGGTGGCGGGCTCCTGGTGGCATTGCTTCCTGGACGCGGTGCGCGCGGGCTGGCAATGGCGATCGCCGGCGCGGGGATCGTCGGTCTCTATTTCTCACTGTCCGCGGGCTTTGTTGGTCTGGTCGCGCTGGTGTGCTATGCGGGCTGCGCCCTGCTCTTGGCGGCGCCTCACTATCGGGTGATGGACACAATGGTGGCCGGTGCGTGGCGTCAGGCCGGGGCGGTTGCGGCCGCGGGGCTGTTTGTGATCCTGGCCTATGCCGCGTGGCGCGGCGACTTCGCCCATACGTCCCCATTCAATTTCGGCGCCATCGGCAGCGCCGCGGTCGGCAGGCTTCTTTTCGCCCACGACACTCTGGCGACCGAGGCGGTAGGCGCATTGGTGCTCGTCGCCCTGGTTGGCGCGACCGCCGTCTGGCGCGGGCGAGATCGCGGTCGATGAGCGCCGGCCTCGTCTCAGTCCTGTTCGTCGCGGCGGCTCTCGTCGCAGTGGGCGCCTTCATCGCTTCCTGGAAGAGGGACCTGACGGCTGCGCTCGCCGGGCTCCCCCTGATGTTCGGCGGTGCAGGCGTCGCGTTCGCCGGCGCATCAAGATTCGCCGCTGCGGGCGGTTCGCCAGTCTTCGGCCAGGAGGTCGCGGCCCTGCTCGGCGTGGCCGCGCTGGCGCTGGTTGCGCTCGGCGTGGGGATCGCTGGCCGGGGGACCTCTCGCTGAGCCTTCTCCTCGCCGCCGCGAACATCGCCTCCGTGGCATCTGGCGCCGCATCCGGATCGCGCCAGTCGGGATTCACCTTCGATCCTTCGACCACGCTTCCGTGGGCGGTGCCGCTTATCGTCACTGCGCCCCTTGCCGCCTTCGTCATTGCGCTCTCGAGCGTCCGCAACCGGCGGTCGTCTGCGAACCTCGCGATGCTCGGTGTCGTCACCTCGATGCTCGCCACCCTTCTCGTCGGCTGGGGCCTGGCGAAAAAGACGGCGCCCTTCCTCGCCACCTACCAGTACATCAACCTACCGGTCGCTTTCAGCGGACCGACCAACTTCCAGGGCTTTGCGGTCGACATCGTGCTGCGGGTCGACCACCTCACGGTCGCGGCGCTGTTCGTGGTGGAGCTTTGCATCTTCGGGGCCATCGGCTGGCACCAGGTGATGGGCCGGTCGGAGCCCGGCGCGGCGCGATTCCACGCCTTGATCAGCGTGCTCCTGTTTGGCTGCGCCGGCGTCCTGGTCAGCTGGGATCTTGCCGAGCTGCTCGTGTTCTGGGGCATCGCGGGAGCCGCGACGTACCTTCTACTGGCACACCGTTGGGGCACGGAGGAAGCGGCCGTTCGCGCAAGGGTCGCGCTCGCGCTCCCATTCGTCACGGACCTGTCGCTTCTTTGTGGTGTCGCGTGGCTCTACGCGCGATATGGAGCGCAAAACCTGACCACTCTGGTGCCGATCCTGCACACCAACCCTGGTTGGACGGTGCGCTCTCTGGTCGTCGCATCGATCCTGCTGTTCATCGGCGTAGCCGGCCGCCTGGCGTTGTGGCCGCTCCACTCATGGGTGACGCGAACCGCGGTGACGGCGCCACCGGCCGCGTCGGCGGTGGCCCAAGCCGTGTGGTCGGTTCTTGCCATCGTCGTGCTGTATCGCCTGATGCCGATCTTCGCCGCGTCCAACCAGCAGACCGTGAAGGCTTGTTTGTACGCGTGCGGCGTCGCCGCCATCGCAACTCCGCTCTACTCGCTGTTTGGAAATGAACCGAGGCGCGCGATCGCTCTCGTCGGGTCCGGCGTCGCAGCGATTGGGGCCGCCGTCGTCATCCACGGGGTTCAGTTACCCAACTCGACGTTCGCCATCGCAGGAGTCGCGTGCGTGTTCGCCGCCGCGCCCGCGCGTGCCGCGGGCATGCTCGCCGCGTCGGCTATCGCCGGCGCGATGCGGACGGACGACCTTGCCGAGATGGGGGATGCGTGGGCGCGCATGCGTGTGAGCGCCATCGCGCTGCTGGTGGCTGCGGTCGTGATCGCACTCAGCGCGTTGGGGGCGATTGCGTTCGCGGTCAGCTCGCGCTCCAATCTTGGGCTCGCACTCGGCGAAGCAGTCCTGCTCGTGGCAATCGGCGCGGTCCGGATCTTCCTCGCCATGGCTCTGGGTCCCCTGCAGAAACGTCGCGCGTTCGATCCGGACCGAGTTCGTGAGGCGCCCTCTGCCTCACTCGGCTGGCCGTATTGGCTTGCCCTCGGCGGTGCCGCCCTCCTTGTCGCCTCGCTCGTTCGCGGGTGGCTGGACTTCCTCGACGGTCAAACGCATCCGACGCCCGCCGGCGGCGCGTACCTCGTGTGGATCTTCGTGGCACTGATCGGCGTCGCCGTGGTCGCCGCCGCCTTTGTCCGCGACAGGGAAGGTGCGCTCAGAGCGTCAGGGATTGCAGGGGTATGGCTGAGCAGGCTCACCTACGCCGCCTCCCGCAACTTCGACCGCTTCATCGTCGCGCCGCTTACCGAGATCGCGGTGCGTTCAGCGGAGCGCTGGATTCCGGTGGGCGACGGTGCTCTGGGCAGCGCGCTGGCTACCTCGGGCCGGCTCATCGTCGGCAGTGCGCGGCTTCCAGCCGTGCCCGTCGTGCTGGTGATCGCGGTCATCCTCACGCTGGTCGTGGGGTTTGTGTCGCCGGGAGTCTTCAGGTGATCTGGATGCTGATCGCTGCCGCCAGCCCGACCCCGACGCCGGTGTCGGTGCCGGGTGCCGGCATCTTCTCCTCGCCGCTGTTGCTGAGCCTCACGATCTGGGTCCCAGTCGCGCTCGCCATCGCGATCGCCACCATGCCGAATCCGCGCGGGCGCTACGACGTGTTGATGAAGCAGATCGCGTTTTTCACCAACTTCGGTTTGCTGTTCATCCTCTTCATCGCCTACAACCAGTTCCAGACATTCCTGCCCACCATGCAGTACGAGGAGAAGGTGCCGTGGCTTCAGGCCATCGGCGTGACCTACCACCTCGGCGTTGATGGGCCCGGGATGGTCATGCTCATCCTCTCCGCGCTGATCGGCATTGCCTCGGTCCTGGCGTCACTCGGGATCCGCGAGCGCGTGCGTTCCTACTTCTGCCTGCTGCTACTCACGCAGGCAAGCGTCAACGGCGCCATCGTGGCGCGGGACATGTTCGTCCTGGTGCTCTTCTGGGCCGCGGCCTCCATCCCGCTCGCGCTTCTGGTCCTTGGCTGGGGAGGCCCGCGCCGCCACCCGGCGGCGTGGAGGCTGTTGGGCTACTGGGGGCTCGGCACCGGTGCGCTCCTGGTCGGGACCATGGCGCTCTATGCCGCGACCGGCGGTGCGAGCTTCGACATGGACGTCTTGTTGAAGACCGCAATCAGCCCGCGGGTCCAACTCGCTGTGGGGCTTCTCATGATCGTCGCGGCCGCGACCCGCCTTCCCCTTTTTCCGCTTCATGGATGGGCTCGCGACGTCTACGGGGAGGCGCCGATCGGCGTGGCTGTGATCGTCGCCGGGACTGCGTCCCGGCTCGGTGCATACCTTCTATTACGCACGCTCGTCGCAGCCGAACCTGCGGCCGCCCATTTGCTCGCCCCGTTGCTGGCGGCGCTTGCCGCGCTTACCGTCGGGTATGCGGCACTCGTGGCGATGCGCGCGACAGACCTTCGCCATGCTGCCGCGTACCTGGCCCTGATCCCGGGTGGCATCACGGCCTTCGCCCTGGCGGCGCTCTCGCCGCTGGCGATCGCCGGCGCGGTGCTGTCGTTCTTCGCCGGCGGCCTGGCGGCGGCACTCATTGTCGGCGTATGCGCGACGCTTTCGGAGCGCGCCCAGTCGCGCAACCTGCAGGTCCTCAGCGGCCTGGCTCCTCGGATGCCAGTCCTGACGTGGCTGATGGTCATCGCCGGCATGGCGCTGCTCGGCGTGCCGCTGCTCGCCACGTTCACCTCCGAGCTCATGACCTTTTTTGGCTCGTTCAAGACGCAGCCAATCGGCGCCTTCGCGGTCGCGGCTGGACTGGGTGTCGCGGCCGTTGCGCTGGCCGTGCTCTTCCGGCGCGTGTTGTTCGGGTCGCCGAATCCTGACGCGCCCGGCGTGTCAGATGCGTCGCTTGGCGAGACGTGGTACATGGCCCTGCTTGCCGGCGGGTTGCTGTGGGTCGGCGTGTTCCCGAGCGGCCCGACGCTGCCCGGAACAGGCACGCCCCTTTTCGACCCGGGCCTGGTGAATGTGATGGCGGCGGGGATCAGTGACATCGCCTCGCCCTACGCAGGAACCGGGCCGTGAAGGACCTCGTCCTGGTCCCCGAGGCTCTGGTTGTGGCAGCAGCCGCTTTCCTCCTTCTCGCCGGCCGGCTGGGCTGGATCCGACCTGCCGCGCGACGCTACCTGCCCGGGGCCATTGCCGTCGTCGCCCTGCTCGCTCTAGCGATCGAGCTGTGGGCAGGCGCCACCCTGGGCACCTACTTCGGCGGCGGCCTGGTCCAGGATCGCTTCGCCCTCTTCGCCAAGGCGGCCGTCCTGCTCGCGGTGGCAATGGCGTTTGCCGTCGTGGACTGGACGGCCGAGGACTCGCTATCCATCGGCCTTGCCATGCCTCTGCTCGCGGCTTTCGGCGTTATGGTCGCGGCGTCCGCTGGTGACCTTGTCGCGCTCTGGGCAGGGCTCGAGCTCGCAGCGGCGGCCGCCGTGGTCATGGTGTCCCTCCGGCGGCCGGACCTGGCCCTTCGGCTGCTGGTTACGGGCGGGGTGGCGAGCGCCCTGCTCCTGACAGGGCTCGCATTCCTTTATGCGTCGGTCGGGACCTCCGACCTGATGACCATGCGCGAGGTCCTCTTCAGCGGCACGCCGACCCTGGCCCTCGCCATCCCCGTGTTCCTCGTGATCAGCGGCCTGGCCGTTCGGGCCACGCTCGCGCCCTTCCAGCTCGTCTCGATTCCCGCGAGCCTCGGGGCCTCGCCCCTGGGAGCGGGACTGGTGTTAGGTCTAGTCGCCGCTGCGGCAGCGACCGTAGCGATCAAGCTGGTGGCGGCGCTCAGCCCGATCCCCTCGGTGTACTCGTCATATCTCGAGGTGATCGCCGCGGCGGCGATGGTCGGCGGCGGGGCGGCAGCGCTCGCGACGCGGTCGCCCCGCGCGCGGCTCGCTTATCTCGCCGCCGGCCAGATCGGGTGGGTCGCCGCAGGCCTGGTCACCCACTATCGCGCCGGGCTGGCCGCGTCCCTGTTTCTGCTCGGGGCATTCGCAGTCGCCGCCACCTGCGGCCCGGCGGTGATGGGCCGAGCAGACGGTGGAGAGCCGGCCCTGGCCGGCATGGGCGTGCTGCGCCCTGCGCGCGCTGCCGCCCTGGCGCTGGCGATGCTCTCGCTGGCCGGGGCACCGCCGCTTGCCGGGTTCTTCGGCGAGTTCGCCGTCGGTGCCGCCCTGGCCCAGACCGGCAGTTTTGGCCTCCTCGCGCTCGGCATCCTCGGCTCGGTGCTGAGCGTGGCCGCCACCGCGGGGACCCTGCGCGTCATGTACATCCAGAGCCCACTGGAGGAGGCGCGGCGCACATCGAGGCTTCCTGTCTTGACCCGGCTGTCGTCATTCGGCGCCGTGGCATTTTGTGTGGTGATCGCTGCCTACGGCTTGTTGTCGAGCCCGATCCTGGGCCTGGCCAACCAGGGAGCGGAGGCGCTGGGGCTGAGGTAGATAGCCTAAGGGCACCCCCCCACCCGCCGGCTTCGCCGGCGACCTCCCCGGCAAGCGGGGAGGTGGATCGCCGGGTAGACTCCAGCCCAACGGTCGCAGCTCGCGTCGTAGAAAACGTCCTGGAGGTCCCCGCCCGACCTTGGCATCCCGCAAACGCGCGCCCGCAGCGCGCAATCGCCGCATTCGTGCGCGGACACGGCCGCGCCGCCCGAATAAGCGCCGTTCGCATCACTGGCTGATGCGGCTTGCGCTGTTGAGCCTGATCATCATCTCGACGACTGGCCTTATCGGCACAGTGGGGACGATCGGCATCGTCGACTATTTCGCCGGGGACCTGCCCTCGATCGACGCCATCAAGGCGGCCAATCTCACGCAGACGACGCGAATCCTCGACCGCAACGGCAACCTGATCGAGGCGCTATACCACCAGAACCGCACCGTCGTCCCGCTGAGCAAGATCAGCACGAAGCTCCAGCAGGCGACCATTGCCACCGAGGACCGCACCTTCTACTCGAACTCGGGGGTTGATTACCGGCGGCTGTTGATCGCCGCCGGCTACGACCTCACCCACCATTCCGCCACGCTGGGCGGCTCGACGATCACAGAGCAGGTGGTGAAGAACGACGTCCTCAACACCCTCGACGCGCAGAGCAGGACGATCAGCCTCAAGTTCCGTGAGCTGCTGCTCGCGGAGGAGATGGAGCGCCGGTACTCGAAACAGCAGATCCTCGAGCTCTACCTCAACACGATCAACTACGGCAACGGCGCATACGGCGCGGAGGCCGCGTCCGAAACGTATTTCCAGGTTCACGCCAGCGACCTGACATGGGCGCAGGCGAGCTTTCTCGCAGGCCTGCCTCAGGCGCCGACCGACTATGACCCGTTCGGCACACCGGACCAGCTCTCGGCTGCCAAGTGGCGGTGGCGCACGGTCCTTGACGGAATGGTTCAGGTCGGCGACCTGAGCCGGTCCGCGGCGGACGCGATCTACAACGGCGACCTGGTCACCAAGATGATCGCGGCGCACAAGGCCCTTCCTGCGCTGCACAACCCGCTGACCGCACACTTCGTCGACTACGTCGAGCAGTACATCACGCAGCGTTACGGTGCGCAGGCGTTGTACGAGGGGGGCCTGCGCATCACGACCACGCTTGACCTCGCCACGCAGGCGCTGGCGGACAAGTCGGTGAAGGCGGGCGTAGCCACGTATGCCAAGCGAGGTGTGAACACCGGAGCCATGCTGGTCATGAACCCAGCTGACGGCGAGATCCTCGCCATGGTCGGGAGCGCCGACTATAACAACGCAGCCATCCGAGGTCAGATCAACCTGACCGGAGTCAATCCCCTGGGTTGGCGTGGCGTCGGGTCATCGTTCAAGGTCTACACGTACGCGGCCGCGCTGCAGGCGGGGCTCGTGACGCCGGCGACCCTGATGAACGACCAGAACGGAGTCATCGGCGGCACCACGTTCAGCGACTGGGACGGCAAGCACGAAGGGTGGATCACCCTGCGCACAGCGCTCGCGCAGTCGCGCAACCTGCCCGCCCTGTGGACGTACGGCCAGGAGGGCGGCGCGCGCGTTGTCACCTTGATGCACAACCTGGGCGTCACAGCGGCGATCGAGAACCCGGATGGTGTGGCGACGACGCTCGGCCACGACCCGATCTCCATGGCGGAGCACCTGGCGGCCTACTCAGCGTTTGACAACGGCGGCTACGGGATCAGCGCGCACCCGGTGCTGAAGGTCACCGACGCGACAGGCAAGGTGCTCGAGGCCTTCGATCCCGCCGCCGGTCGCGCGCAGGTTGTCACCCCCGAACTGGGCTACATGATGACCGACCTGTTGCGCGGTCCCGTGAAGCTCTACCTCGGGGATCTCGGCGGGCGGCCGGTCGCGGGCAAATCGGGAACGACCGAGGCATATACAGGGTCGATCTTCATCGGCTACACGCCGAACCTGGCGGTCGCCGCGTCGCTCATGCATATCGACGCGGGGGCTACGTGCAACTCGGGCTACGCGTACCTCGCAACCAACTTTCCACCTTCAGGATGGCAGTGCCCGACCTCGGTCCTTTTCGGCGAGAACGTGGGCATCTCGGTGTGGAAGCCGTTCCTCGAGACCTATTACACATCCCACCCGTGGCCCGCCATGTGGGTGCAGCCGCCGGGCGTGGTCACGCGCCAGGTCTGCACGTACGACGGCGGCTACGTCGCCAGCGGCGGTGTCAACGAGATCTTCCTCAAAGGCATCGGCGAACCCAACTACCCCTGCGGCGCCAACCCGCACCCAGGCCAAGCGCCGTACCAGCCACCGGCCCCCAGCCCGTCGCCAACGCCGAGCCCGTTGCCAACGCCACACTAGGGTCCGTGCGGCTCAATCGAGTCGGGATCACGGGCGGCGCCATCTATCTCGTGCTCGGCTTGCTTTGGGTTTGGCTCGCACAACCCGCGGCCGCGGCGTGGTTGTTGGTGGCCTGGTTCGTGGTTGTCGCGTCGGCCGAGGCGTTCATCCCGGGTGAGGCCAACCAGGTCTCGCTGGCGCGAGCGCACCTGGCCGCGCCGGCGCTTGTCTACTCGCTGGCGCCTGGAAAGCTCGGGCTGCTGGCCGTAGTGCTGGCGGTGGCAGGCTTGACCGACCTGGTCGATGGCACTGTTGCTCGCCGTTTCGACCGGCCCTCGACGTTCGGCGGGGGTCTGGACCCGGTTGTCGACGGCGTGCTCCTCGGTGCGGTCGCGATCGGTCTCGCGCTCGGCGGGACCTTTCCGCTCTGGCTCGCGCTCGTGATCATCGCGCGCTACCTGCTACCGGCCGCCGGCGGATTGCTGCTCATCTCCCTGCACCGCCGGCCGGAGCTTCGCCACACCGTGAGCGGGCAGATCTCGACGTCTCTGATCATCATCCTGGTCGGAGGCATCTGCCTGTTTCGCTTCTTTGACCAGGACGCGGGTAACGTGGTCCTCGGCGCCGAGGTGGTGATCCCAATCGCGACGATCGCCACGTTCTTGCATCTCGCTTGGGTCGCGCGGCGGCCGGCCGCATCGCCTGAGCCCGGGTAAGATTGCCATGGTCGCGCTAAGTGGGGTGCTGGCGGTACCCTGAACCGGCAATCCGCCTTAGCCGGACCGAATTCCCGTGCTGAGGTCTGGGTTCTCACGCCTGGCCGCGGCGAACGGCGTTGAAGGTCGGGACCTGCGCAGCTCGGGTCTCCGAACCCCGTCAGGTCCGGAAGGAAGCAGCGGTAAGGAGAGAACTCGAGGGTGCCGCAGTCATCCGGGCCGGAGCCGTGGACCGCGGTGCGAGCTGGGGGTCTTTGATCGAAGCGGGGTGCGCGGCCATTCAAATAGAGTCCGAACTTGATCGCCCTCGCCCCGTTCAGGGGGGAGGGTTAGGGGTGAGGGGCGTGGAAGAAACGTATGCCTGAGTATCAGAGCCTCTACCGGAAGTACCGCTCGCAGACCTTCGGCGACCTGGTCGGCCAGGAGGCTGCCTCGCGCGCCCTGCAGGGCGCGATCATCAGCGCGCGAGTCGCCCACGCATATTTGTTCAGCGGCAGCCGCGGGACGGGCAAGACCTCGGCGGCGCGCCTCCTCGCGAAGGCGCTCAACTGCACCGGCCGGCCGCGCGATTCAGCGGAACCTTGCAACGAGTGCCAGTCGTGCACCGAGATGACCGCCGGGTCTGCGCTCGACCTGATCGAGATCGACGCGGCATCCAACCGGGGCATTGACGAGATCCGCGACCTGCGTGAGAAAGTGAACCTCTCCCCGGCCCTCGGGCCGTTCAAGGTCTACATCATCGATGAGGCCCACATGCTCACCGAGCCGGCCTTCAACGCTCTGCTGAAGACGCTCGAGGAACCGCCGGCGCATGTCGTGTTCATCCTGTGCACAACCGATGCTCAGAAGATCCCGCTCACCGTCATCGGTCGCTGCCAGCAGTTCGTGTTCCGGCGTCACACCGAAGAGCAGATCGTTGCACGCCTTACCCATATCGCGAATTTGGAAAAGGTGCAGGTGGATGCGGATGCGATGCAGCTGATCGCGCGGACTGCACAGGGTTCGATGCGTGACGCTGTCGGCCTGCTGGACCAGCTGGTGCCGCTGGCGATGAGTCAAACGGGGGGGACTCCCCCCCGTGAAGCGTCAGGCAAGCAAAGCTCGCTTGACGCACCCCCCCTGCCAATAAGCCTGGAGTCGGCACGATCGTTGCTCGGCATTGCGGATCCGCGATTGCTGGACTCGCTGCTGGATGACGTCCTGACGGGCCGCGCCGCCGAGGCGCTGGCGGAGGTGAATCGTGTTTATGCGGCAGGGGCCGAGTTGCGGCAGGTTGTGCGGGGGCTGATGGAGGGTTGTCGCGACCGGCTGGTCGCAGCTCTCACGAAACGCGACCAGCCGACGGCGCGCCGCCTCTCCACCGTGCTGGACGCGCTTCTGCACCTCGACGGCGAGGTGCGTCGCCACGCTGAGCCACGCTTCCTGGTCGAAGCGACCCTGGCTCGCCTCGCGGTCGAATTGGGTACCTCCGAACAGCCGGCCGCTGCCGTCCAAACCAGTACTCAAATGGTCACTTCCCCGCAAGCGGTAAATCAAAGGGTCATCTCCCCACCCAGTGGGGAGGCGGCGCGCAGCGTCGGTGGGGACGCGAAGCCGGGGGATGGGGAGGCGCCGCCTGCGCAAGCCATGGAGGACGCGTCCCCGCCCGCACAAACCGCCGGCAGCATTGCAGGCTGGTCCGATGTCCTCGAAAAGCTGAACCGCACGGTGCGCGCCGCGTATCTCGATGCACAGCCGGAGATCGTGGACTCGACGCTGGTCCTGTGGTTCCGCTACGGCTTCCATCACAAGAAGGCCCAGGAGCAATCGATGCAGCTCATGCCGCACGTGCGCGCGTGGTTGGGGGACGACGTGAAGGTCGATTTCCGGCTGCGAGACAGTGAGCCTGCAAAGTCCACTCCGAGAGCGAACAGTCCCGAGGACGATCCATTCGTCCGCGAGGTGGTTCGCAGGTTCGACGGGCGCGTGACGCGCGTGAAGGAGGTGTCCGAGTGAAAGATCCGATCAAGATGCTGCGCCAGGTCCAGCAGATGCAGGACAAGATGAACAAGGTGCAGGAGGAGCTGGAGACGCAGACCGTCGAAGCGACCGCGGGCGGGGGCGCGGTGAAGGTGGTCGCGACCGGCACGCAGAAGCTTGTGTCGGTGACGATCGACCCGGATGCCGCCTCCGACACCGAGATGCTCCAGGACCTCGTAGTGGCTGCCGTCAACGAGGCGATGGATCGCTCCAAGCAGCTCGCCGCATCGAAGATGCAGGCAGTCGCCTCCGGGCTTGGCCTTCCGCCCGGCCTGATGTAGCCACCAGGTGCCGCAACTGCCGGAGCCGCTCGAGCGGCTGATCCAGGAGCTTTCGCGACTGCCGGGCATCGGCCCGAAGACGGCACAGAGGCTCGCATTCCATCTCTTGCGATCGGACAGCCAGCGCGCCAGCTCCCTCGCGCACGCGATTGAAGATGTCAAGGCACGAATCGGCTACTGCGAGCGCTGTTACAACATCGCCGAGGGCAGCTTGTGCGTGCTGTGCTCGTCGGCGCGACGAGACGCAACCGTGCTGTGTGTCGTGGAGTCGGCACTGGACGTGCTGGCGATCGAGCGAACCGCCGAGTTCAATGGCCTCTATTTCGTGCTCCACGGGGTGATTTCCCCGATCGACGGGATTGGGCCTGACCAGCTCCACGTGCCGCAGCTCCTGGACCGCGTGCGAGAGGAGGGCGTGGCGGAGGTCATCATCGCCACCGACGCCGACATCGAGGGCGAGGCGACGGCGGTCTACTTGCAGCGCGCCCTCCAGCCCCTGGTCGCCACGGTGACGCGGCCGGCGCACGGCCTCCCCGTGGGTGGCGACCTCGAATACGCGGACGAGCTCACGCTGGCCCGCGCGATGGCCGGCAGGCGCACGTTCTAGCCGAGTTCGGCGGCCGACCTTGCAAACGCGGGCTGGGGACCGGTACAATTCGCGGGTTCCCCTGACGGAAGGCTTCGTGCGCCCTAAAAGCGCCCGGGGTTCGTCGGAGGAACCAGCACTTTGACAACTGAAGAGTGGGAAAGACTCTGAGAGTCTTATGACTCAGGGCGAAGGCCTTGGGTCCTCCGTTTTGGACGGAGAGTTTGATCCTGGCTCAGGGTTAACGCTGGCGGCGCGCATAACACATGCAAGTCGAGCGAGGGCTTATTTCCCGCAAGGGAGATGAGTTCCTAGCGGCGAACGGGTGAGTAACACGTGGGCAACCTTTCCTATCGCGGGGGATAACACCGGGAAACCGATGCTAATACCGCATGTCGTCACCGGTCGCGTGGCTGGTGAAGAAAGCAGCAATGCACGATG
>DATBZP010000101.1:0-29189 GCA_036513135.1 Candidatus Dormiibacterota bacterium | reverse complement strand
CGATTCAGCATCGAGTACGACGGCTGGTGGATGAGGACCCGGGTTCCGAGGCTGCGAAGGATGGCAGCCGCCTCGCGTGTGCACTGAGCCGAGTACGAGGAGATGCCGACATAGAGCGCCTTGCCCTGTCGCAGCGCGGCGTCGAGCGCTCCCATCGTCTCCTCCAGCGGAGTCTCAGGGTCGAAGCGGTGCGAATAGAAGATGTCGACGTACTCCAGTCCCATCCGCTTCAGGCTCTGATCGAGGCTGGCCAGAAGGTACTTGCGCGAGCCCCACTCGCCGTACGGACCGGGCCACATGTCGTATCCCGCCTTGGTCGAGATGACGAGCTCGTCGCGGTGGCCGGCCAGGTCGGTCGCAAGGATCCGGCCGAAGTTTGCTTCCGCCGAGCCGTAGGGCGGGCCGTAGTTGTTGGCCAGGTCGATGTGTGTGATCCCCAGGTCGAATGCCCGGCGGATGATTGCGCGCTGGCGCTCGTATGGCGTGTAGTCGCCGAAGTTCTGCCAGAGACCAAGCGAGATCGCCGGCAGCTTCAGCCCGCTGCTGCCGCATCGGCGGTACTGCATGTTCGCGTAGCGGTTGTCGTTCACCAGCCCTCTGCCCAGAGTCTATCCGCGCGGGGAAAGGAGAACCCCCCGGGCAGCCGGCCCGAGGGGTTTTGTTTGAGGTGGGTCGGGCCTAGTTGCCCTGGTTTTCCGAGCCGCCTTCGTCCCCGACGTTACGAGCGTCGAAGGGGCGCAGGAACTGGCCCGGCTGGAAGTTGAGGAAGCTTGCAGGCGCCGTGTTGAAAGGCGCACCCAGGCCTGTGGCCAGCGAGTTCATCGCCTTGGGGTCGGTGCCTGACCAGTGACCGGTGTTGATGCGGTGGACCAGGGTCTCGAACGCACTGATCGTCTCGGCCGGCGTGAAGGCGCAGTGCCCAGCCCGGTGCACGAACACCTGGCGCAGCAGGCTGCTGTCGCCGGCGCTCTTGACCACGCTGGCGTACGCCTGCTCGTCTGTCACCTCGACGAGGCCGTCGCCTGTCGTGTGCATGGTGAGCACGGGCATGTCGAGGTCGCCGTTATAGGTGATGTACTTGGTCACGTAGTCGACGGCGCTGGGCTTGGCGGAGATCCGCGGAGTGTCGTTCAGCGTGTCGAGGTCCTTCGCGAGGTCAAGGCCGGCGGCCTTGTAGAGCGCCTGCACCTCGGCCCGATCGGTCGATTTGGCCAGTTGAGCGCGGTAGTCGACTCCTGTGTTCCAGGAGAAGGTGCCGCCCGCGCGCAACTCCAGCTCGGCGCGGCCGACGAACCCGAAAAACAAGTCGGGATTGTTATCCCAAGCGAGCTGGTTGAGCTCCTGGGCTGCATAGTCGTTGGCCGCGGGCTGCGGGCTCGCGGGATCAAACCATCCGGGGACATCCGCCAGCGCGGCTGAGAGCGCAATGCGCGCCTTGCCCACCGCGCTGCCCTGCGCAAGGTTGAACGCCCCGTACGCCGCCAGGTAGTTGGCATACCCATCGCCGAGGGAGCTGAAGCCATCGAGCTGGAAGGCGCCCGGAGCCTGGAGGGTCAGAAACGCGAACTCAGAATCCAGCCCTTGGTTCCAAACTCCAGGCCCGCCGGCCACGACTCCACACATCGGCAGCGCAGCCGTGAAGCGGTTGGGGAACAGCTGGACGAGCCCGGCCGTGATCATTCCGCCGAGGGAGACGCCCCACGCGATCGTGCGCTCTGCCTTGTAACCCTTCTTCTTGAAAACGTCGAGGACGGCGATCTGGTCCTGAAATGCCTGCTGCAGCGCCCATCCAGTGGTGGCGTAGGACGAGCCGGCGATCGCGTATCCATTGCCAAGCAGCCAGGTCTTGGTGGCGTTATCGGGGCCGTCTTCGGCCGCCTGGGGGGCGGGTGGGGGCGGGCCGAACGGGGGCCCGAACGAGTAGCCGTGGCTGTAGAGCACGAGGGTTCCGTTCCACGGGGACGGCACTTCGATCAAGTAGTTAGAGACCAGCCCTGAACGCTCGGTCGTCGTCCCGGCGATGACCGTGGTGGCGCCGGCTGAAGCCCCCGCCGGCAAAAGTGCTAACCCGACCGCTGCGATCGCTCCGGTGCAAAGCCGGCGCAGCCGTGTTGAAGAACCTCTCATGTCGCCTTACCTCCCACTCCCCCGAACAGGACCAACGGAGTGTAGATCGCGCCGGTCAAAAGCGCATCTAACATCTCGCTTGTCCCTCGACCACTAGGCTCTAGGGCGGCGATGAGAGAGGCAGGGTTCAACGTCCGGCTGCTTTCGGCCGGTCCATTCGTGACGATGATCGACCGCTTCGCGTTCGCGCCCATCCTCATCCCCATCGCGATCGAGTTCCGCGCCTCGGTGGGAGCGGTCGCCATCGCGGCCACCTCGTACTACATGGCGTACGGGTTGGCGCAGCCCCTGTGGGGCTTCGCCTCCGACCGGCTCGGCCGCATCCGCATCATCCGGATCGGCCTCGCGGCCACGGCGGCTGCGTGCGCGCTTTCAGCGCTCGCGCCCAACCTCAATTTCCTCATCGGCGCGCGCATCCTCGCCGGCGCGTCGGTGTGCGCCATCCTTCCGGCCGCGCTCGTCTACGTGGGCGACATGGTCCCGTTCAAGACCCGCCATGCGGTCATCGCGGACCTGCTGGCCGCGGTCGCGATCGGCACCGCCGCCGGCAGCCTGGGCGGGGGGCTGTTCGCGCACTATCTGAGCTGGAGGCTGATCTTCGCGGTGATCGCGGTGATCGCCGCCGGGCTCGCCATTGCTTTGGGCCGGCTGCCGGAGTCGAACGCCCCATCGCCAACGGGAGGCCCTCTCGCACAGCTGCGGCTGGCGTGGCGGCGTCCCTGGGCGCGGTTCCTCATCCTCTTCGCGATACCGGAGGGCGCCATAGTCCTCGGCTTCCTCGTCTACTTCGCCCCGGCGCTCGAGGCGACCGGGACCAATCCGGCCGTGGCCGGCCTTGTCGTCGCCACCTACGGGGGCGCGGTGCTTGCCGGCACGCGGGTGATCAAGCGCGTTGCCTCGCGAACGCCGGCGTGGGTGCCGATCAGCGTCGGCGGGGCGATGGGCGTCGGAGGGTACCTGGTTGCGGGTGTGGATCAGCACGCCGTCGCCATCCTTGCCGCCAGCGTGCTGATCGGCGGGTTCTACGGGATCTTCCACTCGACGATTCAGGCCTGGGCGACCGACATCGCGCCGGAGGTGCGCGGCACCGCCACCGCGCTGTTCGTCACGAGCGTGTTCACCGGGGGAGCGATCGGGACCGGGCTGGGCGCACTGTTCGCCCAGGCGCACCAGTACGGGCATCTGTTCCTGGTGGCGGCGGCGCTGAGCGCGCCGGTCGTGGTCACGGCCGCGCTGACCCGCGCGCGCTACCCAGGGTCGATGCTGGCGGCCGGTGTCGAGGAGGTGGCCGGCTCATAAACCGACCGGTAAAGATCGCCATTCCCTTCTCGGCCGAACAGGAATAGGCTCTGCGAATGACTTTCCGAAAGCTGGCGTTGCTTGGGGCGGCGGTCGGGTTGGTGGCGGTGGCCTGCGGAGGCAGCACCTCTGCTGGGACGACGACGGGCTCGACGATCATCCTCGGAGCCCCGCTCGGGCTCACCGGGTCCCTGACCAAGGAATCGACCCTCACCCAGCAGGGCTACAACCTGTGGAGTGACTGGATCAACGCGCGTGGCGGCATCGTCGTGAACAACGTCAAGCACCCGGTCGTGATCAAGTACTACGACGACACCAGCAGCGCCAACCAGTCAGCCGTGCTGATGCAGAAGCTCATCACCGAGGACAAGGCGAATTTCCTGCTGGGCCCATATGGCAGCGCAGCCACCGCGACGGACGCCGCCATCGCCGAGCAGAACCAGATCCCCATGGTCGAGGCCAACGGCGCGGCGCAGGCGATCTTCAACCAGGGCTACAAGTACACCTTTGGCGTGCTCAGCCCCGCCAACAAGTACCTCCAGGGCGTGATCGACATGGCGGCCACGCTCAACCCCAAGCCGACGACCATCGCGATGCTGAGCGCGGATGACAACTTCAGCCTCGAGGTGGCCGACGGGGTCAACACCTACGCGACCACCAAGGGGATGAACGTCGTCCTGTACAAGAAGTACAAGAACGGCGCCACCAACCTCTCGGCCGAGGTTCAGGCGGCCAAGGCGGCCAACGCCGACATCGTGCTGAACTCCGGCCACCTGCAGGAGGCGATCGCCATCAACAAGGCGGCCAAGGAACAGAAGCTGAACGCGAAGATCTTTGCGTACTCGGTGGGTCCGTCCACCCCCGACTTCATCACCGCGCTCGGTGCCGACGCCAACTATGTCTACGACGGCTCGCAGTGGACTCCGCAGGTCAAGTACACGCCGGCGTTCTACCTGTCGGTGGCCGATTACGTCGCCGCATACAAGGCGAAGTACCCCGGGCAGGGCGATCCGGACTACCACGTGGCCGAGTCGACGGCCGCGTGCCTGGCGCTTCAGCGCGCGATCGAGAACGCAGGGTCGCTGGATCCGACGAAGGTTCGCGATGCGCTGGCCGCCCTGGACGTGACGGTGTTCTTCGGGCAGGTCAAGTTCGACAGCCGCGGCATCAACATCTACAAGCCGATGGTCGTCGAGCAGATCCAGAACGGCGCTCACCACACCGTGTTTCCCGCGAGCGTGGCCGACGCCAAACCCATGTACCCGACCCCGGCCTGGGACCAGCGCTGATCCTTCCCGGCCGCTAGGCCTTGGCCAACTTCGTCCAGCTGGTCATCCTCGGCCTGCTGGCCGGAGGCGTCTACGTCGCGGTGGGCGTGGGCTTCGGCCTGGTGTGGGGCGTGCTCAACATCGTCAACCTCGCGCACGGTGCGCTGGTGATCGTCGGCGCCTACATCACCTGGCAGCTGTTCGCCGCCTTCCACCTCGATCCGTTCCTCACGCTGCCGGTGGACGCGGTGGCGCTGTTCGTGCTCGGCTACGCGCTCCAGCGCGGAGTGATCAACCGGATCATCCGAGCCCCACTGCTGTTCACGTTCCTGCTCACGTTCGGAATCAACCTCGTGCTCATCAACATCCTGCTGTTGATCTTCGGGTCTGACTTCCGCTCGGTCACGCCCACGTACTCAGGCCAGGGCCTCGAGTTCGGCAGCGTGGTCATCCCCTACGTCTCGCTCACCTCTTTGGGTGCGGCCCTCCTGCTCGCGGCCGCCCTTGCCTTCATCCTGAACCGCACGCGCATCGGCCTGGCGATCAACGCCATCGCGGCCGACCGTGACGCGGCCCAGCTCGTCGGCATCGACCTGCGTCACGCGTATGCAGTCACCTACGGGCTGGGCGCCGCGTGCGCCGGGGTCGCCGGGGGGCTCATCGCGATGAGCCAGGCGATCACGCCGACCGCGGGGGAGCCGTACACGCTGCAGGCGTTCGTGGTCGTGATCCTTGGCGGACTGGGGAGGGTTTCCGCCACCGTGGTCGGAGGCCTGGCCTTTGGGCTGGTCGAGGCCTTCGGGCAGTCCATCCCCGGCTCGGGCTCCGTCTTCGCCAACGCGATCGCCTTCGGTCTCATGGTCCTGGTGCTGGTGACCCGGCCGCAGGGCCTGATGGGCCGTCCGCGGTGATCGCAACGCTCGATTCGAACCGGCGCTTGCGGCGCATCTTCCTGATCGTGGGAGGGCTTGTCGCCGCCTACGCGCTGCTCGCTCCCCTGACCTCTTTGGACGCCGCCGTATCGGCCAACGTTCCCCTGCTGGCGGACCGCCTGTGGTTCCGGATCGCGACGATCATCGCGATGTTCGTCGTGATGGCGACAGCCTGGAACATCATCGGCGGGATCACCGGATACGCCGCCTTCGGCAACGTGGCCTTCTTCGGAATCGGCGCCTACACGACCGGCATGCTCGTCGCCAAGGCGAAATGGCCATTTCTTCTCGCGCTGCCGCTCGCGCCGCTGTTCGCTGCCGCCTTCGCCGCCCTGGTCGGACTTCCGCTGCTCAGGCTGCGCGGTCACTACTTCGCCGTCGCCAGCCTTGGAGTGGGGGTGGCGGTGGGTGAGCTGGTGCAGAACATCGACTACGGCGGCCAGCCGCTTTTCGGCGGCGCGAGCGGCCTGTTCCTTCCCATCTACTCGATCAACAACCGCGGCCTCTATTTCTTCTATTTGATGGTGGCGGCGGCGGCCATCTCCATCGCTGTCACCTGCTGGGTGCTTCGCAGCCGGTTCGGCTACGGCCTCATCGCCATCCGCGAGAACGAGGAGGCGGCGGCCGTCCTCGGCGTCAACACCACCGCCTACAAGGTCGCGGCCTTCGCGCTCTCCGCGGCACTGACCGGGCTGGCGGGCGGGATCTTCTCCCAGTGGAACGTCTTCATCAACCAGGACAACGCGTTCCCGATCGAATACAACGTCCAGATGATCCTGATGGCGCTGCTCGGCGGCACGGGCACGGTGTTCGGACCGGCGACCGGAGCGGTTTTGTTGCAGCTGCTGATCCAGTTTCTCGGCGGCAGCCTGCCGATCACCTTCGACATCCCGTTCGTCTCGGAAGCGGCGCGCCCGATCGTCGCGCAGATCATCCTCGGCCTGCTGCTGGTCGGGGTCGTGATCTTCGTGCCGCGCGGCGTGATCGACTTCTTCGGCGGGCGCAGCCGGCTGAGCCTGTCCTACCTGCGGCGATCGCTTCGGGAGACGTCGCTATGAGCGAGGCCCCACCGCCCCACCCCCCGGCTGCGCCGGGGACCTCCCCGGCGAGCGGGGAGGGGAATAGCGCGGCCCCATCGCCCCACCCCCCGGCTGCGAGCGGGGAGGTGAGTGCGGCCGCCGCGCCGCAGCTGGAGCTGCGCGGCGTGACCAAGCGTTTCGGAGGTGTGGCGGCGGTCGACGGTGTGAGCTTTGAGGTGGCGAAGGGCGAGATCGTCGGCATCATCGGCCCCAACGGCGCCGGCAAGACGACGCTGCTCAACTGCATCAGCGGCGTGCACCGGCTCGACGGCGGGGACGTCCGCTGGCAGGGCGCCTCGATCGCGGGCATGGCGCCGCACCGGGTCGCGAAGCTCGGGATCGGCCGCACCTTCCAGATCGTCCGGCCGTTCGGCTCCATGACCGTGCGTGAAAACGCCGCCATCGGCGCGCTGTTCGGCAGCGCGGAAGGGCGCCGGGGAGTTGCGGGCGCCTTTGAGCTGGCCGACGAGGTGCTGGAGCTGGTCGGGCTTTCGGCCAAAGCCCGCCATCCGGTGTCGGCGCTCACCATCCCGGACCGCAAACGGCTCGAGGTGGCCCGCGCGGTGGCGACCAGGCCGCATCTGCTGCTGCTGGATGAGGTGATGGCGGGGCTCAACAACGTCGAGATCGACGAGGCGCTCGAGATGGTTCGGGCCGTGCACGCGACCGGAGTGACCGTGCTCCTGATCGAGCACGTCATGCGCGTGATCGTCGGGATCTGCCGCCGGGCGGTCGTCCTCGACTTCGGCCAGGTCCTGGCCCAGGGAGAGCCGGAGGTGGTGCTGCGCGACGAGCGGGTGATCCAGGCCTATCTGGGTGAGCGGTATGCGAAACGGCTGCGGGCCGAGCGCGAGCAGGATGGACTCACCGATCGCAAGCCCTGAGCCGCTGCTGAAAGTCCGCGGGTTGACGGCCGGCTACGGCGCCGGACCCGTGCTGTTCGGGATCGATCTCGAGGTCGCACCGGCGGAGCTGATCGCGCTGGTCGGCGCGAACGGCGCGGGGAAGTCCACTCTGCTCGGGGTCCTGAGCGGCCTGGTCCGCGCCACCTCGGGAACCATCACGCTTGCGGGCGAAGACGTGACCAACGCGCGGCCGGAGGTGCTGGTCCGAAAGGGCGTCGCCCACGTGCCGCAGGGCCGGCGCTTGTTCGGGACGCTGTCCGTCGAGAAGAACCTGCTCCTCGGTGCGTACCTGCGGCGCGACCGCGAGGTCCGCGACGACATGACGCGCGTGCTCGACCACCTCCCCGCGCTCAAGGACAAGCTGGCGCGCGACGCCGGCACTCTGTCGGGTGGGGAGCAGCAGATGGTCGCGATCGGACGCGGCATGATGGCGCGTCCGAAGCTGCTGATGGTCGACGAGCTGTCGCTGGGCCTCGCGCCCAAGATCGTCGACCGCCTGATCGACGTCGTCCAGCAGATCAATCACGAAGGGACGGCCTTGCTCCTTGTCGAACAGGACGTGCTCGTGGCGCTGGACGCGGCGAATCGCGCCTATGTCCTGGAGAATGGACGGGTCGCGTTGAGCGGACCCGCCGCCGAGGTCAAAGACGACCCCGGCGTGCGGCGGGCGTATCTCGGACTGTGACCGAGAGCGTTTCACCTCCCCGCTTGCCGGGGAGGTCGGGCCGCACTGCGGCCGGGGTGGGGGGATCCGGCCTGCAACCTCTTCACCTCCCCGCTAGCCGGGGAGGTCCGGCCGCAAATGCGGCCGGGGTGGGGGGATTTCGGCCTGCAACCTCCACCTGCCATGATCACGAGGGGACGAGCGAGCGATGACTATCAAACAGGGCTGGCGTGGCAGATTTTTCGAGGACTTCGAGGTGGGTGACGTGTACGAGCACCCACTGGGCCGGACGATCACATCGGCGGACAACATCTGGTTCACGCTTCTGACCCAGAACACCGCGCCGATCCACTTCGATCACCACTACGCGGCGCAGACGGAGTTCGGAAAACCGCTGGTTAACAGCTGCCTCACGCTCGCGTTGGTGACGGGGCAGAGCGTCAGCGACGTGTCGCAGAACGTGTTGGCGAACCTCGGCTGGGACGAGGTGCGCGTGCCGCACCCGGTGTTCGAGGGGGACACCGTGTACTCGCGCTCCGAGGTGCTCGAGGCGCGCGCGTCGGGTTCGCGCAAGAACGTCGGCATCGTCACCGTGCGGACGACAGGCGTCAACCAGGATGGGACCGAGGTGATCACGTTCCGGCGGACGGCGATGATCTACCGGCGCGGGCAGGGGCCGTCCGCTTCCAGGCCGTCAACGGCTTAAGGGCGCGATGGATTTCGAGCTTTCGGAGCAGCAGGCCGCGTTCCGCGACCTGATGCGCGATTTCGCCCGCAAGAGCATCCGCCCGGTCGCGCGCGAGTGGGAGCTGGCCGGGCGATACCCGGAAGAGATCGTCGATGAGATGAAGGCGATGGGCCTGTTCGGAATGCTGGTGCCCGAGGAGTACGGCGGCATCGCCATCGACGCGGTCTCCTACTCGGTCGTCTTCGAGGAGATCTCGAAGGCGTGGATGGGCGTGGCGGGCATCCTGGGGTCGCATTCGTTGGCGACGCTGATGCTGGCCAGGTTCGGCACCCCGGAGCAGCGCACGCGGTGGCTGCCGGACCTCGCCACCGGCAAACGGCGTTCGGGCATCGCGCTCACCGAGCCGCAGGCGGGCAGCGACCTGCAGGGCATTCTCACCATGGCGAAGCGCGAGGGCGATCACTACGTCGTCAACGGCGCCAAGACATGGATCACCAACGCACGCCATGCCGACCCGCTGCCGGTGCTGGTCAAGACCGATCCGAATGCGCAGCCCCGTCATCGGGGCATGACCGTGCTGATGATCGAGCAGGGAACGCCGGGCTTCACGGTTGGGAAAGACCTCGGCAAGCTCGGCTACAAGGGGCCCGAATCGTCGGAGGTTTTCTTGACCGACTGCTGTGTGCCGGTCGAGAACGTGCTGGGCGGCGAGGAGGGTCACGGGCTGCAGCAGGCGCTGTCGGCGCTGGAGTTCGGACGGGTCAACATCGCTGGTCGGGCGGTGGGCGTGGCGCAGGCTAGCCTCGATCGGTCGCTGGCCTACGCGCGAGACCGCCACGCGTTCGGGCGGCCGATCGCCGAGTTCCAGGCCATCCAGCTGAAGCTGGCGGATATGGCGACCGAGGTGCAGGCCGCGCGGCTTTTGACCTGGTGGGCCGCATCCGCGCTCGACTCCGGGAGGCGGGCCGACCTCGAGACCGGGATGGCGAAGCTCTACGCCTCCGAGGTCTGCATCAGAGCGTCGCTCGAGGCCATGCGCATCCACGGCGGCTACGGCTACTCGACTGAGTACGAGATCGAGAGGTTCTATCGGGACGCCCCGCTGATGGCGATCGGCGAGGGCACCAACGACATCCTCAGGACGGTGATCGCCCGCCAGCTCGTGCGTGAAGAACATTCCTGATCGGACCGGCGGCGAGGTGACGCGGCAGCCGCGCAGCTGGCTCTTCGCTCCCGGACACAACGAGAAGCTGCTGCGCCAGGTGTTCGAGGCCGGCGCGGATGTCGTGCTGCTGGACCTGGAGGACGCGGTGCCGCCACATATAAAGAGTCGCGCGCGCGCGATGGTGGTTGAGGTGGCTGCCGGCAGGGCGTGCTGGGTGCGGGTCAATCGAGCCCGGAGCGAGGAGTGCGAGCGTGATTTGAAAGCGCTGGCCGGCGCGGTGCTGGGACTCCGCGTCCCCAAGGTGGAGTCAGCAGCGGACGTCGCGTGGGTGGCGGAACGGGCGCCCGGCGTGCCGCTCGACTGCACGATCGAGTCGGCGCGCGGCGTGCTCGCTTGTTTCGAGATCGCCTCCGCGCCCGCGTGTGCCCTGCTCTCCTACGGGGGCATCGACCTGGCGACCGACCTTGGGATCGCGGGCGGTGAGCACGAGACCTTGTTCGCGCGCTCCTACCTGGTCATCGCAGCCCGCGCCGCCGGCAGGCCCTCGCCCAGCGACGGCGTGCATCCGCTGCTCGACGACGACGACGGCCTGCGAGAAGAGGCGAAGGCGGCCAGGCGGCTGGGCTTCTTCGGCAAGTCCGCGATCCACCCGCGCCAGGTGCCGATCATCCACGAGGTCTTCGCGCCCACGCCGGAGGAGTTGGAGTGGGCGAGGCGGATCATGTCGGCATTCGACGAGTCAGGCGGCGCCGCGACCAGGACAGCCGAAGGTGAGTTCGTGGATTTGCCGGTGGCGGAGCGAGCCCGCCGGCTGCTCGGCGCGTAGATCTTGAACGGCCCGATCCTCGCCGGCCTGCGGATCGTCGAGCTCTCCGCGTTCGTCGCGGCGCCACTTGGCGGGGCAACGCTGGCGGCGCTCGGCGCGGACGTGATTCGCGTAGACCCGCCCGGTGGCGGCCTGGACTACGGGCGCTGGCCGTTGCACGGCGGACGCAGCCTGTACTGGGCCGGGCTGAACCAGGGCAAGCGCTCGGTGACCATCGACACGCGCACCGAGGTGGGGCAGCGCCAGATCGCGAGGCTGATCGCGGCGCCGGGAGAGGGAGGAGGGATCGTGCTTACCAACCTGCCTATCAGAGGCTGGAATTCGTACGGCGAGCTCTCGAAGCTGCGGCGTGATTTGATCATGGTGGTGATCACGGGCGACCGCGATGGCGGGACTGCGGTCGACTACACGGTCAACGCGGCGATCGGATTTCCGTGGCTGACCGGACCCGAGGGTCATGAAGGCCCGATCAACCATGTGCTGCCCGCGTGGGACGGTATGACAGGGTTCCTCGCGGCTCTTGCCATCCTTGCGGCCGAACGTCATCGCCGGCTGCATGGAGAGGGGCAGCTCGTCGAGCTGAGCCTTTCGGATGTCGGACTTGCGATGGCCGGTCACCTTGGGCTCATCGGCGAAGCGGTCCTGGAGACCGAGCCGCGCGGCCGGTTCGGCAACGACGTCTACGGCACATTCGGCAGGGACTTCGGCACGCGCGAGGGGCGCCGGGTGATGGTGCTGGCGCTGACCGCCAGGCAGTGGGTCAGCCTCGGCGAAGCGACTGGGCTTCGTGACGACTTCGCCGAGGTGGAATCACGTGTGGGCGCGGACTTCCGCAATGAGGGCGATCGCTGGAACCATCGCAAGGAGTTGTGTGAGCTGTTGGAAGCGTGGGTTTCGCAGCGCGAGCTGGCAGAGGTGCGCCGGGCCTTTGATCAGCACGGGGTGCTGTGGAGCCCATACCAAACGGTGAAGCAGTTGCTCGCGGAAGATCGGCGCGCATCAACGGCGAATCCTATGTTCTCGGAAGTCGATCACCCGGGCCTTGGGCGCTTCCTGACCACGGGATCGCCACTGCGTTTTGGTGCGGTCGCGGCGGTCGCGGCGCGCCCCGCGCCCACCCTGGGTCAGCACACCCAAGAGGTACTGCGAGAGTTCGACCTGGAGTCGTGAGCCGTTCCGGTGCTCGGGTTTATTCATGGAGCCGCACGTCTTGTCCGGCCGGCGGCTGACGGCACCACCTAGAATTCAACGGACCCCGTTCCGGAGTAGCTCAACGGTAGAGCAGGCGGCTGTTAACCGCAAGGTTTAGGGTTCGAATCCCTACTCCGGAGCCAATTCGCCATTTTGCCTTGCGAAGGTCGCAGGCCGACCGCTTCCGAATTGGAAATCGGTCGCTTGGGGGAGTTCGAAAGTGCCAGAACTCGACCAGTTCGAGAGCCATCTTCGTTGGTCGCAGAGCGTTCTGCAGTAGTTGCTGCAGCAATACCATCCCGAATCAGGTTGAAGGGTTGCCGTAGGCTGACCGAGAGTTCGCCTTCCTTCCACGACGCACTTGAGACCATGAACGCGAGCAGCCGGCGCTTCTCCCTTGGCTCCTGCTCGAGGAAGAGTTCGTGGGCATCACTGGCCAGCTCCAGGAGCTGGATGGCGTCTTCGATATAGCTCTGGTCGGCATCCTGGTGGACTTGAATGTTGCGCAGGATTCCGTCTTGCTCGCGTCGCCAGTCGGCGGACTTGCGGTCGAAGAAAGGTGCATCGATCCTTCCGTCGAGCTTGTCCAGATACATTGCATCCAGGCGTGTCTGAATCTGGTCGTAGTTAGCCTGCAAGCGTGCGACGGCCTCCTCGCGTTCATGCTTCTCGTCCGCATGGCTCTCGCGCAGAGCAGCTGCAACCCACTCGACGACATCGGCGTCCAGAGCGAGGCCCTTGAGTAGGCCGCCGAATCGCTCAGCGAGTACCTCTTCGCGCGTGTACGGCTCGGGGCATTTCCGCTTGTAGCCGGTGCAGTGGTAGTAGACATAGCGGCCCTTCTTGATCTCGCCCACAAATGAGCAACCGCAGTGACCGCAGGAAACGAGGCCCGAGAACGCGAAGTCGTGCTTGATCGGGTGCGGCCCGATGGCGGAGCGTCCCTCGAAGCGCTGCTGGACAGATTCAAACAGTTGCCCAGAAACGATGGGATGGTGCACGCCGGGATACTCGATCCCGGCCCACCGGAACCGGCCCATGTAGATGGGATTGCGCAAAATCCTGTGGACTGCCGACTTGCTCATCTGAGTCCCCGAGCGGAATGTCAATCCCCATGCGCGGGCTAGGTGGGTGAGTTCTTTGAGGCTGTGGCTGCCGCTGGCATAGGTCTCGAAGAGCCGTGTGACCAGCGGGGCGAAGTCTGGATCGGGTTCGATGAGCCGCTTGCCGTTGGGCCCGTCGATGTTGCGATAACCGATCGGACCCCAGGACGGATAGATGCCCTGCTCCGCTTTCTCGCGCATCCCCTTCTGGGTCTCCTCCGAGAGGTTGTCGATGTAGTTCTTGGCCATCAGGACCTTGATTCCGTGCATGAACTTCTCAGCCGAGCGTGAGCCCGGCGAGAGCGCCACATTCTCTTTGACGAAATGAATCTCGAGATCGAGGTCATCGATGCTGACCCAGTCCTTGAGGTTGCGATAGAGGCGGTCGGTCTTCTCGACAAGTAGCACCTTGCATGACCTGGTGCGCCTGAAGAATGTCAGCATGGCTTCGAAGTGCTGCCGGCCCGTCCGCTTGGCGGTCTCGATGTCAACGACCTCACGAACGACATTTAGGTTTGCGCTCCGCGCGTACTCATGCAAGAGTCGGAGCTGGGCAGGAATCGAGAAGCCCTCTTTCTCCTGTTCCTTCGATGACACGCGCGCGTAGATGACGGCCTGCGGCGTCGGCGGTAGAGATGGATTCTTCATTCTTTCTGTTCTCTTTGTGGGTCGATCGCGATCTTACTCGCCTTCAAGAATGTGTTCTGAAATCGTCAAGCAGCATGGCGGTCACGTTCAACACCAAGGGTTGCCTTCTTGGCGTTCCATTCGAGCAGGACGCGAAAGAAGCCAGTCATGTTTTCGGCGATCTCACGGGCATCCTCTTCTGTGAGTGGTCGCGTACTGCGCGGGCTCCAGAGGTCGAGAGTTCGGGCGCTTCGCTCGTCGGCCGGGGGCTCACCACCACCGGATGGTCTTCCGGGGCGAGATTCGCCAACCGGATGTCTCGAGGGCCGCATCGCTTAAACCGAACCCCCCGACGCAATGCGTGAGGCGCGCCGCATGTAGTCGCCGAAGAGGGGAACCGTGAAGGCGAGGCGGCCGCGCTGGGGACGGTAGATCAGCCCTTTGTCCCTAAGCCGGGCGATCAGCTGCTGAGCGGTCTGATTGGGCAGCCTGGTCAGCTTAAGTACGTCCTGGATCTGAGCCGATTCACCTGAGGCTGCCATAGCCCGCAGCAGTGAGCGCTCGGTGCCCGAGGTACGCGCCAGGCGGGCCTCGAAGAATGCTTGGTCGAGCGCTTCCAGAATGGTCGGCCGGTGTTGATCGAAGTCGGCCTTGGTGATCCTGAGCGGCCACTCGACCGCATCCCAGAGCAGGGCGCCGACGAACTGAATGTGAAAGGGGTACGCACCGGATACCTGAAGAACCGCTCGCGCCATCTCCGCATCGAACTTGCGACCTGAGAGCTCAAGTGGTCTGGTGAAGGCGAGCAGGTCCTCGGGAGAACGAAGCTGGCCGAGCTCCTCCGCCTGGAACATGCGCTCGCTGTAGCTCTTGGCGCGGGCGAGATTGTCGGTCAGGGTTGGGAGCCCGCAAAGGACCAGCATCACCGGCAGTCCCTCGCGCTGGGCGCGCGCAAAAGCGGCCAGGAAGAGGCCGAGCGGGAACTGACGATGGGTGGCCGAGTCGCGCAGGACGTGGGCTTCGTCCCAGCTGAGGAGGACGCCTGGCCGGCCGGCGGCGGATGCGCTCTCGCAGGCGAGTGTGAGCGAAGTGAACAACTGCTCCTCAAGCATTGGTACTCGTCCAGGCCGAGATCTGGGCTGGACGGCAACGGTCACACCGGCGAGGGAAATCGTGAAACTGCCGAGCAGGTCGAGTGCTTTCTGCGCCACCTCCTGAGATCGCTGTTTGAAGGCGAGCGCGCGCGAACTATGTTCGACCGCTTGCCGACAGTCCTCCACCAGCGCTTGTCCGAAGATGGCCTCCTCTTGCAGGTGCTCGTTGCACTCGCGTCCGATAACGATCCAGCCCGCCTCTTCGGCGAGGCGGCCGTAGCGCTGTAGGAGCACTGTCTTTCCGACCCCGCGCAATCCAGTCACGCGAACATTGCGGGGCAGGCCAGGAAAGCCGGCCAGGTAGCGCTGGAAGCGGGCAAGCTGCGGTGCCCGATCGGCCAGGTAGGTCGGCGCCAAGCCCATCCCGGGCCGAAATGGGTTTGGTGACAATTGATGACGGTCAAACGTCATCATTCGTCATCAACCTCCCTTCGAGTGGGGTCAAGCGCTTGACCCCTGAGCACTCGCGATGCGCGCGGAAGCCCGCGTCAGCCCTGACGTTCATGCCACCTGTCCTCCGCCCGGCCGGAGTTCCCACCACGACGGCTTGCCAATGCAGTCGGCGATCGCTCGCTCGTGGGGCAGGATGGGCGCCAGCTGGTTGAGAGGAGTCCGCCTCCGGAGCTTGGTTACCTGGTGGGGTGGCGCTTCCGTGGCGCGAATCTCGACCGGCAGCCAGATCGCCCCCAGCGGACCCCAGTCCCGCAGCCGATAGGCGGTGGTGGTCCAAAAGCTGCAGCAGCTGTCGTGGCCGAACCGCGGCCGCTCGCGCCAGATCGTGAGCTGAAGCTTGTCCTCACGGTCGTCGGTGGGGACGACGAAGAGAACGTGGTGCAGCTCGGCGTCGCGGTAATGCTCGAAGTGGCCGACGTAGGAACCTATCTTCTGGCGCAGGCGAGCCAGCGACTCAGTCGCCCGATCCCACTCCAGGTCGAACAGGATGCGGCCGCCGGCCGCCAGATAGACCCCACACCCGTCCGGTGTGGGGACGGGCCACTTGTACTCGCGGGCCGTCGCTCGGCGCTCGGCCCGGACGTGCTCTTCGCCATACCAGACAAGCAGGCCCTCGTCCTTCCGCTGACGGCTTTGCATGATCATGGCGACGAAGAGCTGGTTGGCCTCCAGGTCGTGGGTTGCGTGCCAGCAGTGGTCGCGCGCGTCGTGGCTGCGTTCGACGTAGTCCCGGGGATCGTCGCCGTGCCAGTCGGCGAGCACCCGCGCGCCGCGGGCTGAGATCAGGAGCAGCGAATGACGACGACGAACGCCTGGGGTTTCGATGACTTTCCATGAGTAGATCAGACCGAGATCTTTGAGGGACTTAAGCCGCATCTGGCAGGAGCGGAGGCTGGGGAAGAAGAGCTCTTTGACCTGGAGGGTGTTCAGGTAGCGGTAGTCGTGGAGAGCTTGGAGGATGAGCAGGTCGCGTTGGTTGAGAGTTCGATGTAGGTGGCTGAGCTGGGCTTGTGTGGGATGAGACTCGGCTCGAGGCGGGAGGTCTCGGAGGATGATCGGATGAGTTGGGATGAGAGACCGTCCTGGTTCATGTGCCGGGCCGAATTGAGTTCGGGAGGCCTTCGCTCCGTCCTGCGCTTCCTGAGACGCAGGCCGCAGCGAACCCTCAGTAGCGAAGTCCGGAGCGAAGTCGAGCTCATCGGGAACGCCGTCCGCGTCGTCCTCCAGCGGGACTGAGTGCGCCGGCATCATCGAATTCGGCTCCCGAAGCCCATGACCCATTCCACGCAAGCCGTTGAGCCAGCCCGGAGTTGCCCAACGCTCGTCCTGGGCGGTCGTCCGGTGGCGTTTCCACACTCGTCCGCGTGCGCACGCCGTGCGCACGCTGCTCGGTAAGCGTCGACCGCGACGGGGGCCTGAGTCCGGCCCCCTCCGGTAACGCGCCCACATCTGGCCGTGCCAGGCTGGCCACTGATGCCAATCGAGGTCGGGCGTGGGGAGCCAAATCGCCTTCGGCCGACCCCTGTCTTGCCACTCAGCTCCGCGCCGAGGGCCCCGGGTCATCGAATGCCGAGGGCGTGCCAACAAGCTTTGGTACTTCTACTTATTCACAATGTGGACGATTCGTGTCCGCTGCCTTGAAACTGCAAGAGGAGGTCCCGATCGCGAAAGGTGAAATCAAGTCTTCTCAAGCTCGACGATGTGGCCAAGCGTCTCGGCTGCCACATCGAGACCCTCCGGATACGGATCCGGAGCGGGAGGTTGAAGGCCGTTCGTGGACCACACGGGGCCTACTTCATTTCCGCCAGGTCGCTCCGCGTTCTGCGCGTTCGCACGCGACCCCCTCGTCAACTCCGCACGCCGACGGCCGAAGACCTGGACGTGGCGTGGCGGGCAATGGAGAGGCGGCTGAGGCGGGCGCCGGCCGCTCAGGAAGAGCTGGTGCCTTTTCTGGAGGCGCTGAAGACCAATCGCACCATCAACCTGGCTGCCTATCGGCTTGTCTGCGCCCGCGGCCTCCACGAACTGGGTTTCAACGCTGACGAGATCGCGGCGCAGCTCGGCATCTCAGCGCGTCACGCTCGGCGGTTGATTGGTAAGGACCCCGGGGTTGCAGTCGCCAAAGCAGCCCACCGGTGGGCGCCGCTCGAAGCGCGTCGCATCGTGCGTGCCCTGCGCGCTCGGCTTCAGGCCGAGGGCATTCGGTTTCACCAATGGGTGATGCGAGGCAGGCGGCGGGTCGGCCCACCGACGCATCCCGATCGACCACGACCGGCTTTCAAAGTCAAGCGACTCTTGCAGGACGAAAGGGCCGGATTGCGCCGAGCCGGACTGTCGCCCGAGCAGGTTTGGGCCATCAACATCGTCGGCCTCGGCTCTGACGAACTGAACGAGCTCCTGCTGCGTGGCTCTCGATGAAAGATCCCTGGCGCTGGCGATGTCAACTACGATCGGCCGTACATGGCGTCCTCACCTATGTAGGCCGAAGCCTGCACCCTGAACAGGCTGGCATACCTGCCGTCCAGCCACATCAATTCCTCATGTGTCCCTTCCTCCACCAGCCGCCCATGCTCGAGAACGACGATGCGATCGGCTCGTCGTGCGGTCGAGAAGCGATGTGAGATAAAGACAGCGGTGCGGCCTTTGGTGAGCGAGCGAATGCGCTCGAACAGGTCGTACTCCGCCTGCGCGTCGAGGGCGGACGTCGGCTCGTCCAGCAGGAGGATCTTGGCATCGCGCATGAATGCCCTCGCCAGCGCGACCTTCTGCCACTCACCGCCGGACAGATTGACGCCCGCATCGAACCATTTGCCCAGAGCCGTGTCATAGCCCTGGGGCAGGTTCGAGATCAGCTCATCCGCTCCCGCCTGCCGACCCGCGCTGATGATCGCCTCCCGATCGACGATGTCGGCCACGCTGCCCAGTCCGATGTTCTCGGCCGCGGTCGCCTGGTAATCGACGTAGTCCTGGAACATGGCCCCGATCTGGGCTCGCAGATCGTTTGGATCGAAATCGCGAATGTCGGTTCCATCGATGAGAATTCGCCCTCCGATCGGGTCGTAGAGGCGGCAGATCAGCTTGAAAAGCGTCGTCTTGCCGGCACCGTTCCGGCCGACCACGGCCAGCGTCTCTCCCGCCTCGACGGTGAAGCTGATCTCGTTCAGCGCGTTCTTCTCGGCGCCTGGGTAGGCGAAGCTGACGTTCTCGAACCTGATCTCACCCCGCATCGGCTGCGGCACCTCGACCGGCGCGGACCGGAGCGGCATCGATGGCTTGATCGCCATCAACTCGAACAGGTTGTTTAGGTAGAGGTTGTGCTCGTACATGCCCGAGAAGCCGCTGAGGATGCCCTGGATCGAGCTCTGCACCGACTGGGCCGCAATTGTGTACAGCGTCAGGTCGCCGAGGGTGAGCCTGCCTGCGATCGCCTGTAGCGCCACATATAGATAGGTGAGGGAGGTGGCGATCGTGCTGAAGTTGCCCCAGGCGAATCCGGTCATGTAGCGCTTTGTGATCTGCGACCGCTGGCTGCCATAGAAGGCCTGCGCGATCAGCCGGTAGCGCTCGATGAAATAGCCGCCCAGGCCGAAGAGCTTGACCTCTTTCGCGTAGCTGTCGGTCGTGACGAGGCTGACGAGGTAGTTCATACGTCGCAGGAGCCGCGAGCCCCAGCGGGCGATGTTGTAACCGCGCCAGCCGTACCTGGTGTCGGCGATAAAGGCGGGGATCGGAGAAACCAACGTCAGCAGCGCCAGCAGCGGACTTACGCCCAGCAGAAGCGCAATCATCGTGATGAAGGTCAAAAAGGTCTGGACCAGGCCGAAAGCCGTCGAGATCATCATCACCGGCCGGTTGATCGAGTCGGTTTGGGCCCGGCGGAGCAGGTCGTAGGACGCGGGATCCTCATAGAAGGACAGGTCTAGCGAGGCGGCTTTCTCCATCACCATCAGCTGGATCCGCATCGACACCGCGTTCTGGAGCAGCTGTTGGCCGATGCTGCGGATCGTGCTCAGCAACGAGGTGAAGGCGAATAGTGCGAGCTGGAGGACTGCGAGGAAAACGATCATTCCCACCGCGGTGAGTACAGGGGTGTTGAGGGGCCCGACGGAAAACTGCTCTCGATCCGGGCTGTGGGTGTTGTAGATGAGGATTCCCTGCACGACGGCGTTGATCAGGAGCTTCGATGTGTACGCGGCAGCTGCCGGGATCACGCCGGCAATGGCGGTCGTGGCAAATAGAGTGAGTGTGGTCACTGGGCTCGCGTCCCACACCAGCCGCAGAACCCGGGGCAGCGCCGCCGTGGTGCCGGTGACGGATTGCTTCAAGTTCAGCCAGCGGCCGCGAAGGTCCTTCGGCCCTTTCGGCTGCCCAAGTCCCGGATCACCGGTGAGGCCACTGCTCGCCGGTCCCGAGTCAGTCTTCTTCTGGTGCCGGCCTCCCCGCCCGAGGATCATCTGCAGGCGGCCGGCCAGCGGCACGATCCCCCATCTGATTCGACGATTGAGACCTAGCTCAGAAATCAACCGACGTTCATGTTCGAACCGGAACGTACTGCCCCCCCTCGCTCGATAGAAACGCTCCAGGTGGCTAATGTGCGACCCAGAGTTACGATCCCGCGGGGAGGTCTTAGCCGAGTGCTAACGCGAAGAGTGGGAGATTGCGCCCCAATTGAGCGACTCGTGTCGATGCGGGGAGGCGTGTGCCGAAACAGTGGCAGGTGCTTTCCGCAGCGCGCGTCAGCGTATAGATGGAGTACATGAGCGTAACGCCGAGAACAATCGCAGCTAAAAGAGCGCTCGATTCCTGCAGCAGCAACGCTCCCGCCAGCGCTAGCTCGCCAACCGCAATGTAATTGCGGACCTGAAGCCGGTGTAACGGCCCCGACGGCGGCTTGCTTTTCGCTGATGGTCTGGGCGCAATGAATAGCTACACCCTCGACCCAAAAGTGGTCGCTGACAAGTCGGGATTTCCGATGTCATCGAAGTGCTGTCCGCACTTATGAGGACATGTCGGCGATAGTCCCCCTCATGAGATCTTGCGCGAGCCTAAATTTGGCCTCCGATTCCGAATGAAGGTCAAGCCAAGTCGGTCGGTCCTTACTTATGCGGAAACGGCGGGCAAGTGTCCTGGCTTTGAGCCGTTAGATATGAGTATGGGTGAGGGTTCGTGTCCCGTCGGCCAATTCCGGGCGGTGAACTGCACGTTACGCCAAGGCAGCGCCAGATCCTCGATCTAGCGGTTCGTGGACTCACGGACAAGGAGATTGCCGCTGAGCTTGGCGTTGCTGTTAGTACGATCAGGACACATCTCGAACGGTTTTATCGAGAGAACGGTCTGCGAAGTAAGACTGGCGCCGTGGCAGCTTGGCAACGCTACCTTGACGCATAACGGCAACGGAGGTCCGCCGCGTCGTTTGCCGGCTAAACCTTGTCCCGCCGAATAGGGAGCGTTGATCCCTATTTGTAAAGCGCCGCACGGCCGTGGGAGATGGGCACCTCCAGTATCGGCTAGGACAAACCGTCCCCATTCTTGATCGCATTAGTCCTCCACTTCGATGCCCGAGTAAAAGAGCATGCAAGTTGTTGCTATCCGTGTTCAATACAGCATTGCAACGGCTGCCCTGACTGCGGTCCAGGGACTTTCCAGTGGCACTGCGTAGACGCGTTTGCTTCGGTGGCGGGGCCTACTGTTACTGTGACAACACGGGTCCGGGCCTGCCCCATCTGCGGTTAGACCTGGGCTCCCATGGCAACCATGCCAGCGAACGCACCGGGCTTGCGGATTCGTTGCTAATGCCGCTTGAGTTCTTCACACATACCGCCGCTTCAGGGCGGCAGGTTTGAGACCTCGCTTACAAAAATGCTTGGTCAGCCAGACCTCCCTTATCCCCCGCAGTGGAGGCGGCGGCGGGTTGGGCTGAAACGGTTCAAGAGTGCGATCCACAACCGGTGTCAAGGCCGGTCTCAAATTCCCCAGCTCAGGGCCGATTTCGTCTGAGCGCCGGTTTGAAATTCCCCATCTGAGGCTCCGGCTCGGACCGTCATGGCCGGCGGCACGGTGAAGATACCGGCCCGCTTTCTTTCTTGCCTTGATTCGGTAGCTCTCGCTGCGGATGTTGACGGTCGTGGAGTAGTGCAGAAAGCGGTCGATGATGGCCACCGCGGCGGACTCATCACCGAAAACAGAGCCCATTCCGATTAGCTCTTGTGCTGCAGGTCACCCCAGTCACTCCGTCTTCGCAGTCTTGCCGGCCCGATGCGGCTAAACGTACCGAGTGGCTTACCAGGCCGACCCTCATGTCACTGCGGAGTCTGACCGCGAACAGCATCACATGTACTGACACGATTCCGATGACATCTGAAATCACGACTTGTTAGCAATGGAAGCGACGTTCAGCATCATGACTGTCTGGTAGCGCTAACTACGCTCTCTCACGGCTGCGACCGTGGCCGTGCTGGCCACCGGCACAGTTTGCGAGCCAATGTCGCTGACTACCGACAAACCGTTAGGTCCACAACGCAGAGTTGAAGCAAGGAGAGTTTCATGGAGATGGTGTTAACGGCGGTGGATCGTGTTGTTCGTTCTCTTGCTCCGATGGACGCTATTGTCTCGCTGGCCGCGAGACAACTATTGCCGCAGACTAAGGCCGCGGCCTGCCCCAGCATCTACTGCGGGCGATTCTGCGAGTATCACGGTAGCTGGGGCCAGTGCTCGGGCAACCAGATTTGTTGGGTGGTCGATTGGTACGCATACGACTCCTTTCAACCATGCCCTCATGACTGTGCAAACCCTGTGGGCTGCTGCACCAGCTGCTGATAGGAAGGTCACAGTCAGATGCGGGACACTTTCTGGTCTCAAGATGAGATTTCGACTGGGATCGGAGGACTCCCCGGGCTTTCGCCGCGCGGGCTATCTAAAAACGGGAGCCCGTGAGATGGAGGCTTCGGTCCTGGTCTTTGCCCAAGTAGTACTAGGCACAACCTTCGCGTTGAGTTCCGTACAGAAAGCGCGAGCCGTCCCGCAGTTCAAAGATGGACTTAGCGCCTTTGGGATCCCTAGGCCGCTTCGCGCTGCCGTTGCAGTAACACTCATCGCTCTCGAGATGATCGCATCCTGCTTGATGCTTTTGCCGTGGGTTCCGCTCCGTGCCGGCTTATTCCTCTGCGCAGCCCTTCTCATTGCTTTCTCGATCGCACTCATTAGAGCGATCGAGACTGGAGCAATCGTCGACTGCCATTGCTTTGGTGCACGTGAAACCGCCATCTCATGGTTCGATGTACTCCGGAACATGGGCCTTCTGGCGCTCGTTCTCGTCGCCTGGGTCTCATTGGCTAATGCCACAGGGACAACGCAATTCGCACTTGTCCCAGAAGTGATGTCTTCAGTCCGAACCGGTGATCTGGCCATAGCAGTCGTCGCCGCGGTGGCCGTAGTTCTGGCATTGCTGTGGGCGCACCTACCGGAGATAGCCGCCCTAGCGATGACTGAGCCAAGGATTGGCGGCTAGCACCTTGGGCACTGAGACCTTGGTCGCAAGTCAGGTAGCACTCTGGTTGGTCGTACTCGCCAACATGGGCTTGACATTGGTGATTATTCGGCGGTTAAGCAAGGAACAACGCGGTACGCGCCCAGGCTTGGCGGTCGGTGACCTCGCTCCTGAGTTCACTGCTGAAACGTTGATGGGCGAGCCATTAACGCGTTCTGACTTCCAACCGCGTACAGCCTTTGTGTTTCTGGCGCCGGGCTGCCCACCTTGCGTCGAATCGCTACCTGAATTAATGCGCCTCGCGAAGATCGCCAAGCCAAAGGGCACAGACCTCGTGCTTGTGAGCAGCGGCGATGCGGAGAGTACCCGCCAGCTTCTTGCAGAGGCACAAGTGAGCGGAGAGATCGTCGTCGCGCCAAGGACTAAGCATGACTTCTTCGAAAGGTACAGGGCATCGAGTACGCCCCATTTCACCCTGGTGGAAAATGGGAAAGTGGTAATGGCCGGGGCTCCATATACAAGCAATCAGGAATGGAGGACCCTGGTTTCAGACTGGGAGAACACCGATGCCACCGCGCGGGCAGCTAAGCGCTCCTCTGTGTGATGTAGCTGGGCTCTAGTGAAGCCGATCTGGGTCGGCGTTGCACTTGTCCTGTGTGCGCTCATCCTTACCGGAAGGCAGTCACTTTGCACGGTAACCATAGTTGGAAGCAGCATGGAACCCACGCTCTCTAACGGGGAGATGGTGATCGCGCTTAGATACTGGCCGCGCCGCTGGCTGCGACGCGGCAACATAGTCCTGATCCGAGGACTCGGTGGAATCGATGGATCTCGTTCGAGCCTCATGATCAAACGGCTCGGCCACCTACCGGGGGATTATGTTCGGTGGCT
Organism: Candidatus Dormiibacterota bacterium; assembly: GCA_036513135.1. Taxonomy (GTDB): domain Bacteria; phylum Chloroflexota; class Dormibacteria; order Dormibacterales; family Dormibacteraceae; genus Palsa-870. The sequence goes on along the minus strand of DATBZP010000101.1, from coordinate 5,331 downwards.
GCCAAGGACAAGCGACGGCAGTTTGCGGCCCACACAAGGCGCCATACATAAAGGACAAACCCTGAACTCCGATCAAGTCTTCGTTCTTTCAGATAACAGGGCGGGCGGCATCGATTCGCGCCAATGGGGGCCGATACCAATAACCGCCATCGCGGGCATCGCGTTTCTGCGCCTTTCACCCTCGAGACGTGCAGGCTAGTTGGTTGAACCGCTTGTCCGCCCGGCGTTGCCGCAACCTGCGACATCGTGGTACGTGGGCTTGTACGAGCACTGCCACAATGACCGGGGTCAGCCCCAATAGGGCCTGGCGTAGGTCAGAATGGGGCTGCGTTGGAGCCGTTTACGGTTCGAATTGAAGCCGGAATCATTGGCCTCGCAGCCGTTGCTGGATACGGCTGGGCGGCGACCCAGAGCGTTCGTTACCCGGCCCCATGGAGCGCGCCATGGCGCGTGGGACGAATTCGGTCGTGGGACGCGGCCGGAAACGCGGCGATTCGTCTCGCTGTGCTAGGCGGAATAGCTATCGCTATCGCCGCGGCGTGGCCCCACGAGTGGTCGCCACCGACGTCTTTCACACGGGGTTATGGGCTGGGCTGGTTTCCTCTAGTGCCCCCGAACCATTTCGCCTTTACCTTGCCAGACCTCAAGTGGCTATGGCTCGCGATTGGTTCTATTGCCTTAGGGTTCCTTGTTGTCACGCGAATCCGCCAAGGACGCGGCCGTGCGCAACCCAATGCGGAAGCCGGCGCGCTGGCTAGCGATGGACCGTCCCTCACTACTGCGGTCGACGAAGCGTTGGGGGCGATGATGTTGGAAAGTGATCCGCGCCGGGCGATCCTGGCGTGTTACCAGCAAATGGAGCGCGCGCTAGCGAGGCGAGGCGTGTCGCGCCATCCTGAGGAGACTGCATTGGAGTTCGCGCGGCGCTTACTCGACCAGTCCGGAGCGCCCGCGATGCCAGTCCAAACGTTGACCTCCCTGTTTCAGCTGGCCGGCTTCTCAGCCCGGGCGATCAACGAAACCATGCGCGAGAACGCGATCAACTCTCTGCTGCTGATCAGGGAGAGCGCGAAATGAAGTGGCTCCTTCGAGAGGCAACACTCTTGACCGCGCTCGCCGCACTGGTGGTCGGATTGCAGCCATCGTGGCTCTCATCCGTTGCCAGGATCTGGCTGGTGGTCGTTGCGCTGTTAGCAGCGGGGGCCATAATTTCCGAGTTCCTTGCGAACATACCTGAAGAACGGCGTGCAATCAGCTACGACAGTGCTTCCACACTCCGGCTTGGTGAGGTTCGTCAAATGCGTGACATCGAATCCGCAAACGACTTCTTGATTGCCGTGGACTACCAGCTCTTCCCGTTTCTGCAGGGCGCGCTCACCGACGTTGCTGCACACAGGCTTCTGATTCATCACAACGTCGTGCTCGAACGCGATCCGGACCGAGCACGCCACTTGCTCGGAAACACAGTCTGGCAACTTGTCCGACCAGTTGCGGCTGGCGACAGTGCAACGCACTGGGGAACCGTCACAAACCTGCAGCTGGCCGCAGCAACGGACGCCTTGGAGAAGCTCTGAGCAGTGGCAGATAGATTCGACGCAGAGCAAGTTCTAGACGCCGCCAAGCGCATCCTCGATGAGGTATCCAAGGCGGTCGTCGGCAAGCGCGACGCTCTCAGACTGACATTGATCGGTCTGTTGGCCGACGGCCACATCCTGATCGACGATCTCCCAGGTCTCGGCAAGACGCTAATGGCTCGCTCTTTCGCGAGCGCGATGGACATGGACTTCAAACGGATCCAGTTCACTCCTGACCTCATGCCCGCCGACGTGACCGGAACTTCCATTTACAACCAGGCCACGAGCCAATTTGAGTTTCGTGCTGGTCCGGTGTTCACCAACCTGCTGCTGGCGGACGAGATCAACCGGGCGCCCGCCAAAACGCAGGCGGCACTCCTTGAGGCCATGCAGGAACGGCAGGTGACAATCGATGGCGAGACACGAAAGCTGACAGCACCCTTCCTCGTTATAGCGACCCAGAACCCAATTGAGTTCGAGGGGACGTATCCGCTCCCAGAGGCGCAGCTGGATCGTTTCCTCATCCGGCTGGCGATCGGATACCCGAATAACGAGGATGAGGCGCGCATCCTGGAGCAGCGGATCGAGAGGCGCGAGGATGCCGTCGCGATCCGCCTGGTTATCGACAGGGCCGAGTTCTTGCAGTTGCAAAAGACCCTTGAGTTGGTCCACGTCTCTCGCGCCGTGATGCGTTACATGGTTGCGCTCACGGACGCGACGCGATCCAATGCCCAGCTGCAGGTTGGAGTGAGCCCGCGTGGAACTCTGGCACTTCTGAAAGTGGCGCGAGGCTGGGCGGCCCTTGACGGTCGCGAATACGTACTTCCGGACGATGTCAAGGCGGTCGCCTTACCAGCGCTCGCCCATCGGGTGTCGCTTAAGCCCGAATTCTGGATCCAAGAGCATGGTGCCGAGCAAGCCATCCTCGAATCCGTAAAGACTGTCCCAACTCCATCAGCGGCGGAGCTTGCCCGAGAGTCATGACCACTTTTCGGTCACCTCGCCTACTCCCTTACGCCCTCATTGTGAGCGGCAGCGTCATCCTGTCCCTGGCGATTGGTCGAGTGGAACCGGTAGTGATCGCGCTTCCGTTCTTGCTTGTCCTCGCCGCCAGCATGATCGTTGGCCGCACCCGTCCTGACATTGACGTCCGCCTCTCGACTGACCGTACCAAGGTGCTCGAGGGAGACGTCGTTGAGGTTGTCGTTGAGGCCGCCATCCGAATGGGCAGTTCCGAGGTAGGGTTTCTGATTGACCTACCCGCTGGGTTCGAGCTGATCGATCCGCCGCGTGTTGCCAGGGTGACCGTCAGCGCACTCACCACGATGCGCGCCCGCATCCGTTGTGACCGCTGGGGCGCTCACAGTTTTGGCGGCGGCATGATCCAGGCGCGCGACCCTCTGTCCGCATTTGTCCATGAACAGTTGATCGAACCAACGCTCGAGCTTCGGGTGTACCCCCGACCGGAAAGACTCCGTTCGCTGTTGCGACCGCATGCCCTTCGGCCGCGGTTTGGTAGTCTGGTGTCGCGGGCGTCGGGTACTGGCCTCGAATTCGCGGACATCCGTGAGTTCGCCCCGGGAGACCAGCAACGTCACATCAACTGGAAAGCCACCGCGCGCCACCGCCAGCTACACGTCAACCTCTTCCATCCTGAGCGGAGCGCCGACGTGGTGCTTCTGTTAGACACCTTTATCGACGTAGCTGGCGACAATGTGTCGAGCCTCGAGCTCGCAGTGCGCGGAGCCACGTCGGTGGCGATGGAATGCCTCAAGCGACGCGATCGGGTCGGCTTGCTCACAATCGGCGGCACGATGCAATGGTTGCTGCCTGGCATGGGTATGCGCCAGCTCTACAGAATCGTGGACTCGCTGATGCAGACCAGGCTTGCCTTCAGCTATGCCTGGCCAAATGTGGAGGCCATCCCCAAACGCGTATTGCCGCCGGCCGCCCTTGTCATCGCCCTAACCCCAATGGCGGACCGACGCACGCCCGCGATTCTGCTCGACCTATATTCGCGAGGGCATGACGTCGCGGTAGTCGAGATCTCCGCTGACGCCGTGCTGCTTCCGCCGACCAAAGATCGTGAGCAGCTGGCCCACCGGCTGTGGAGCCTTCATCGCGAGGCCATTCGCCATCAGTACCTCCAGATGGGGTTACCGGTCTCCCCATGGAGGCCGGGCGAGCCGCTACAGATTCCATTAATGGAGTTGCACCGATTCAGAAGCACGTCGCGCCGCCTGCGCGCCTGATCGTCGCCGCCGTCGCGACCGGTATCGCTGCCGCGATTGCGGGCGTCCTGACCTTCGCTGATTTCAGCTTCCCGGTCGCATCTCTCTGCGCATGGCTGGCTGTGGTGGGATTAGCTGTCGGGCTCCTGCGGCAAAGAGGTCCTGTCTTTCCGTGCGCGCTTGCAGTGCTCGGCCTGGTCGCTGTGATTGAAATGCTTAGCGGCATTCTCCCTACAACTAGCGCACCGCTGCTTGGTGCTGGTCTCCTGGCATCGGCAGAATTCGGTTATTGGTCTTTTGAATTTCGGGCGCGCCTTGCGCACACAGGGTCCGCCATCCTTCGGCGGGCGGCCGTAATAGTTAGTGCGGTTGTGGTCGGTGGCGCCCTTAGCGGCGCCGTTGCTGCGGTTATCGGGGTGGGTCTCGTCCCGAGCATATGACTGCACCCGGCTCGGGTGGGCAATTTCAAACCGGCGCTATCTGAGAAACGACCGCGGTCTTGATTGCTCGCTGCGACGTCTGCGGGTTTCATGGACACCTCCTGTCACAGGGAGCCTAGCTCCCAAACAGGTGTCCACGGAAATAGGGCGGGCCAGGCCCGCCTAGTCTTTATTGAACCCTACAGATTGGAGCAGAGTGGCTCAGGCTCTGCGTGTGGCGGCTGAAACGGGACAGCGGTTGCGCTTAACCTGACTGGTTCTAATACGACGAAATTTCGCCTAACCGGTTACGAGCACCAGGCACTCCACTGATCGTTAGCGCTGTAGTAATGCCTGCAGAAGAAGGTGTCCTGGCCCAGGCCGCCATTCATGACGACGGTCCGGTTCAGCCAGGGGTTCTCCGTGTAGGTGTGGTTGTTAATGACGCCCTTCGAATCTGTGAAGGTCCCGCCGATCACGTATCCGCCTGGCGTCTCCCAGTTATTCCATGCGTAGGAACAGTAGACAGCTGAGTTCCCAGTGTTAAAGGTTACGTACACCACAGGATCCCAGTAATACGAACTGATGTTCCGCCCGATATTTTGGCCGCATGAGTATGCGAGAGCCGTTCGCGACGTCACGGCTGCGCCTCCGACACTGCTTAGTGCGCTGCTCACCCCGAGAATCGCGTAGCCGCCATTGTGTCCTGGAACGATGTACTCGCCCGATTGCGATACAACGCCGGACGGCACAAACACTGCTCCTGGCGCACAGGCTTGGGCCTCCGCCATCGTCATCGGCGTTCCTGCCTGCCTATTTGTGAGGCACGATGCATTTGGCGGCGCGACTGCCGCCTGTGTTACAGCCGTCGTTGCTGCGTGTGCCTCGGCGACGCCGAAGGCGACCACGCTGATCGTCGTAGCTACGAGCAGAGCGCGGCCACGTCGTGATAACCATCCCGACATTTGTCAACCTCCTCTTGCGACTCACTGTCCCGTTCAGCCATTCACTGAATATTAAGTCTTTCGGCACTGGTCTGCTTAACGACCATTTAACAGCAAAGATGACGGGACGATAGGTCATGCGCCGTGTGAATCGATGGTTATA
>DATBZP010000100.1:0-63255 GCA_036513135.1 Candidatus Dormiibacterota bacterium | reverse complement strand
GCGTCAGCACGTACACGTCGGAGAAGAAACCCGAGCGCTTGACGGCGAGCAGATGGCTGCCATCGGGGTAAAGGGCGGGCTGCGTCCAGCCGTCCTCCGGCGTGAGCTGGTGGAACCGCCCGGCGCTGAACCTGTACAGGGCGCCGGACTGCTCGAGATAGATCGTGCCGGGCAGCGCGAAGGCCTGGCCGCGAGGAGTCGCGGCGGTCGGCTTCTGTGGCGGGGCAACCACCTTTGACTGTCGCGATCCCAGGTACATGTAGGAGCTCACGCCAGTGACCACCATCAGGATCGCGAGGCCGACCGCCAGGAGGAATCGCGACAGGATCACGGGAAGTACTGGTGCACCAGGGGCAGGATGGCTCCCCAGTTCGGGGTGACGCTGCCGTCGGGACCTCCGCCATGCGTGTACGGGGGCAGCAGGAGAACCTGGCGGATGGCATCGGGGTTGTCAAAGGTCGCCGCAAGCGGCACCAGCCGGGCCACCTTGTCCAGGCCGATGCTGGTCTTCATCTCACCTCCAATCGCCGCGGCCAAAGCCGGGATGTCCGACGGCGCCAGCTGCTTGGACTTCACACGGATCGCCTGGAGCACCTGCTGCTGTCGTTTCGAGCGGCCAAAGTCGCTCTGCAGGTCACTGTGCCGGGAGCGAACGTACTCCATGGCGTGGATGCCGTCCAGGTGCTGCGGGCCGGCGAGCACCGCAACGCGCTGGTACCCGAACGGGTTTCCGCTGTAGATGTCGGCCGGGTAGTAGTCGTCCATGACCGGGCTGCTGGTGACGATGTCGATGCCGCCGATCGCGTCGATCACCTTGATCAGCCCGAGCAGCCCCACCCAGATGTAGTCATCCACGTGCACGCCGAAGTCCTGCTCGACGGTGGCGATCGCCGCGCCGGCCGCCCCGTACGAATACGCGCCATCGATCTTTCCGTAGCCGCCCGTGGACAGGTGCACATAGAGGTCGCGCGGGATCGAAAGCATGGTGACCTCTTTGGTCGCGGGCAGCACGCGGACCAGGATCATCGACTGGGTGAGGACGTGATCCGCGCTGAACTTCGAGTCATCGTCCGAGCCGAGGAGAAGGACAGTGAATGCGCCCTGCTCGGCCGGGCTTGGTGACGGCGAGGGCGAGAACAGAATGCTGGTCGGCGACGGCGAAGGCACGCTGACGACCTGCCCGGTCTCCTGGATCGCCGTTGCGGCAGCGGGTATGAAGTACGCCAAGCCGCCTGCCACCGCCGAAAGGGAGATGGCAAGCGCGACGAGGACGAGGCTGCGGAAAGGGCTGAGGCGCCTGCGTGACGCGCGGGCGCGGTGCCCAGGCTTGATACCGAACGGCACGGGCGACCATCTTACCGGCGGGCGCGCGCCAGGTTTGTAAGCGGGTTGTTAACGACCTAGTGACGCCCGATTGTGAGCTCCACCGCTTTGACCGCCAGGAGGACGACCGCCACGACGAGATAGCCGCTGAGCGTGATCATCGCGATCCTGCGCGCGAGCGACCAGGCCGGCCGTTCGAGGAGGGCCAGAGCCGGCATGCGCCAGTTCACGCGTTCGGCGCGGGATACCGGTGGCACGCGTGCGGCACCCCTTTGGGAGATCCAGAGCCACAAGCCGCCTCCAACCAGCAGGACTGCCATCACCGACGCGAGGACGACCACCAGCTTGGTGACGTCGATCGACGGGAGCACGGTCGTGATCACGAGGACCAGTGAGAGCAGGAGCAGCACGGTGACGATGAAGCCCGCGACCGCGTTCAGCCAGGCCTTGTTGACCCACGGGCCCAGGACCGCCCGGTCGTTGCACAAAAGGACCAGGAACACGGTCGCGCTCGGCAGCAGGATGCCGGCCAGCGCCTGCACCGCGGTCGTGATGATGCCGAGAGGCGCCCTCGGTATGAGCACGATTGCGGCCGCCAGCGCAACCATCGCCGTGTATGAGCCATAGAAGAGCTTGGCCTCACGAACGCCTCTGTGGAGCGAGTGTCGCAGGCCGAAGATGTCGCCGAACGCGTATGACGTCGCCAGCGTGACCGCCGACGCGCCGACGATTGACGCGTCGAACAGCAGCAGAGCGAAGATCGAGCCGACCACCGGATGGATGTGAGAGGCCAGGCCCTGGGCAACGCCACGCGCGTTGTCGAATTGTCCGAAGCCCGCGGTGCCCGTGAAAGCCGATGCGGAGGCCATCATGATGCAGGCCGCGCCAATGACGACCACAAAGGCGCCGATGACCGTATCCGCCTTCTCGTACTCGAGCCAACGCGGGGTGATGCGCTTGTCGATCACGTTCGACTGTTGGAAGAACAGCTGCCACGGCGCGACGGTGGTGCCAACGATGGCGATGATCAGCAGCGCCGCATTTGACGTGAACCCTCCCTGCACGCTGGGTCGGACAAAGCCCTGCAGCGCGGCGCCAGGATCCGGGTGGCTGAGCACCAACAGCGGAAGGACCAGCAGGCTTGCGGCCACGAACACGAACATCGCCCGCTCCCACCGCCTGAAGTTGCCCGTCACTGTGATCCCGATCAGGATCAGGGCGGCCAGTGGCACGACGAGATACGGGCTGAAGCCGAAATACTGGCCGGCGAGGCTGATGCCGATGAACTCCGTGCTGATGGTCAGGAAGTTCAACAGGAACAGGTCTCCGACCGAGAACCAGGCCCAGAACTTTCCAAACCTCTCTTTGATCAGCCTCGCGTGTCCAACGCCGGTGACCGCGCCAAGGCGCACCACCATCTCCTGGTTGACGATGAGGACCGGGATCAGCAGCACGAGCGTCCAGAGCAGGGAATAGCCGAAGTTCTGCCCGGCCTGCGCGTAAGTGGATACGCCGCCCGCGTCGTTGTCCCCGACCATCACGATGATGCCCGGGCCCACGATCGCCGCGAGCGTCAGCAGCCGCCGGCGCCAGGTGCGGCGTGGCGCCACGTCGCTCAGGCGGATGGTCCCGAACGCGCCGTGAATGTCGCCGAGGTGCGCCTCGTCAAGAACCGCTGACGTCGGGGTCAAGCGCGAGTCCTTCTCAAGCGGCCCGCGCCTGGCCAACGCGGTTTAGACCCCGGAGCTCGCTTCGACCCGATTGCGCCATTCCGCGGGAATCAGCGCCTCCATCAAGTCGTCCACCGAGATGGCGCCGATCAAGCTGCCGTTCGAGTCGACCACGCCCAGGGCGATGAGGTTGTAGTCGGCCATCATCAAGACCACATCGACAAAATCAGCCCCTGAGCCGATGGAACAGTTGACCAGCTTCAGCTCGTCGACGCTTTGCCCAGGCTCGGCCCGAACCAGGTCTGCGAGGGCGAGGCCGCCGAGAAACTTGCCGTCCTGGTCGGTCACGAAAACCGTGTTCAGCAGCTGGTGTGGCGTCTTGTCGTCGACGCGCACGGCTTCGATCGCCATGCCAACGGTCGAGCCATGGACGACCCACACGTAGTCCGGGCTCATCATGCCGCCGGCCGTGGTCGGGTGGTACTGCAGCAGCTTGCGCAGCTTGTGCTGCTGCGTCGCCGACATCTGGTTCAGCACCGGCAGCCGGCGAGACTGGTCGAGCTCGCCGAGCAGGTCCGCGGCATCATCGGGCGCCATGCGGTCGAGCACGCGCGCTGCCTCCTCGTTGGACCGCGACCTCAAGAACTCCACCTGGTGCTCCGCGTCGAGCTCCTCGAAAACATCAGCGGTCAGGTCGGCGTCGCTCTCGACAGCTTCGATGATCTCCTCTCCCTCATCGTGCGAAGCGCCCTCCACGATGTCCGCGATCTGCGCCGGGTGCAGCCGCCGGAGGCGCTGGAGAGGCATCAGCAGCTTGGCGCTCGGAACGTGGCGGACGAACGGCTGCACGTCCTTCCAGTCCAGGATCGCGTGGCGCCGCAGATCCGGCCTCCCGCGCCTGGGCACCAGCCGGCGCAGCATCGCCTGCGGGCTGCGGTCGATGCCCTGCAGCCGCCAGCCCTCTTCACCCTGAGCGAGCACCAGGTCGTGGGCTTGCACGATGCGGCCCCGCGCGACGTCGACCAGGTGGCGGCCGAGGACGTCGGCTGCCAGCAGCACCTCGCCGGGCCGCCGCTGGAAAGGCTGTGTCTGGAGCGTGTGAGTGTTGAGGCGCACCGCTCCGGGCTCGATCTTGTCGATCAGGTCCTTGCCTACGAACACCCCCTGAGCACCGACACGCACCTTCAGGCCAGTCACCGGCGGGTACCCGCCCTCTGCCAGCTTGACGATGAAGTCCTCGACGCGGCCGACCTCTGCACCGGCCGGGTTCAACACGGGGCTGCGCAGCAGCTGAGTGACCATGAGCCTGCGTTTGTCCCGGGTCCGTCCTGCCTGTTCCGCGTGCCCGTCCTGCTGTCTGTCAGTCATCAAAACCCACCTCGACCGACCATTATCGTTCTACTTCCGTGGAGGATCGCCAGGTCCTCGTGTGCCCGCGCCGTGGATTACTTAGGATCGGGACGCGACATGACAACACGCGTTGACGGCTACCGCGCGGAGCTGAGGGGCCTGCAGGACTGGGAACCGTACTTGAAGAAGCACTCCGGGCTGCCCGGGCCAAGGGCCAACCTGGAGCTCGTCCAGGCTGTGGGCGACGAGGCCGACCCCGATCGGCTGTGGCGCCTATCCGCATCGACCGACGAGTTTCTCGCCATGTGCGGCACGGCGGGACTCGGCAAGGTGGCGCTCATGGAACCGGCAACCGTGATGACGTGGCTCCGAGAGCTCGCATCAGACCACCGCTGGCGAGTGCGCGAAGGGGTCGCCATCGCGCTTCAACGCATCGGCCGCGAGAGCATGCCGCACCTCCTGGCCGAGATGCAGGCCTGGGCCGGCGATGAACCGTACATCCAGCGCGCCGCGACGGCGGGACTCTGCGAGCCGGCCCTGCTGAGGGACCGTGAGCACGCCGTGCAGGTGCTGGTCATCCTCGACCAGATCACGGGCTCGCTCGCGGCGAAGCGCGATCGACAAGACGACGGCTTTCGTGTCTTGCGGCAGGGGCTGGGCTACTGCTGGAGCGTCGCGGCCGCCGCGGCTCCGGAGAACGCCCGCCCCTATTTCGACAAGTGGCTGCAATCCACCGATAAGGACGTTGCCTGGATCATGAAAACCAACCTCGGGAAAGCCCGCATGGCAGGCTTTCGCAAGGAGCTCAACCAGCAGAAGTGAACGGGAGCCAACCGCTGAGCGCTGAGGAACTGCGCCTGATTCATGCCTACTGGCGCGCCGCGAACTACGTGTCGGTCGGTCAGATCTACCTGCTGAACAACCCTCTGCTGACCAAGCCGCTGACGTTGGCGGACATCAAGCCGAGGCTGCTGGGGCACTGGGGCACGACGCCTGGCCTGAACCTGATCTACGCGCATGCCAACAGGGTCATCAAGAAGCGCGACCTGGACGCGATCTACATCATCGGCCCGGGTCATGGCGGCCCCGCGGCGGTCGCCAACGCCTACCTGGAAGGCACGTACAGCGAGGTCTACCCGGACATCACGACGGATGCGGCCGGCATGCAAAAGCTGTTCCGCCAGTTCTCGTTTCCAGGCGGCATCCCGAGCCACGTCGCTCCGGAAACGCCGGGCTCGATACATGAAGGCGGCGAGCTCGGTTACGCCCTCGTGCATGCCTACGGCGCAGCATTCGACAATCCGAGGCTCACCGTCTTCTGCGTCGTCGGCGACGGCGAGGCCGAGACCGGTCCGCTGGCGGCAAGCTGGCACTCGAACAAGTTCCTGAACCCAGGGCGCGACGGCGCGGTCCTGCCGATCCTGCACTTGAACGGATACAAGATCGCCAACCCCACCGTTCTCGCCAGGATCCCGGAGGACGAGCTCCGTGGCCTTCTCGCCGGCTACGGGCACGCGCCGATTTTCGTCAGCGGCGACGACCCCGACTCCGTGCACCAGCATATGGCCGCGGCGCTCGACGAGGCGCTCGACCAGATCGCCGCCATCCAGCGCGCCGCGCGCGTTCAGGGCGAGAAGTCGCGCCCGCGGTGGCCGATGATCGTCCTTCGCACGCCCAAGGGTTGGACCGGGCCCAGGACCGTGGATGGCAAGCAGATCGAAGGCACGTTCCGAGCCCACCAGGTGCCGGTCACCGACTTCCAGGGGAAGCCTGATCACCTACGAATCCTCGAAGACTGGATGCGCAGCTACAGGCCGGAGGAGCTGTTCGACAGGTCGGGCAGCCTGGTGGCGGAGCTCGCCGCCCTCCCGCCGCTCGGTGCGCGGCGGATGAGCGCGAATCCGCACGCCAACGGGGGTGAGCTGCTGAAGGACCTGAGGCTTCCGGACTTCAGGTCCTACGCCGTTCCGGTGGACAAGCCCGGCACAACCACGAGCGAGGCGACTCGGATTCTCGGGACCTACCTGCGCGACGTCATCCGCGACAATCCCGACAACTTCAGGATCATGGGCCCGGACGAGACGGCTTCGAACCGGCTACAGCCGGTGTTCGAGGTGACCGACCGCGCGTGGGACGCCGAACTCGAGCCGAACGACGACCATCTCGCTCCGGATGGGCGGGTGATGGAGGTGCTCAGCGAGCACATGTGCGAAGGCTGGCTCGAGGGGTACCTCCTCACCGGGCGTCACGGTCTGTTCAACTGCTACGAGGCATTCATCCACATCATCGACTCGATGTTCAACCAGCACGCGAAGTGGTTGAAGGTGACCCGCCAGATCCCATGGCGCCGTCCGATCGCATCGCTCAACTACCTGCTGTCTTCGCATGTTTGGCGCCAGGATCACAACGGTTTCTCACACCAGGATCCGGGATTCATCGACCACGTCGTGAACAAGAAGGCGGAGGTCATTCGCGTGTACCTCGCGCCGGACGCCAACACGCTGCTGTCGGTCGCCGACCACTGCCTTCGCAGCCGCAACTATGTCAACGTGATCGTCGCCGGCAAGCAACCCGCCCTCAACTACCTTTCGATGGAGGATGCCGTCGCGCATTGCACGCGAGGGCTGGGCATCTGGGGCTGGGCGAGCAGCGACGAGGGCGGCGAGACGGACGTAGTACTGGCGTGCGCGGGCGACACTCCGACTCTCGAGGTCCTCGCCGCGGCTGATCTCATCCGCCAACACTTCCCGAATTTGAAGGTCCGCGTGGTCAACGTCGTCGACCTCATGCGGCTGCAGCCACCGAGCGAGCACCCGCACGGTTTGCCGGACGCGGAATTCGACGACATCTTCACGCCCGACAAGCCGGTGATCTTTGCTTATCACGGCTACCCGTGGCTGGTGCACCGACTGACGTATCGCCGCACTAACCACAACAACATCCACGTCCGGGGCTACAAGGAGGAGGGCACTACCACCACCCCATTCGACATGGTCATGCTCAACGACCTGGACCGATTTCATTTGGTGATGGATGTGATCGACCGGGTGCCGGGCCTCGGCTCGAGAGCGGCTCACGTACGCCAGCTCATGGACGACCAGCGGCTCAGCCACCGCCAGTTCACGCGCGATCACGGAGAAGACCCGCCCGACATCCGCGACTGGGTCTGGCCCTATTAGGGATTTCGGGTTGAAAGTACTCGTGGTCAACGCGGGCTCGAGCTCGCTCAAAGTGAGCCTGGTCGGCCCGGACGACAAAGTGCTCGCCGACCACGAGTTCGAGGCGCCGAGCGGCCAGCTCGACGGCACCAGGCTCGACGCTGCGGTGCGCGCCATGGACGGAGTGGACGCGGTCGGGCACCGGGTCGTACACGGTGGCCCTCGCTATCCGGCCTCGGTTCGAATCGACCCCGAGCTGATCGGGTACCTCGCGACGATCACCGACCTCGCGCCCCTTCACCTTCCGGCAGCCCTTGCTGGTATCGCCGCGGTGCGCCTTCTACTTCCCCGAGCGCCCGCGGTGGCGTGTATCGACACGGCGTTCCACGCGCGGATGCCCGCCGCGGCCTCGACCTACGCCATCCCTGAGGAGTGGCGGCAGCGGTTCGGCGTTCGGCGCTACGGGTTCCACGGTTTCTCTCACGCGTATGCGTCACGGCGCGCGGCCGAGATGCTTCGGCGACCGGAGTCAGAGCTGAAAGTTGTCACCTGCCATTTGGGAGCAGGCGCTTCCCTCGCAGCCGTCTGGGGCGGCCGGTCGGTCGATACGACGATGGGTTTCACACCGCTCGAGGGACTGGTCATGGCGACGCGCTCCGGCAGCATCGACCCAGGCCTGGTGTTGTGGCTGCAGAGACACGCAGACGTCACCGAGGCCGAGATGACCGAGACACTTGATCGGCACTCAGGTCTTGAAGCGCTCGCCGGCACCGCCGACATGAAGGAGCTGCTGACGAAGCTGTCGGCAGGCGACGAGAAGGCTCGGCTCGCGTTCGACGTATATGTCCACCGACTTCGCGGCTGTATCGCGGCGATGGCCGCGGCGATGAGCGGGCTCGACGCGCTCGTGTTCACGGGCGGTGTGGGAGAGAACGCGCCGCCGGTACGCGCCGCGACCGTGTCAGGCCTGCGATTCCTCGGTCTCGAGATCGAACCCATCCTCAACACCAACCTCGTCACCGACGGCGACATCAGCGCTCCGTTGGCCCGGGTGCCGACGCTCGTGATCAAAGCTCGCGAAGACGTCGAGGTCGCACGCGAGGTGCGCCGAGTGCTTGCTTCGACGCCCTAAGAGATCGCGCGGGCCAGCGCGAAAGCGGCGGCCGCGGCGATGCCGCCGATGACGACGGTCTGTGCCGCGCTGACCAGAGGGCGAGCTCCGGTGAATCTGCCCTTGACGTAGCCGAAGATGCCGAGGGCGATGAGGGTGACGATGGCCGAGACCAGCAGCGCGGTGTGCGCATTCGAGATGAGGATGTACGGCCCAAGCGGGATGATGCCGCCCGCGGCGTACGAGCCGCCGATCGTCGCCGCGCTGACCATGGCGCGCCGCGGGTCGGGCTTCTCGAGGCCAAGCTCGAACCGCATCATGAAGTCAACCCACGACTCCGGCCGGGCGCGCAGGCCTTCGACGACGGATTTCGCCTCCTCCGCCGTCACTCCGTAGGCGCGGAAGATGTCGACGACCTCCTTGGCCTCTGCGTCGGGAATGGTCTTGACCTCTTCCTGCTCACGCCGGCGCTCGCTGGCGTAGTGATCAGCCTCGCTGCGGCCCGCCAGGTAGCCGCCCAATCCCATCGCGATCGATCCCGCCGCGATCTCCGCCAGCCCCGCGGTCACCACGAGGTGGCTGATCGCGATGGCGCCTGAGATGCCGGCCGCCAGCGCAAATGGAACCGTGAGGCCGTCAGACATGCCGACCACGACGTCGCGAACGGCGTCGCTGGCGGTGAAGTGCTTCTCGGCGTGTTCCGGATGAAGATGCATCGCCGTTACACCCTAAACTCTGAGTGCGCGGTCGAGGCGCGGGCTGTGCCACAGTGGCAGCCTGGTCACAATTGCCGGTGTGACAGAGACGGCATCAAAGCGCACCATAAGTCCCTGCCGGGAAGGGACTTCCGGCCCTACTGCGTGTTCAGGGGTGAATTCAGAATTGCGCGTCAAGACCCACTGAAAGGAGAGATACGAATGGATTCACCGGCCACTTATTTCCACTGGGGTTTCATCCTCATCTCGGTGCCCAACCTGTTGGCCATCGTGGGGATGATCGTGCTCTTTGCGGTGGCGCTCGTCGCCCCGTTCCCGCACGGAGGCGAGGGCGAAGATGGACGCCACTAAGCCGGTGACGGCTCCTGGGTCCGAGCAACCGGCGAGCTGGACGCTCCGCGTCCGCCGGGCCCTCGAACGCGGCCTGCCGATGGACCACCTCCTGCCCGACCGCCAGCCCTACTACGTCGGCTCCTGGGTTTACGTCTTTGGGGTGATCACGATAGCCGCCCTGGTCTGGGTGATCGCGAGCGGCGTCGTCCTTTCGTTCATGGGCCCGCAGTGGTGGCACGACTCCAGGGTCGGCCTCTTCTTCAACAGCCTGCACTACTGGTCCGTACAGCTCTTTTTCTTCTTCATGATCCTGCACCTGTGGGGCCAGTACTTCATGGCCGGCTGGCGCCATGGCCGCGCGGCAACCTGGATGATCGGCGTCGTCATCTTCGGCGTGAGCATCCTGACCGCGTTCACCGGCTACCTGTCACAGCAGAACTTCGCTTCGCAGTTCGTGGCCATCAACGCCAAGGATGCGATGAACGGCGCCGGCATCGGAGCCTTCTTCAACGTGCTCAATTTCGGCCAGATGTACGGACTGCACGTGATGCTGCTGCCGATCGGGGTCACCTTCCTGGTGGTGGCCCACATCGTCCTTGTGCGCGCCCGTGGGGTGGTCAAACCGATCGACGCTGAAGGAGGTGCGCGGTCATGAAGTCGATGGCCGCGACTCAAGAGGAGTACTACCGCGGCGTGCGGATGGTGCCCTACGACCTGGTCAAGGAGCTCTTTTATGCGCTCACCGGCTTCGGCGTCGTAGCTGTGCTCCTCGCGCTGATCCTCTCTTCCCCCGATGTTCCGCCGGTCACGATCGCGGCTTGGGCGCAGAACGACCCGATCGACTTCGTCACCACGGCGACCGGGGAGCTCGCCGGGACGACCACAAGTGCAGGCTACGGAAACCCCTATAACACCAATGGCCCGGGGCAGAACTGGGGACCGATCGCTCCACAGAATTGGTTTGGCACTCGCATCCCGGTCGATCCGGCCACGACGTTCGTGATCCAGCCCCTGCAGCACGCCAGCGTCAGCAACGCCGACCTCGGTACGCCGCTCAGCACGTGGCAAAACGCCGCTGCTGACCAGCAGGCCACGTGGCTCGACAACTACACCAAAGCCCTTGGCAGCGCGGTTCTCACAAACGACAAAGTCACGGTCGCCGATGGCGACTACGGACCGCTGCCCGTGATGATGTCCAACCTGCTGGGTGTCGCCCAGGCCGGCGGCCTGGACGGCCTGCTCTTGATCAACGGCCGCTTTTACCAGACGGACTACACGCAGGCGCTCCTGTTCATGGGCGACGGCGGCTACCTGGACAATCTCGCGCAGCAGGCCAGCCTGAAGGGCGACCTCTGGGGAATGATGAACGAGACCGGCAGCTATCCCGGTCAGACCTGGCTGTGGCTTTACACGATGTGGTACCAGGTGTTCCCGTTCACCAGCGACACCGGCGTCCTCGGGATCAACGCAGGCAACGCGGACCTCGCGGTCATCATCCTGATGACGGCGCTCACCGTCGCCCTGGCGCTGGTGCCATTGATCCCGATCCTGCGCGACATCCCACGCTGGGTGCCCATCCACCGGATGATCTGGCGTGAGTACTACAAGCCAAAGCGAGCGTCCGGCTGAGCGCTTAGACCCCCCTCCCTATTCGGCGCCGCCCGAGCCACGCAATGGGCTCGGGTGGCGCTTCATATACGGGCGAGAAGCGGATCGTTTGTCGGCCACGGCCCTAGGCGGCTTTGGCCGCTTCGCTCACCTCCGACCGTTGCCCGAATCGCCGGCCCCTGATCGCCACCTGCTGGAAGATCAGCCCGCCGATCGCGGCGTAACCGAGCATGGAGACGATGAGGATCGGACCCATCCAGGTGGGGTTCGAGGTCGAGGTCAGGAAGCTTGCGACGCCCGACAGCCAGCCCTGTGAGGTGGTCTCGATGGCGAAGATCTGCGGGATCAGGTAGAAAGCGGCGCCAACGGCGAGGAACGCCGTCGACACGCGGTAGGTCTGGAAGTCGTCATCGGAGTCGTAGAGCAACTTCACGTACAGGCTCGCGAAGAGAAGCAAGCCGGCAAGGGGTGCGGTCAGCGGAAGGGGAATCGTCGTCACCAGGTTGGGAAACAGGAAGATCAGGCTGAGCGCGAACGTGATGAGCATCACGCCGTCGCGCACCAGCACGTAGCTGAGCCACCAAACGTCGGCGCCGAAGCGCAGCGAAAGCTTCTTGATCGTCCGCAGCATGTAAGGACGCGAGAGGTGCATGATCGCCGTGAACGCCCACAGCGACGGCAGCGTGGCGGCGATCGTGGAGACGACCCACTGCTCGCCTCCGTGGAGGATCGCCTGGACTATCGCTTTGGTAACTTCGTCTGGCGTCATTTCATATCTCCCGTCAGGCTCCCACGCGTCCCGAACGCACCGGCGCGCTTTTCGCGCCGGCAGGTCCGCGCAGGTTGTAAGCGACCGCCGCCAACCCCATGAGCGCGATCGCGGCGACTGAGAACCAGCACAACCCGACGGCTACAACCTGGTCGGTGTTCGTGGTGAGGGCTTTGCCGACACCTGTCCAGAAGGGACCCCATTTCACTTCGGACAGCTGCACGCCGAGCAGGGTCGGCACCAGGTAGAGCGCGCTTCCCAGACCGATCAAATTCGAAACGATCCTGAACGCCCGCGGATCGTTGTCCGCGTCTGCAACGAGCTTCACCAGGAGCGCGCCGAAGAGAGCGGCAGTGGCCAGCGAACCTCCGATCGGAAGCGAATTCGAGACAACGATGTCTGGATACAGGTACATGAAGCTGAAGATCGCTGTGACCGCGATCATCAGGTCGCGCAGCCCGATGTAGAGAACCCACCAGATGTCGGCACCCAATCGCAGAGAGAACTTCTGCGTCGTCCGCATCATGTACGGCCGCGCCAGGTGGAGGGCCACGACGAGCATCCAGAGGAGCGGAAGAGCCGCTGCCATCGTCCCCTCGAGGAACTGTTCGCCGCCCTGGATGAAGGCGTTGATGATGGCTTGGCTCAGCTGGTCGACAGTCATACGGACACCTTCCTTTTCACCTCGACGAGCTGACAGCTGGTGACGACGTCGCAGCGCAGGCAGCGCTGGGCTTCTGCGCGCGCGGTCTCGGCTGCGAAGCCAAGCGAGACCTCGCGATAGCGATCTTCCCGCGCCACATCTCGCGCTACCTCCGCCAGCTCGCTCGTGGCCCGCTCGCGGTTGGCGAGATCGAGCACGATACTGTCCATGAGCGGCAGCGGGGCCCGGCTGCGCCAGGGTGGCACGTACCGGGCCGCGGGCAGCCCGCGCAGGTAGCGATCGATCGCCCAGGCTGCCCGCTGGCCCTGCGCGACCCCCTCGATGACGCTCTTCGGGCCGGTGGCGACGTCACCGCCGGCAAAGACTCCGGGCTGGGCGGTCATGAGTGTCTCGGAGTCGGTGAGCAGGCCGCCCCACTCGCCGAACTGGATGCTCGAGCCTTCGGGCAGGATCGAGGGATCGGGAGCCTCGCCGATGGCGACCATCAGGTTTCGAGCTCTGATGGTGAACGTGCTGCCCGGCACCGGCGCCACCTTGTTCCGCCCGTCCGGCCCCTTGCCGACGATCGCGAGTCGCTCGCAGCGAACCTCGGTCATGCTGCCCTGCCGCCCGAGCACCTCGACCGGCGCAACCAACGGTTCGACGATCACGCCTTCGTGCTGGGCGGCGCGGATCTCTTCGTGCTGTGCGGGCATGTCCTCCTCGGTCCGCCGGTAGAGGACGCGCACGCTGCTGGCGCCGGCCCTCCACGCCGAGCGGGCCGCGTCCATGGCCGTCGAGCCTCCGCCGACGACGAGCGTGTCGCCAGTGAGGGTCACGTTCTCGCCAAGGTTGACCCGCTTGAGGAACAGGGTCGCCGGCCAAACGCCGTGGAGGTCCTCACCAGCCACGCCGAGCGGCTGGCTCTTCGTCGCGCCGGTGGCGATCAGGGTGGCCTGATAGCCCAGGCTCTTGAGGTCGTCGAGGCTGATGTCGCGGCCGAGGGCCGTGTTGAGCTTGAGCTCGACGCCGAGACCAATGATGCGGTCGATCTCCGCCTGCAGCACGGTCTTGGAGAGCCGGTACTCCGGGATGCCTATCGCCATCATGCCGCCGGCGACCGGCATCGCCTCGAAGATCGTGACTCCGTAGCCGCTCCGAACCAGCTGGTAGGCGGCGCTCAGACCGGTCGGCCCGGCGCCGATGATCGCCACGCGCTCAGGCCGCCGCTTGGAGGGCGGCGGCGCGGTCGGATATCCCTCCATGCCGTGGTCGGCAGCGAAGCGCTTGAGCTCGCGGATGGCGATCGGCTCGTCCATCACCCCGCGGCGACAGACTGTCTCGCAGGGCGCCGTGCATACGCGGCCGCACACCGACGGGAACGGGTTGTACTCGGCGGCCACCCCCAGCGCTTCCGCGTAGCGGCCTTCGCCGACCAGCGCCACATACCGTCCGGCGTCCGTGCCCACCGGGCATGCCTCCTGGCAGGGAGAGAGAAGGCGGTCCGTGGAGTCGCCATCGGTGTTCCAGGTGCGCCATGTCTGCCAGCTTTCCTGGCGCTTGGCGGCGCGCCAGCCCGCTAGGTCTCCCCACGGGTCGGTGTGCAGCTCTCTCACCGACTCGGTGGTGTACGCGGAGAGCGCGGCCCACCCGGTGTCGGACCCGGGCCCGTGGCGGAAGGGTCCCTGCGCGGCGACCAGCTCGGCCGGTCCGGCGATCGAGGAGATCTGGATCACGGCGGTCGGGCACTCGACAGAGCACAGCTCGCAGCCGATGCACTCGCCCGACTGGATCGGGAACTCCATCATCCAGGGCTGCTGACCCAAGATCGGCGAGCCGCCGACGCCGGACTCGATCGATGGAGTAAGGGTCCGGGTCATGTCGAGGGCGTGCACCGGGCAGACGTCCATGCACACCCCGCAGTTGAGGCAGTTGGATCGGTCGACCTGAAATGTGTAGCCCATGCTTGATCTCCCTTGGGGCACACGTTGAGAGGACACGATCACACGAAATAGGGCCGATGGTCCTTTAAGGGAAGGACCTTCCGCCTCCGGCCCCTAGATGGCCCGCGCAGTTCGACGCCCATTTCTGCGCTACCATCTACATAAGTACCTACAGATGTCAGCCCAGAGCCCAGAGCCGCCGACGATTCACGTGATGCTCGTGGACGACCATGCGCTGGTGCGCGAAGGGATTCGCCAGATCCTCGAAAAAGAGCCCGACATCGCGGTGATCGGCGAAGCCGAACGGGGCGACCTGGCGCTCGAAATTCTCGACCGCATCCAGCCGGATGTCGTGCTGCTGGACGTTCGCATGCCGGGAATGAACGGCATCGAAACCACGCGGAGAATCCGCGCCGCCTTCCCTAAGATCCGCGTCCTGGTCCTGTCCGCCCATGGCGATTTCGCGGTCGAGGCTTTCCGAGAAGGCGCCTCAGGCTACGTCCTGAAGAGTGCCCGCAGCCGAGAGCTTGTGGCAGCGCTCCGCAGCGTCTTCTACGGCTCGACCGTGATCCAGGGAGCGCTGGCCGAAAGGATGGGCTTGTGGGGGTCAGGCGGCCGGTCTCAAGGGACGGATCTTCTCAGTCCTCGTGAGGCCCAGATCCTTCGGCTCATCGCCCGTGGGCTCACCAACCGGACGATCGCGCGGGAGGTGGGAATTGCGCCTCGCACCGCGGACCAGCACGTGCACAACATTCTCGTCAAGGTGGGGGTCAGGTCCCGCGCCGAGGCGGTGCGCTACGCCGTCGAGCACGAGCTGGCCACGCCACTGGAGGCGGACGCGGGCTGAGCACCACGAATTTCAACTCTGGGTCCGACCACGGCGATTTGCTTGGCGGTGTGGGGCACGACCATTCCGAGCCACTGTCATAGGCAGGCTTTGCCGGGTGGTGCCCCGCGAGGGATTCGAACCCCCGACCCTCTGCTTAGAAGGCAGATGCTCTATCCACTGAGCTAGCGGGGCGGTCACGCCATTCGGGAGAATACCCGGGGGAGCCGTGGAAGTATGAGCGACAGGCTTGAGCGGCTGAGGACGATCCTGGCAGAGGTCACCGACCTGAGCCGGGCCGCCGCCCTGCTCGAGTGGGACCAGGAGACGTACATGCCGCCGGGCGGCGTGGCCGCCCGCTCCGACCAGCTTTCCACCCTCCTGCGACTGTCCCACGTCCGCTTCACCGCCGACGAGGTCGGTCGCCTCCTCAGCGAGCTGGAGGAGGAAACCGCGAATCGGCCCTTCGACTCCTACGAAGCAAGCCTGGTCCGCGTCACGCGTCGCGACTACGAGCAGGAGCGCAAGCTGCCCCCCGAGCTCGTGTCAGAGGTGGCCCGGGCGGGCTCGACCGCAAGGCCGGTGTGGGAGAAGGCGCGCCGGGAGGCCGACTTCAAGCTCTTCGCGCCGGCGCTGGAAAAGAACGTGGAGCTAAACCGCCGGATCGCTGATGCGCTTGGGTATCAGGACCGCCCCTACGACGCGCTGCTCGATCGTTACGAGCCCGGCATGACGACCGACCAGCTCGAGACGATCTTCGCCGACCTCAAGAAAGCCATCGTGCCGCTGATCGCCGATATCGCGCGGAATGCGGATGCGGTCGACGACCGGATGCTGTACCGCGGGTTTGAGCCGGTGGTGCAGGTCAGGTACGCACTGGACCTGGTGACAAAGCTTGGCTACGACCTCCAACGCGGCCGCCAGGATATCTCGACCCATCCGTTCTCCACTTCCTTTGGACCCGGCGACGTTCGCATCACGACGCGCGTGTCGCGCGACTTTTTCAATGAATGCCTCTTCGGCTCCATCCATGAATCGGGGCACGCCATGTACAACCAGGGAATCGGGGACGACATCGATCGCACTCCACTGTGGGGCGGCGCGTCGCCGGGGGTGCACGAGTCGCAGTCCCGGCTGTGGGAGAACCTCGTCGGGCGCAGCCACGCCTTCTGGAAGCACTTTTTCCCAAGCCTGCGCAGCGCGTTCCCTGAGCCACTGCGGGGCATCGATGACGAAGCGTTCTTCAGAGCGGTCAACAGGTCGTATCCGTCCCTGATCCGCGTCGAGGCGGACGAGGTCACGTACAACATGCACGTCCTGCTCCGGTTCGAGCTGGAAAACGAGATGCTCGAGGGCAGGCTGAAGGTCACCGATCTGCCAGAGGCCTGGAACGATCGGGTGAAGTCATATCTCGGCATCACGGTTCCCAACGATCGGGAGGGCGCTCTTCAGGACATCCATTGGTCGTCGGTGAGCTTCGGGGTCTTCCCCGGATACACGATCGGCAACCTGATCGGCGCGCAGCTCATGGAGAAGATCCGCACCGACCTCCCCGACCTCGATGGCCAGATCGAGAGAGGCGAGTTTGCGGCTTTGTTGAGCTGGCTGCGGAAGAACGTGCACCGGCATGGGCGCAAGTTCACGCCCAACGAGCTGCTTGAGCGAGCGACGGGCAGACCGCTGACGGCGGCGCCCTGGATCGCGTACGTGCAGAAGAAGTTCGGCGCCCTGTACGGGATCAAGCCGGCCCGGAGCTAGCTCCTCTCGCCGGTTTCAGCGGAACTCTTAATAGGCTGGGTTGACGCTGGAACATATGTTCGTAACATCGATCGCATGGACCAACTGGCTACCGCGACCGATGCGGCACAGCTCTCTGGGCTGGAGCTGCGTGAGCGCATGATCCGCAAGCGTCACGCCATCGACCTTATGGAGCTCTCGTTCTCGGAGGATGCCGCCAGGTTCGCGGCGACCGACGCGTACGACGATGACGGCTTCGTCAGCCCGATCGACTGGATCCGCTTCAACTGCCATATGACGGCCGGGGCTGCCGCCGACCGCGTCGCTGTTGGCGAGACGATGCATCGGATGCCGGAGAGCATTCAGGCCATGGCCCAGGCCGAGATCGGTTTCGCTCACCTTGCGGTCATGGCGAGGACCGCCGACGCGCTGGAAGATCGCTTTGTTGAGACCGCATTGGTCAAGCACGCGCGAGAGAACTCACCTGGCAAGTTCCACTACATCTGCCGCCATGCCCGCCATGCAGCCGATCCGGAGGGCTACGCCGCCGAGCAGGCCGAGCAGGTCGAGAACCGGCACCTTTCGATGAGCACCTGGATGGACGGCTCCCTTCTGTTGAATGGGCTCCTCGACCCTGTCGGCGGTGCAGCGCTGCGCACTGCGCTGGAGCCCCTGGCACGCAAGATTGGCGCCCACGATGACCGCGATCGGGAGCGGCGGCTGGCCGATGCGCTGGTCGAGCTCGCCGCCGGCGGTGAGCAGAAAGCCCAGATCCAGGTCACGAGCTCGATCGAGACATTGCTCGGACTGGCAGGCGCGCCGGCCGCCGAGATGGAGTTCACGCTTCCCATCTCCTCCAAGACCATCGAGCGGCTGGCCTGCGACTCCAGCATCACCCGCGTCCTGATTGACTCCGAGTCGATGGTGATCGACGTCGGACGCTCGAAGCGGGTGGTGTCGGGCCCGGCTCGGCGCGCCCTGAACGCGCGCGACGGCTCCTGCCGCTGGCCGGGTTGCGACCGGCCCGCGTCGTGGAGCGCGGCGCATCATGTCGTGCACTGGATCCACGGCGGGAGTAGCGACCTCGACAACCTGATCCTTCTCTGCCACCGGCATCACTGGATGGTGCACGAGGGCAACTGGCAGCTGGTCCGAGCCGACGATGGGCGCATGCTGACCGTCCCGCCGACCGTGACGTTCGGCCCTCCGGCACGAGGCCCGGACTAGCTAAATGCACATGTCTGGGATGTCGACGCGTACGTCATCGCCAGGCTGCAGGGTCACGCTTGTGTACCCATATCCTGCTTGCAGAACGTATTGACCTGGCTCCAACACGAACCGATACATCGCGTTCGTTCCAACGCTTTGCTGAGCCACAACGCCTGACGGAAAGACATTCGCCAGGTTTCCTTGATCCGTGCTTCTCCACGTGACCTTGCCCCTTAGAACAGTGCCCAATCCGGCAGCGTAGTGAGGACCATTTGGAAGATCAAGACCCGAACACGGAACGACGCCGCCGGAGACGACGGCCTTTCCATCCGGAACGACAAATGCCACAGACGAGAGCAGCACCAGCACCGCTGCAACGAGGCCAGTTGTACGGCTCCGCACGCTTCCGGACGACCGCATGATTAAGCCAACGGTACTCGTCCGGTGCCTCCGGTACTGAGTTCTGACTCCACGATGCCGCCCAGATCTGCGAGCGGTCGCCGATGGGGATCCAGCCGTCCGGGCTTCCCGCTCCCGGGGGAATACGGAAACCGCAGGTGATCGCGGTACGGCGGCACAATACCCTCGGCCTCCAGCGACAGGATCACCAGGCTCTCGTCACGAAAACAGCGTGCGATCCCGATCCCACGCCACCACCGCGACTACCGAGCCCTGGTCGCGGTGCCAGGCACTTGAAGTCACGCGCGGCTAGCTGAAGTCGATCGGCGCGAGAACTTCGCGGTTGACCTCGAGCTTGAAGATATCCGGCCGCCCGTAGTGTCCCGCCACGTCCATCGTTCGCTTGGCGGCTGATGCAACCATCGGGTCGCATTCGGCATACAGGATTCCGTGTTGTTCGTGCAGAGGCCCGGCGACGATCCGGCCCCCGGGGCTCACGATCACCGAATCGCCTGGGTTGTACCACTCCTCGAGATCCGGAAAGATCTGGGCGCGCTTCGGAAAATCCTTCGGGATGTCCTTGCCCCGCATCGCCGTCCCGTTGCCCAAGACCCAACACCTGCCTTCGGCGGCGATGTGTCGCATCGTCGAGATCCATGTGCTGCCCTCGTCCCAGGTCGGGGCCACGTAAATCTCGCAGCCCTGAGCGAAGATCGCAAACCGGGCCAGAGGCATGTAGTTCTCCCAGCAGATCAGGCTGCCGATCCGCCCCATCGGAGTCTCGATCACCCGCAGCCCGCTGGCGTCGCCGGTCCCCCACACCATCCGCTCGGGGTTGGTCGGCATGAGCTTGCGATGGCGGTTCAGCACCTCACCGTCCGGTCCGATCAGGACCACGGTGTTGTACAGGGTTCCGCGGCTGAACTGCCCGTCGCGCTCGTGGATGCCGATCGACACGGTCACCTTGAGCCGGCGCGCCGCCGCCTGCATTGGCTTCAGGTCTCCAGCCTTCAAGTCCACGGCGTTCTCGATCAGCCGGCCGTGGATCTCACCGGTCAGCTCATAGTCCGCGCCAGGACGCAAGCGCCACAACCATTCCGGGTAGCCCGGCAGCCAGGTCTCGGGAAACGAGACCAATCGCGCGCCGCCGGCCGCTGCTTCTTCGAGCAGCCCCACTCCCCGCTCCAGCGTTTTCTGCCGGTGCAGGGTGACGGGCGGATGCTGGACGACCGCGACACGGTGCGGGCTTGCCGCCTTTTTCGGCATGGCGCACATGTTGCGCCCTCCGGATCAGCGTTTGTAGGGAAAGTCGCCCGCCCGCGCGACCAGCCCGGGCAGCTCCTTGCCCAGCCGGCCGGCCAGCCACTGCGACGTTGCGATCAACGCGTCGAGGTCGATACCTGTGTCGACCCCCAGGCCGCGCAGCAGATAGACCAGGTCCTCGGTGGCGATGTTGCCGGTCGCTTTGGGCGCGAACGGGCAGCCGCCTGCGCCTCCGACCGACGCGTCCAGCGAGATGGCGCCTTTCTCCAGCGCCGCCACCGCGTTGGCGTACCCGGTGTTGCGCGTGTTGTGAAAGTGAGCGCCCACCGTCGCTCCAAGACTTCGGGCGCCGCCCACAAGCTCTTTGACCTGGGACGGCACGCCAACTCCGATCGTGTCGGCAAGGCAGATCTCGTCCGGAGGCAACGCCATCAGGTGATCGACGATCTGGAGCACCCGCATCGCCGACACAGGTCCTTCGAAGGGACAGCCGAACGCAACGCTCAAGGTCACGGTGATGGGCATCCGCTCGCTGCGCGCCCGGGCGACCAGCGCCAGCGCAGTCGCCAGCCCTTCCTCCGTGGTGGCGTTCTGGTTGCGGCGTCCGAACTCGTCCGTGGCGGCAAAGGCGTAGTGCACCTCGTCGACGCCCGCCGCCACCGCGCGCTCATATCCCTTTTCGTTGAGGACGAGGCCCGCGTACGTGGTTCCGGCCTTGCGATGGAGCGCCGCCGTCACCTCCTCTGCCCCGGCCATCTGAGGCACCAGCTTGGGGTTGACGAAGCTCGCCGCCTCGATCCGCTTCAGCCCCGCGGCAGCCAGCCGATCACACAGTTCGGCGCGCACTATGGGCTCGAGAGTTGTGGCCTCGTTCTGGAGGCCGTCGCGCGGCCCGACGTCGCAGACGATCACGCTCACGTCGATAAAGGTACGCGGGATGAGAGCAGGGGCTGGGACGCCCAGCCCCTGCTGATTCGCTC
The DNA here is from genome assembly GCA_036513135.1 of Candidatus Dormiibacterota bacterium. Classification (GTDB taxonomy): domain Bacteria; phylum Chloroflexota; class Dormibacteria; order Dormibacterales; family Dormibacteraceae; genus Palsa-870. The sequence goes on along the minus strand of DATBZP010000100.1, from coordinate 42,217 downwards.
TTCAGTTAACTCGCGTTGATCGCTCCGATCCAGGTCCCCCAGTTGCGCCCGAAAGCTGGAGGAGTGCTGACGCCCTGGAACTGATTCGCGTACTCGCCGGCGAACCAGATGTGACCCGCCAGGTCGGTTGACGCCGCTGAGAAGTCGCCCCAGCGGCAGACGAATGGCCCCTGGGCGGTCGGTGAACCGCATATCGTTGGCCGGTACGACGATTCGCCCGCCTTGAGCAGCACTCCTGGGCCTTTGAAGTTGTCCTGGTTGGCGCCTTTTACGATATATCGGGTTTCGGGGAACACCGCGTGGCTCATGTGCTCGTACAGCATCACGAGGTTGCCCTTGGCGTCCGGCATGAGTGCCGGGAAGGACACCGCGGCGTCGCCAGAGAAGTTGTAGTAGTCGTTCTGGGAAGAATTCTTCTTCCCGAAGTCGGAGAGGCTGACCTGTGCCCACTGGATGCCGGGCACGACGTGGGAGCCGTTGTTGATCGCCGTCTCCCACGCTGCGTAGACAATCCCGTTGCGCACCACCGGCGTGCCGGTGACTCGCAGGTCCAGGACGTCAATGCACTGGTTGCAGCTCGGCTGGTCGGCCGGAGCGCTGAGCAAGAACGGCTTGGTCGCGACATACGTTCCGGTGAGGGTCGGCGCGGGACCTCCTTGGTCGTGGGCGATCGGGGTGGTCATCTTCCACAGCCCCAGACCGCTGCAAGATTGAGCGAATCCTCCGCCCGCGAAGCCACAGAGGTGACCGTTGAGCGGGTCGGGACCGTCCATGGTGTTGACGAAGACCTCTGCACCTCCGGCGCTCCCGTCGAGGTTTGCGGTCGGGTTCACGGTGTCGGCGAGAAACGGCCCCGTCGCGGCCGTGATGCCTGGACCGTCAGCCTGCAGGTTGAAGAAGCCGTCGGCGGTGAAACCGCCCTGGCCCCTCTCCATTCGGGCCTTGTTCGCCTCGAACAGCTCGGCGTATTCGTACGCGGTGCCGCCCTGGTTGAACATGTTGGCCGAGAAGTAAACGGCCTGGCCATTGATGCCGAGTTGGGTGTAGTCGGCGAAGTATGGCTGGCCCAAGGTCATGTCGAACTCGTAGACGTTCCAGCGCCCATTCGGGTTGCTCGTCTGGCTGACGGCGACGTAGTAGACGGACTTCATCGGGCAGTCGGGCGCGATCCCGAGGCCGTTCTCGACCTGGAGCATCGCGGCCCAGAAGCGCTGGTCGATCGGGTCGTACAGCGCCCTTGGGTCGCTGAGGAAGGGTTGGCTCAGTTGCGCGGTGTCACACGGCGTGCCGCCGGCCGTCACGTTTGGCACTCCGAAGAAGCTCTGAGCGCTTACCGGCCATCCCGGCATCACGTTGCCTCGTGTGTCGAGGACTTCCCACTGGGTGTTGACACCCTGGAGGACGAAGTGAGACGACGCCCCCAGAGCCATGTCCGGCGGGTTGCAGCCTGGTCCGAAATACGAGCAGGTCGTGGCGGAACCCTGCTGGCCGATGAAGCTGGCGCTGGGTGAGGAGGTGCTCGTGTTGTCGGATCGCTGGGTATCCGGCACGGAATTGCTGCTGTTCACCCCGGACGTGGCGTTCCTGCTCGACCGGTTGCGATCACCCTTCGGCGAAAGAGTGATCGACCGGCTCTCTTCGGCTGACGCCGTCGCCGCAGCATTCTCACCATGTCCCATCGGTGAGACCGTGTAATGCGTGACCAGCTTGGCTACGCCTCTCTGCGACGAAAACGTCACGCCGGACCCGGGATCGGACGACGCCGCGACGCTCGTCACGCTCACGCCTATGCCCAGCGCACCGACAAGAGCTGCGGCCGAGCCAAAGGCGACCACACGTCTTCGAAATTGCATCCCGTTTACGTCCTCCTGCAAACCCAACGCGGCCAGCGGCATAGACACGAAGTCCGACCCCAGACCGGACACCGCTCGTGAACCAAGCGATGGTATGCGCAGCAGGCTTCAGTTGCAAACAGCCAATCAGCTCAGCCCCGCAGAAGCCCCCTCTCGAGGCCCGGACCGAAACCTGGATAAGGTAGGACGGCCGTGGTCATCACTGCCCTGCGAACTCGGAGGCCGTCGCCGTGAAATCGCGGGGCTCCTCCATCACCGTCAGGGTCCACCCGCGCGCGTCGCGCGCGAAATCGGCATGGAAGGGTGAGGTGCTCGAGGTCTGGGTCACCGCGCCTCCCGTGGAGGGCGCCGCCAATCAAGCCGTGCTCCGCGCGGTCGCTCGCGAGCTCGGCGTTCCGGTCTCGGCGGTCAGCCTGCGCTCAGGTGCGCGCGGCCGCCTCAAGACGGTCGAGGTCGCCGGCCGCTAGGACGCGATGAGGTCGGTCATCGCGCTGGCGCTCGCGGCCTGCCCCAGGCGGGCGACCCCGAGCAAGTCCTCGACGCTCGCCAGCAGAGAGTAATGGGTGTAAGGCTGGTTGCTGACCCGGTGGCCCTGATGCGGCGTCACGACCAGGGTCAGGACGCGATTGTTCGCGCTGCCATCGTCCTCGTCCCACGTGATGAAGAGAACGCCGTTGTTGCTCCAGGCCTTCGACTGCCTGATCATGCCGACCGTCTGGCGCAGCCAATCGTCACCCACCGGGACATCGCAGCTGTGCTCGTCGTGGCACATGTCAGGCGAGATCCAGCTGAAGAGCGGCGTGTTGCCGTTGAGGTCGGACGCAAGCGACGTGAGAGGCACCACGTTGTCAGGGCAGCCCCCGCCGTAGAAAGCGAACGGGTTGTGGCCGGGGTCGTACGGAAGGGGGCTGTCCAGGCATCCGCCGCCGGTCAGCCCCTCCATGTATGCGCGCCAGCTCACGCCTCCGTTCGTGAGCTCATCCCCGATGTCTTGCTTGGGCAGGACGTGGTAGCTGTCATCGGTCACGCCCCAGGTCTGGCCTGACGTCAGCGCCAGGTAGTTGGGCACGCTCGGGTGGGCGACCGCGGTGTAGTTCGCGGCCTCCCCGTAGGTTGACGCAAGCGAAGCCGTGAACTGACCCGACAGCGCCTGCTCTGGCGTTTTGTTCTCCATCACGATCAAAAAGACGTGGCGCGGCGTGGCCTTCGGCGCCGTCCCCGAGGCGCTGCAGCTCGAAAGTGCCGTCACGATCAAGACGCCGGCCATCGCGAATAGCCGTAGTCTCTCGTTTTTTAGAGTCACTCCAGTTATCATGTGACTTGACTAAAGCGATGGAGATGGCTGATGGCGACAACTGAGATCAAAAGGCTTCGCGGGAGGTGGCTCGGTCTGGCCGCCCTCACCGTCAGCGCCCTGGTCCTCGGACTGGACATCACCATCCTCATCACGGCCTTGCCGACCCTGTCGGCGAAGCTGAACGCCACCACCGACCAGCTCCAATGGATGTCAGCCGCCTACACGCTGTCGCTGGCCGGCTTCATGCTGCCCGCCGGCGTGCTCGGCGACCGCTTCGGCCGCCGCCGGCTGCTGCTGCTGGGGCTCGTCACGTTCGGCATCTCCTCGGTGATCGCGAGCCAGATGACCTCTGCCAACGGGCTCATTCTGATGCGCGTCGTCATGGGCGCCAGCGGTGCCATCGTCCTTCCTTTGGTGACCTCGATCCTGCCCGTCATGTTCGCGCAGGACGAGCGCCAGCGTGCCATCGGCCTCGCCGGAGCCGGCTCGTTCATCGGCCTTCCGCTTGGACCGCTCATTGCCGGATGGTTGCTCACCCATTACGAGTGGGGCTCGATCTTCTTGATCAACGCCCCGGTGGTCGTGATCGCGGTCGCCGGCGTGTGGCTCTTCGTGCCGGAGAGCAAGGATCCAAGCCCGAAGAGGCTGGACTGGATCGGCGCGTTGCTGGAGATGGTCGGTGTGACCGGACTCGTCTACGGGATCATCGAGGAGCCCGTGCACGGCTGGACCGACATCCAGGTCGCGGGCCCACTCGTGGGCGGCGCCGCGTTGATCGCCGCCTTCGTCGCCTGGCAGCTCCGCACACGCATGCCGCTCGTCGACCTGAAACTCTTCCGGAACCGGCGATTCGCTGTCTCGACGGTGGCGTTCACCATTGTCGGATTCGCGATGACCGGAGTCCTGTTCGTTCTCTCCCCCTACCTCCAGGTCGTGGAGGGCAACGACGCGCAGGGAACTGGCCTCCGGTTGCTGCCGCTGATCGCGGCGATGATGGCCGGCGCCTTGGGCAGCGACTGGCTGGCCAAGCGCGTTGGCGCGAAGGTGATGGTGACAGGCGGGATGCTCGGCGTCGCCGCCGGGATGCTCCTACTTTCGCGAGCCGGAGTGGACACTGGTTTCGGGTTGGTTGCGATCGCTCTTGCGGTGATCGGCCTCAGCATCGCATTCACGATGATCCCCGCCCTGGATGCCATCCTTACCGCGCTGCCGGCGGGAGAAACCGGAGCGGGCACCGCGCTTACTCGTGCCATCCAGAACGTTGGGGCCTCTCTTGGGGTCGCGGTCATGGGCAGCATCCTGAACAGCGCCTACCAGGCACACCTGAGCGGGCAGCTGGACGGATTACCGGCCGCGGTGCGCTCCGCGGCCAGGATCAGCGTCGCGGTCGCTGCCGCGGTCGCCCACCACCTGCCGGCGCCGCTGGGCGACCATCTGCTCCGCGCAGCGGACGTGGCTTACTCTCAGGGCATGAGCGACGTGCTGGTGGTGACCGCCGGCTTGATGGTTGTGGGCGCGGCGCTGATGGCGCTGTTCCTGCCGGCCCGGGCGCCCCGAGTCGAGCAGCCGAATACATCGATTGGCGTGGAGGGCGCTCTCGCGTAATGCCAAACACGATCACGCCCATGGCGCGGGGCCTGCGCGAACGCAAGAAGCTCAAGACCCGCGAATCGATCCAGCGCGAAGCGATGCGACTGTTCCAGATGCAGGGCTACGAGGAGACGACCATAGAGCAGATAGCCGCGGCGGTCGAGATCTCGCCAAGCACGTTCTTCAACTACTTTCCCAACAAAGAGGATGTCGTCCTGTATGACGCATACGACCCGGTCGTGGCATCGCTGCTGTCCGAGCGACCCGCGACCGAGCCGCTGAGCATTGCCATGCGCCGTGTGCTGGAGGCGATGGGTGGCGTGTTCGATCGCGATCACGAGATCATCCTGGCCCGCGGACGGCTCTGGTTCGAGGTGCCTGCGCTGCGGGCGCGACTTTGGGAGGAGCTCGAGAAGGCGCAGGCCTTCATCAGCGGATTGATCGCTGAGCGCTACGGGCGGGACGCCGATGATTTCGAGCTCCGCATCACCGTGATGATCGTCGTCATGACATCGATGGAGGCGATGCGGGAATGGGTGCGCCACGACGGTAAGGGCAGCTTCGTCGCGATGGTCAATCGCGCCCTTGACCTGGTCGACGCCGGCGCCCGACTCGACCAGATAACGTCGCCGCCGGCCAGGGCTTAGGCAAGACCCGGGTTGTCGGCTGCGGCGGTCACCACCGCCGCGTTGTGGTCCGCTCCATTCACGCCGCCGATTGTGCAGGAGGCCGTCGTCATTGAGTTGTAGGCGACATCGGGCTGGACGGCTATCGCGCAGCTGCCGAGCGCATTGCTCGTCGCCGGGTCAGACATGGTGAAGGTGATAGTCGACGGCGCTTGAGCGACATGTCTGCCGCCAATATTCTTCAGCGTCGCCGAGACCACGCACGGCAAACCGCAACCGGACGTGTCGACCGACTCCACGGTATAGATCGGAGGCAGCGTGGAAAGATCGGCGAAGTCGATCGCGCCTACGGGCGCGGAGATGCCGAAGTCCCGGTCGAAGGCGGTGTATCGCAGATCAGCCCCCACGATTCCGTCGATGACGGCCCCTTTGCTCATGTGTAACCGCAGCAGCTGGTGCGGAGGCGCTTCTGCGATGAAGACGTCGGCACGCGGGCCTGACAGCTCGGTCGCGGCCACGCCGCCGACGGAGACATGGTCAGTTCGCGTGGTTACGGCGGAGCCGAGGAACGTCGATACCAGGCTGCTGCCGGTGGTGAAATCGGGAAGGTCCGGCACGTATGCCACCGACCCCTTCCACCAGGCATCACCTGCAGCCTTGACCCGAAAAAGGGAGAGTGGATCGGAGCCCATGTGACTGGATAGGAAGTTCCGCCCTCGGAAATACGCTTCGGCCCCAACGATGATCGCCTCCAGGTCGGCGGGCCCGCCCGTCAACAACAGGTGCTTCGTGCTCGGCCTGGCCAGCTCCAGAGTGATGGACAAAACCGCACCGGTGGGTGTCCGAGATGATGATGCGGGACCTCCGGGTTCGGTGTACGACCCGGTGATCTTGAAGCTTCGGGCAGCATCGAGGGTGCCGGCTACGCCGCTCTCCAGCGCGCGGGTCGTCGGGAGCCCAAGGCCGAAGGGAAGGTCGCATGCCGCCAGAACCAAGAGGGCAGCCAGTCCGGCGGCCGCCGGCCCCACCACGCGGCGGCACCGACGCAGAATCCCGCGCGGAGTTTTCAAGACTGTTCGCTCATGTAACGAGCGGTGTAACCTCCCCGTTACCCAAGCGTGACCAGTGTGGCGCAACGGCCGCTCTTTGCCAGCGTGTCGGACACCGTGTCGGACGCCGAGCCCGCCTCTCGCGCCAACCGTTCCGGGCCAGGGACCGTGCGCATGTGGGGCCGGGAATACCCCGTCATCCTCCCCAGCATCCGGGACCCGCGTCTGCACGTAGCGGCCGTGCTGCTGACCCTCCAGGTCCTGGGCCAGACCGTCCTCGATTTCAGGCTCTCGGTGGCCCAGATCCTGGCGTGCCTGGTCACGGGCGCGCTGATCGAATTCGTGGTGGTCTTCTTCAAGGATCACGCCATCATGTGGCCGGCCAGCGGGCTGCTGACGGGCAACAGCACGGCCTTCATCCTCAGGGTCCAGGGCACCCTCCACGGCCAATGGTGGAGCACTCACGGGATCGAGATCTTCATCGGCGTGGTCGCGATTTCGATGGCGTCGAAGTACCTCATCCGCTGGAAGGGACGCCATATCTTCAACCCCTCCAACCTGGGTCTGGTCCTCTGCTTCGTCGTCCTCGGGCCCCAACGCGTGGAGCCGCTTGACCTGTGGTGGATACCGATGGGCCCGTGGATGGCTTTGACCTACGTCATCCTGATCGGAGGGGGCCTTTTGATCGGCGCCCGCCTCGGCCTGCTGGGGATGGAAGTGGCCTTCATGGCCTGCTTCGCCGCCTTCGTGGCCCTGGCCCTGGCCTTTGTGCCCGACCACTGCATGGTCGCGAGCTGGCACCTCACGCCTCTATGTGGTAGGTCGCTCTGGCAGATCCTCGTCACCTCCCCTGAGGTCTTGATCTTCGCCCTGTTCATGCTGTCCGACCCCAGGACCGTGCCGGAGGGCAGGGTCTCACGGATCGTGTTCGGCGCGGTCGTGGCGCTGTTGTCAGTCCTGCTGCTCGGCCCCACGACGCTTGAGTTCTGGACCAAGACGGCGATCCTGGCCAGCCTGGTCGTGGCCTGCGCGCTGCGATTTGCTCTGGCTCGCTTCCTGGCGCCGCTCGAAGCAGAGGGCGTCCGGCTGGCATACGACTTCTTCCACCTCGGTTGGCGAGTGCCCGTCGGCTTCGGCGTTGCCCTGTTATGCGTGGGAGGCGTACCGATAGCTGCCGACCTGTCGACCCACGGTCCGCAGCCTGCTGCCGCGATCTCCGACGGCTCGACTCCGACCATCCCGCTCCATGTGGGATCTGGACCTGCCCTCGCCGATTGGGTGACTGTCGCGGCCGGCGACGCTTTGCCGCCGCCAAACGATGCGCAACCGGTCGCGGGGTCGGCGACAGCTCGTGTCTGGGTCCTGCCGCCATTACCCACCGTGGCGGTGCCGGACAATGTGAGCTACTTCAATCCCTCGATGACACCGCTGATTGCTGCGCAATGGGGTCGTGCGGTTGTACTCGATCTCCTCATCGAGGCCGAGGCACGCCGGACCCATGATGCCAACCTGGCGGCGACGGGAGCCGTCGGGGATGGCCTCAAAGTCTTCACCGACATCTCCAACCAGGACGCGGCGGCCGGAAAGTTCGTGGCGACGACCTACAGCTTCGACCATCTCTCATTGAACTTGTTCCTGCCCAAGTTCAAAACCCAGGCCTCCCGCCTGGTCGGGATTACCGTGACAGGGACGGTCACCCTGGTCACGAGAGATCAATCCGGACGTCTGCTCTCGCAGACTACCGGGCCCTACTCCCGCAGCTGGAGCATGGAAGACAAACAACCTGACGGAGGACAGCCCATAGTCAATGACTTCTCCGACCTCGCGCTAGCCCACTGACCCTGATCCGCTTCACGAAGGGGCACCTACGACGCGCCCGGAAGGCTACTCGGGGCCGTTCCAGGACCAGTGGGGTACCGCCAGGCCGGGCGGGACCTGGGCTCCACGTGGCGAATAGGAAATCACCTCTCGCACGGCCCACTGCATGTAGCTGCGCAGGGCAGCCCGGAACTCAGGGTCGTCAGGAAGCCGTGCGTCGCCAACCGCCTGCATGAAGCACGCAGCGAAGCGGTCGGCGAGGTCGTCGCCGGCCCCCTGACCCGCGTGGATCGCGAGCATCCTGGCATGACCACCTAGCGAGTCCGAATAGCGGGCCGGACCCCCGAATACCTCTGCCCAGTAGGCCGCCAGGTGTTCGATGTGTTGGGGATCTACGCCGTGGGAGAACGGGTGGTTCAACTCAGGGTCCTGGAGGCAGCGCTCGTGATGCGCCGCAGCAAGTGCCAGGAAGGCGGGATCTCCGCCGGCGAACTCAAACATCGATGGTCGGGTCACAGCCATTAGTTTCGGCCATTGCCCATGCACTCGTCGTCAGGGTGAGCCAGACCGACGAGCAGCCGGGCGGCCACGTCCGGTGCGCGGGTCTCCGTTGGCGGATGCTGTGCCGCATGAAACACAAACTGGTCCGCAACAACGACGTGCATCCCCACTCCGGGTTCAACAAGTGGCTCGCCCTATTGATCACCAACGGCGTCGGCAACATGTGGTTCTTCTACTTTCTGATCGTCTTCATGGGAGGCTGGATGCTGCTCTCGAAGCTGGGCACGCTGGGCTTCGACCCCTATCCGTTCGCCCTGATGCTGCTGATCGTCGGCGGCATCTTCCAGGCGCTGGCCATGGTCGCCATCATGGTCGGCCAGAATGTCCAGGCAGCCGCGACCGACGCGCGCGCCGAAACCGACCACGAAACGCTGGACGCCATCCACACGCTGACCGCTCGGTCGATCGAGATCCTCGAGGGTCAGAACAAGATCCTCGCCCTGCTCCAGGAGCAGGGCACGCGGGGCTAGCCGAAGCTGGATTGGGTGGCCGCGTGGAAGATTTCATGATCGCTCTTTCGACTTCGGGATGGGCACCTCCAAAAGGAGCCCCGATTCCGCCGATTTAGAAACGCCCTAGCGGCGCCTGCGAGCCCTCGACACATCGTCGTCGGCGCGCTGGATCAGATCATCCGTCGAGTCGCCGTCTTGGAGCCGGGCAAAGCCGACGGTGATGGAGGCGCCGGGGAGCTCGGCCACCAACATCGCGCTCACGGCCTCAAAGCGTCGGCGCGCGTTTTCGATACCAATGCCTGGGAGCACGCAAACAAACTCATCGCCGCCGACGCGAGTGATCAGGTCGTAGGTACGCAAGCATGCTCGTAGAGAGCCCGCCACGGCGACGAGTAGCGTGTCTCCAGCGGCGTGGCCTGTGCTGTCGTTCGTGGCTTTGAGCCCGTCGACGTCGACATAGGCAGCCACGAGCTCTCCGCTCACACGCTGCTGGCGGCTGATCTCGCGCCCGATGGCAGCCAGCCCGGCGCCCCGGCGGCTTGCTCCTGTCAACTCGTCGGTCCCGGAATCCTCACGGTCCTTGGCCGCCTGTGCTCGATCTTCCGCTGCAATCTGGCGGTCGTGGCTGCCTTGCGCGCGATCTTCCGCTGCTACCCGGCGGTCGTTGACAGCTCGTTCGCGGCTGTCCGCTGCCTCGGCGCGCCCCGAGGCGGCCCGGGCACCTTCATCGGCCGCGCGCTGACGGTTGGTCGCCGCGCGATCTCCAGCGGTTCGGTCCAGGTCACCCGCCGCGTCATCACGCGCCTCGGCCTCTCGGTCCCGTAGCTCGGCCGCTACGTCACGGTCCCGTGCAGCCAGTCCGGCCTCCCGGCGGCGCACTGCCGTCAACTCATCGGTCCCGGAATCCTCCCGGTCCTTGGCGGCCTGTGCACGATCTTCCGCTGCAACCCGGCGGTCGTTGACAGCCCGTTCGCGGCTGTCCGCCGCCCCAGCGCGTCCCGAGGCGGCCCGGGCACCTTCGTCGGCCGCGCGCTGACGGTTGCTCACCGCGCGATCCCCAGCGCTTCGGTCGAGATCCCCTGCCGCGTCGTCACGCGCCTCAGCCTCTCGGTCACGCAGCTCGGCTGCGACGTCCCGCTCCCGCGCAGCCAGCCCGGCCTCCCGACGCCGCACTGCCGTCAACTCGTCGGTCCCGGAATCCTCACGGTCCTTGGCGGCCTGTGCACGATCCTCTGCTGCAACCTTGCGGTCGTTGACCGCTCGTTCGCGGCTGTCCGCCGCCCCAGCACGTCTCGAGGCAGCTCGCGCACCTTCGTCGGCCGCGCGCCGGCGGTTGGTCGCGGCGCGATCCCCCGCGCTTCGATCGAAATCACCTGCCGCGTCGTCACGCCTCTCGGCCTCTCGGTCACGCAGCTCGGCCGCGACGTCACGCGCCCGCGCAGCCAGCCCGGACTCTTCGCGGTCCTTGGCGGCCTGTGCGCGATCTTCGGCTGCAAGCTTGCGGTCGTTGATCGCCTGGGCGCGGTAGTCAGCAGCCTCAGCCCGCCCCAAGGCGGCCCGGGCACCTTCGTCTGCCGCATTCTGGCGGTCGCTCGCCGCGCGATCCCCAAAAGTTCGGTCCAGGTCACCCGCCGCGTCGTCGCGCGCCTCGGCCTCTCGGTCACGTAGCTCGGCCGCGACGTCACGATCCTGCGCAGCCTGCCCAGCCTCCCGGCGGCGTGCTCCTGTCAGCTCGTCGGTCCCGGAGTCCTCACGGTCCTTGGCCGCCTGTGCACGATCTTCGGCTGCAACCCTGCGGTCGTTGATGGCTCGTTCGCGGTTGTCAGCAGCCCCAGCGCGACCCGAAGCTGCCTGTGCACCTTCGTCCGCCGCATTCTGGCGGTCGCTCGCCGCGCGATCCCCCGCGGTTCGGTCGAGATCACCCGCCGCGTCGTCACGCGCCTCCGCCTCTCGGTCGCGCAGCTCGGCGGCGACGTCACGGTCCTGCGCAGCCAGACCGGCCTCCCGGCGGCGCACTCCTGTCAACTCGTCGGTGCCGGAATCCTCACGGTCCTTGGCGGCCTGTGCACGATCTTCCGCTGCAACCTTGCGGTCGTTGACAGCTCGTTCGCGGTTGGCTGCAGCCCCAGCATGCCTCGAGGGAGTTCGGGCACGTTCGCCCGCCTCCTCTTGACGGTCGCTCGCCGCGCGATCCCCTGTGGTTCGGTCGAGATCACCCGCTGCGTCGTCGCGCGCTTCGGCCTCCCGGTCACGCAAGTCGGCTTCCCGGTCACGCACATCCGCAGCCAGATCGCGGTCGCGTCCTTCTATGTCGCGCTCGCCTGCGGTTGCGACGGCATCCTCGCCGTCATCAGGGCCACGGCGGTCCTGATCTGGGCGCCTCGTGCCGCGGTCCTTTAGTAGAGTCATCTGAGTCGCCTCCGGGCGCCGGTGTGAAGCTATCGGGCGTCCAGCGTCGGCCAAGCGCCATAACAATTGCAGCAACCGTTCAAGTTCAAGGCACTCTGGGCGCAGGGTCACCGCAGACAGCAGAGTTGGTCGAATTTGGGGTCCCTACTGGGACGACTTTAGAACCGCCCATTTGAACTCAATCCTGGTGATCTGAGGCGGCGACGTCAGCCAATCGTCTGGACGATCGCTCTCATCGAGCTTGGCCGCCGTTGATGGTCAGTACGACGTTCCCCGTCTTCTGCTCCGTTTCCACGTACCGGGTCGCCTCGATCACATGCTCCAGCGGGTAGCGTCGATCGATGACCGGCCGGAACTTCCCGGCCACGATGAGCTCTTTCAGGAAGAGAACGTCCTGCTTCGTCTGTCGAGGTGGTATCTGGAACACCACCTTCTTGCCTCCGATCCGCGGGGTCAACAGCGCCCAAATAAGATTCCCGAACCCGTCGGTTGGCAGGTACGTACCGCCCGGCTCAAGCGAGTCTCGGCATCGCGTGAACGAGTGCTTGCCGACAGCGTCGAAGATGACGTCGTACGTCTCGCCGTTCTTGGTGAAATCTTCCTTCGTGTAGTCGATCACCCTGTCCGCACCGAGCGATCTCACGAGCTCCAGGTTTTTCGTGTTGCATACCGCGGTGACGTCGGCGCCGAAGTACCGGGCCAGCTGTACTCCCGCGGTGCCGATAGCCCCAGACGCGCCGTAGATTAGGATCCTGCGCCCCTTCCGGAGGTCTGCCGCTTTCAGACACGTCAATGCATTGAGCGCTCCGTCACAGACAGGAGCAGCGTCCTCGAAGCTCATGCCGGTCGGCATGTGCGCGATTCGGGCGCTCGCGCCCATGCACATGAACTCCGCGTGTGCGCCGAACCTGATCCCGCTGTTGCCGAAGACCTGGTCGCCGACCGCGAACTCGGTGACGGCCGCGCCCACTTCCTCGACCTCTCCGGCAAACTCGCTGCCCAGGACTCGCTGCCTTGGACGGCGGACGCCCGAAACCAAGCGGCTGAGAAGCGAGACGGCCAGGCCGCTGCGTCGGTTGGCTTCCCGAGTGTGGACGTCCAACCGGTTGACCGTTGTGGCGTGGACCTTGACGAGAACCTCGTCCTCCTTGGGAACGGGCCGCTCGACGTCTTCGAGGCGCAGGACTTCCGGCGGTCCGTACCTGTCGTAGACGACTGCTCTCAACGGAGCCGCTCCAGGCCGTCGAGGATCAGATCGAGTCCGAACTCGAACACGTCTTCCATGAAACAGGATTCTGCGGGAGCGCTTGGGTATGGCGACAAGCGACAGCGACCGTCACGAGCCTGCGGGCGATGCCGGAGCTCCCTGGGACGGTCGGCCTCGGAAATAATTATTGGATGGCAGACATCGAAACCGGGCGGACCTCGGTCAATGGCATCGAGCTCGGATACCAGCTCCTCGGCGAGGGCGAACCGCTGGTCCTCCTCCACGGTGGGTTCGGGACCGCCGACATGTTCGGTCCCAACCTCAGCCTGCTGGCGAAGGTACGCCGAATTGTCGGGGTCGACCTCCAGTCGCATGGACGATCCCCGGCCGCGGATCGCCCGATGCGGTTCGAGACCATGGCGGACGATATCGCCGAGCTGATCACAAAGCTGGGATACGAACGCGCCGCGATCATGGGCTTCTCGCTTGGCGGAGGCGTTGCGCTGCGCGCTGCCATCCAGCACCCCAGTGTCATCGAAAGTGTTGTCCTGGTGTCGACACCCTTTAAGAGAAGCGGCTGGCATCCGGAGATGACGGCCGGGATGGATTCCATGGGCCCCGAGATCGCTGAGCCGTTCCGTCAGACCCCCATGTACTCGGCGTACAGAGAGGTGGCGCCGCGCCTCGAGGATTGGCCGATCCTCGTCCGACAGGTGACAGACCTGCTGAAGGTGGAGTACGACTGGTCGGACGAGGTCCGGCAGCTGACCATGCCGGTGATGCTGGTGGCCGGCGACGCCGACGGCCTGCCACCGTCGCACGCCGCCGAGTTTTTTGCCCTGCTCGGGGCGGGCTACGCGATGCCAACTGGGACGGCTCCGGTAAGACGAGGCACCGCCTGGCGATTCTGCCGGGACTGAGCCACTACGACATCCACGCGTCCCCGGCCCTGGCGGCGGCGGTCAGTCCCTTCTTGCGGGGCGAATAGCCACCATACCGTCAGCCCTCAAAGGCCCAGCTGGCCGGAGGGCGTCATGTTGGGACGACTTTAGAACAGCCCTTTTGAACCCGAATCTGGGCTCTGACCGTGCATTTCCCGCTGACCTGATCGGTATTCCACAATTACTATCGGTGTCGAAGCAAGAGATTGACGACTACCTGGCGAAGGTCGCAGAGCCCAAGCGCGCGACGCTGAAGAAGCTGCGTCAGACCATCCACGACATCGTCCCGGATGCCGAGGAGGTCATCTCGTACGGAATGCCGGCGTTCCGGATGAATGGCATCGTGATCGCGGGATTCGCAGCCTTCAAGAATCACCTCGCCTACCTGCCTCACAGCGGTTCCGTGCTTGCCGAACTGCGGGACGACCTTCCAGGCTACGCGAGCACCAAGGGTTCTCTGCATTTCCCGATCGACAAGCCACTCTCGAAGGCGCTCGTGAAGAAACTGATAGCCGCCCGTCTCAGGCAAGCCAAGCCAAAGCAATCTCGATCCTGACCACGAACCCGTCCGACAAAGGAAAGCCGCCGCTCGAGTCAGGCGCGACACAGAGCCTCCGCAAACTATTGCCGTCACCGACCGTCGAATCTGAGTGTCTATTTGCGATCAAAGGGGTCCAGTTGGGGAAGACTTTAGAACTGCCCTTTTGAACTCGTTTGACCCTGTCGGAGGAGTTCAATAGCCGGGGGCTGCGGTGGCTAGCGGTCTCTGTCAGTTGAACAATGGGGTGGCTAGCGGGATTTGAACCCGCGACAGCCAGATCCACAATCTGGTGCTCTGCCGTGCTGAGCTATAGCCACCATGTTCGGGCCGGCAACCGGCCCTGAAGCGAACCCCGATTTTACCCGCCCCGGTTGTCAGAGAATGGAGGGCGGTGGTAACGCAAGCCGAGTTCGACCAGATGATCAAGTCCGGGGAGCTGATCGAGTCTCCCAAGGAAATGACGCCCGATTACCTGAAAGAGCTCAAGCACACGCTGATCGTCTCGGGCGACACCGAGCTCATCTCCGCCCCCGCTTATTACCTCGCCGCCAAGCGCGCGCCGTCGATCAACGCCTTCATGACCGGGATCGCCATCATCCAGGACGAGCTGGCGCACGCCCACATCGCGTACCACATCCTCGAAGACCTTGGCGAAGACCAGGAAAAGCTGATCTTCAGCCGCGACCCCAAGAGCTTCCGGTACCCGTACGCGTTCGACGTTCCGCTCGAAAGCTGGACGGAGCTCGTGGTCGCCAACGGCATGTACGACCAGGCCGGCTTTTGCCTGCTGGGCGATATCCACGACAAGTGCTCCTACGGACCGTGGAAGCGGGGGCTCAACAAGGTGATGGCAGAGGAGAACTTTCACCTGCGCAACGGCCGCACATGGATGAAGCGAATCAGCGCCTCGGGCGGCGCTGCGAAGGAGGAGCTCCAACGAGCGGTCGACTGGATGTTCCCCTTGAGCGTGGAGTGGTTCGGCCTTCCCGACTCGCTGAAGATGCACTCCACCCAGCTCGAGTACCGCCTGAAGGGGTTGACGAACGACCAGCTGCGCCAGTGGTGGCTGTCGACGGTTGTTCCTTTCTGCGAGCAGATCGGAATCAAGGTCCCCGCGCACAAAGAGGTGCGCGATGGCAAGGACGTCTGGGAGCTCGACTATCCCTTCCCATGCGTGTTCGACCCCGAGGCGAAGCGGTGGGACTTCAAGCAGCCGGGCTCGTGGGATGACGTGTTGGTCCGCTGGCGGGCGCGAGGGCCTCGCAACGCCGAGATGGTCGCGATGTTCCAGGAGGAGTTCCACAAGTTCCGCAAGACGCATCACAAGAACGGGTCATGACTCAGCGGTTTTGGGACGCACTCGCTGAGGTGCAGGACCCCGAGATGCCCGTGAACCTGGTCGACCTGGGATTGATCTACCGGATCACCGAACAGGACGGGCTGGTCGAAGTCGACCTCACGTTCACCGCGATGGGCTGCCCGGCGTCCGACTTCATCCTGGAGGACGTCCGCGAACGGCTGCTGAGCGAGCCCGGCGTGCAGGAGGTGCGCGTCAACGTCGTTTGGGATCCACCCTGGACCGTCGCGCGCATGACTGAAGCCGGCCGGGACGCACTCGAGTCCTGGGGCCTGGCCGTTTGACCACGCACTACAAGCGAGTTAACGGCGACGCCGTGGAGTACGAGGTGTTCGCGCGCAAGACGCGGGCGGAGCCGCTGCATCAGGTGGGCAGCGTCGTCGCGCCCGACGACGACCTGGCGATGGCCTACGCGAGGGCAACCTATGACGAAGAGCGCTGGTGCGAGATGGCGATCGTGCGCAAGGAGAACGTCATCGAGCTCTGGCAGCCCGGGGAATCATGAGAGGGAACCTGCCGGTTCCCTCTCATCGCGGCGCTGCCTCCCCCGACTGCGTCGCAGGGACCCCAAAGGACTTCGGCCGGGCAAGCGCCGCTGCTCTCCCTCCCCCTGTTGGGACTTGGAAGAATTCGTGAGCCTCTCCGACCTCGTCCTCAGCATCGCCGACAACAAGCAGATGCTCGGGCTGCGCTACGCCGAATGGGCGACGCGCGCGCCCTCGCTGGAGGCCGATATCGCGGCCGCGGCGATGGGGCTCGACGACCTCGGGCACAGCCGCGTCCTATACGGGTGTCTCGAACCGCTCGGCGCCGACCCGCGCGGTCCTGAGCGAGAGTCCGATCCAGCGAGCCTTCGCGCCCTTGCCTACTTCGACGAGCCCTGGTCGGAATGGGCGCAATTCGTCGCCGCGAACGCGATTCTCGACACCGCGTTCACAGCGATGATCGAGGCTTGTGTCAACGGTTCGGTCGAGGTGCTGCAGCACCGGCTGCGAAAGATGCTGATGGAGGAGCGTTATCACTTCCTCCACGGACGGAGCTGGCTCAAGTCCGGCATCAGCGCAGAGCCTCTGAGCCGATCATGGCGCGAGGCCA
This sequence comes from Candidatus Dormiibacterota bacterium, assembly GCA_036513135.1. GTDB lineage: Bacteria > Chloroflexota > Dormibacteria > Dormibacterales > Dormibacteraceae > Palsa-870. The sequence continues at coordinate 25,421 of DATBZP010000100.1, read as the reverse complement.
TCGAATGGTTCGGGCCGCCGGATGGAGAGGTCGCCGCGTTCCATCGCGAGGGAAAGCTCAGCATGGGTCCGCCGGAGCTGCGCGCCAGGCTCGAAGCACAGCTCGAGATCAAATCGCCGGATGTCCACGTCGACTGGAAGGGCTGGGATCCCATCCGCCGCCGGAGCCGGCCGGGTGCGATCGACGAACCCACCTTTGGCATGTTGCGCGGCCTCGAAGAGAAGAGGTTCGCGCCATCCAGTGCCGCAGCGAAAGAAAGCTGACCCGCCGGCGTCCCCTCCGGCCCTTCGGGCCACCTCCCCGGCGAGCGGGCAGGTCAATCCCCGCTCCGATCCTCGCTGCCCTCACTGCAGCGCGCGCGACGCGGAGGTCATCTCCTTATTCGGCATGCAGGCGATAACGCTCCAGTACCGCTGCCGCAAATGCGGAACGCTGTTCGAAGCGATCAAGTACGAACGCGACCCGACCTAGACCTCGTCCTCCTCCTCCTCCACCTCGCCGCGAGATTGGCGCCGGCGGAGGATGGCGAGTGGAACGCCGGCCAGCACGACCAGACCGATGAGCACCGCCACCACGATCGGCAGAACCTGGCCGCCGCCCACGCTCACGGCACCCGGCGGTGGCGACGAGGACAGATAGCCCGCAGCGAAATAGCCGAAGGACCTGGTCGAGGTGTCGAGCGTGAACGGCTGCGATTGCTGCGCCGCGCCGATCGACTTCCAGGGACCAGCCGGGTCGGCGGCGAAGTAGACGTCCGCTGGAGCCGGCTCGAGGTTCGAATAGCGCAGCACCACGTTGGCGGGCTTGACCAGCGGAGCCGTTGAGGTGATCTGATAGATGTTGGTCACGAAACGGATGCCCGCCGGCTGCGGGCACGTGGCGAGCGGGGTGATGTCGACGGAGATCGTGGTCTTGCCCGTGGCGTCGAGGGCGCCCGGCAGAAACCCGATGACCACCTGGCCGTCGTTCGTGAACGCAGAGTTGGCGTCGCTGACCCCGCCGATCACCTTGATGTCCAGGTGGCCGGAACTCGGCTTGAGGTTGGAGCCGGCCTGTGGCGGCGGACACGTCCAGTTGTAGGGCTGGAGTGGGCCAAACCCGTCGTAGAAACCCGGAGCCACCATCCATGCCGTAACCATGTAGGTCGCCACGGCGGCCCCCAGCAGCACAGCGCGCCTCACAGGGCGAGGTCCGCGATCACATGGCCGATGATGGGCGCCACCAGGTCGCGGCAGGCCCAGCGCCACAGGGCCAGCAGCAGGCCGGCGGCAGCTACAGCGCCGAGGAAAGCCGGCGGGTGAGAGAAGGCGTGGGCAGCCGTCCACAGCACGGTGCTGCCGATGATCGCAGCCGGCGCGCCGCCCAGCTCATCCAGCGCGGCGTACAGGGCGCCTCGGAACGCCAGCTCCTCGCCGATGGAAACGGCGACGGCCGCCGCGGCAAGACCCACCGGCAGGATGGGTGCGGCGCCGGACCGTACAGCACCAGGCAGCAGGAGCACGGCGCCGAGCGCCAGGCCCCCAAGGATTCGCAGGCCGAGGCGTGAGGTGCCGAGGCCCAGCCGATCGGGCGGCCAGCCCACGGCCACGACGCACAGCGCCGCGCCTCCGAGGACGAGGGCCGCGACAGCCATGTACGGCTCGGTCTGAATCAGCGCACGCGCCCACTCGACGATGAGGACGTAGGCCCCGACGAGGGCCGCCCGCACCGCGGGGTGGGAACGCTTGAGGGTCAGGCTCACCGCGTCAGGCGTTCTGGTCGCGAGTAGACGTTGAAGCGGTCTCCGCGGAGGAATCCGACCAGGGTCTGGTTGAACTCTTGCGCCAGAGTTACCGCCAGGCTCGAGGGCGCCCCGACGGCGGCAAGCATCGGGATGCCCGCGCTGATCGACTTCTGCACGATCTCGTAGCCGGCCCGTCCGCTCGCGACCAGGATCGACATCGTGGCCGGCAGCGCGCCGTCTAGCAAGGCGCGCCCCACGACCTTGTCGACCGCGTTGTGCCGGCCGATGTCCTCCCGCACATACAGAGGCAGCCCCTCGCTGCCGAACAGGCCCGCGGCATGAAGCCCTCCCGTACGCTCGAAAACCCCCTGTCCCTCGCGAAGCCGATCGACCAGGCCAGGCAGTAAGGACGGGTCGACCTCGGGGCCATCCGGCAACTTGGCGAGATCGCGCCTCAAGTCCTCGATCAGCACCGTTCCGCAAACTCCGCACGCCGAACTGGAGAGCATCGATCGCTCAGGCTTCCGGCGCGGCGCGCCGGCCAGGTGCACGTCGACCTGGTTTGATTCGACGAGGTCGGCGTCGACGCGAAGCCCCGCTTCCTTCTCCCCTGCCTCGGCGCTGATGCGGATCAGCCGCACCTCGTCCAGCGTGCGAACGATGCCCTCCGAGAACATCAGGCCCATGCACAGCTCGATGTCCTGTCCAGGCGTGCGCATGACCACCGACAGAGGCTTCCCGTCGAGCATGAGCTGAAGCGGCTCTTCGGTGACCACCGCGTCGGGGGAATCGGTCCAATGGCCGGCAGACCACCTGCGAACCTGCAGTCCTGGAGCGGCGGGCTTGGGCATCAGGCTTGCGCGACAAGGAGATTGCGAGCCGACCGTGGGATCGCGGTCGCGATGGCAAAACCGCGCCAGGAGGTCACGCGCTCAACTCGCAGCTCCATTGCCGAGGGAACGTCATCCGGTTCCATGCCATAACGCTCGGCGATGGCGGACCCATCCGTGGCGCCACCGAAGATCCCGCGCACGCACGCACCCACCATGAGCGATGGACGGAAACGGTGATGCAGCTCGACCACGAGGGCGCCGGGCGATCCCGTACGGGGCCGCCCGCTCGCTGGCGCGACCGTGACCTGCCCGCGATCCACCTCCCAGAATGCCGGTCGGATGACTGGCATGCCGCCTTCGATCCAGCACGCGTAGCCTCGCGAGACGCCTGAGAGGCGGCGACTGATCTCGGCCGGAACGGCCGGAACCCGCGCCGCCTGGGCAGCCGGGAATTCAACGCCCTCGATCACGTCGGCTTGGCTAGGGCGAAGGCGCATCACGACCCGGTTGTAGGGGAGCCATTCACGTGGAAGCCTGGTGACGTCGAGCACGTAGCCTGCCACGAAGGGTGCGTTCTTCAGTGCATAGCCGGCCATGCCCAGGACGTAGCCCGGCCCGTCGAGCATGGCGCGCACCTGGCTCGAGACCGACAGCGGGTCGAACACCTCGATCGCGCCACGCAGCAGGACCGCGCGCGACCCGCCGTCGACCAGGAACGCGGCGCGCGGGTCACGGCGGGCGAGCACCGTCTTGGCGGCAAAGCGCGAGGTCGTCATCCAGAGCGACCCGGCGGCGAAGCTGAACACGGCCGGATTGACCAGGGGGAGACGGCCGGCGCGCAATGCGAGCATGCCGATTGGAGAGTGCCCGAGAATGGCGCGGGCCTCGCTGGTCAGCTTCATGCGCCCACTTTAATTACCTCCCCGCTCGCCGGGGAGGTGGCCTGAAGGGCCGGTGGGGGGGTCCCCTGAGGAGTTCCCTTCCAGCGTCTGGCAAATTCGCGCCAGTGCTCGCTCCAGCCGAGCTCGCACCATCCAGTCCAAACGTCGCGCGATCGCAGCGCCGAGAAACGAGGCGGGAGGTTCGTAGGCGATGCGGAGCTTGATGCGCACGCCGTCCTTGACCTTCGTGAAGGTGAATCCCCCCTCCTGCCTGATCAGGCCGGATAAAGACGCCCAGCCGATCTCGTCCGGCCGCTGCCACCGATTCAGCCGCAGCACGCTCTTGAGGGGAAAGCCGAGGGCGACCATCTCGACGTTGTAGCGAGCACCAACGCCCCGCGTTTTCGCTCCAACCGGGTCCCACCTGCTGACGCCTTCGAGCACCGCGGCAACGTGGCGATGGTCGGCGAAGTAGTCGAAAGCGCGCTCCTGCCGGCAGTTGGCTGTCACCTCAGCGGTGAACTCGATCGTGGCCATCCCAGCAAGATATGACTGTGCATCGTCTGACGGACGGCCAGGTCTCGATTGAAGACTCTGTTGCGAGCCCGCGAGCAACCACCGGCGGCCGGCTTCGCGACGCTTACATGCGCGACATCCACGCGCTGACACTCGGCCTCGTCCGCGTGCGTGGCGACTCCCTCTATGTCGGGCCGCTCGAGCTGCTCCGCTTCGGTCCCGCCAAAGTGACGCGTTTCGCCGTGGAGTGGCCGATCGAGGGCGGGATCGCCGCCTGCGCTCCGGGTGGCCGCTTCCGCATCGAGGCAGCGCGGGGTCGTTTGGTCGCTTCGGTGGACGGCTACCGCCCGCGACTCCCCCGGCCGCTTTACGCGCTGACGCAGCTGCCCATCCATCATGTCGTGACCCGCCTGCACCTTCTGCGGGTCCGAGGCCGCGAACCTGCTCCGGGCGTCACGGCCGCCTCGTCCGACCGCTTCAGCGCGGCGGCGGTCGACGTCGCCCTCTGCGCGACGCTTGCCGGCCTCGTTGGCAAGCGACCGAACCTAAAGATGCTGCTGGGCATCACGGCCGCCTACCACGTTGCATCCTGGAGCATCTCGGGTCGCACGTTGGGCGGCCTGGTCATGGGACAGCGGGTGGTAGCCGTGGACGGTTCGCTCCCTAGCGTCGGACAATCCGTGGTCCGGCTTCTCGCGCTTCCCATCGGATGGCTAACCAGGCGCCCCGTCCATGACGAGCTCGCCGCTACCAACGTCATCGTCGCCAGCCCGTACGATTTCCCCCATGGCTGAAGCAGCGGACCTCGTCATCTTCGGTGCCTCTGGCGACCTGGCAAGGCGCAAAATCCTGCCGTCGCTGGGCCGCCTGGTCTCGCGCGACGGGGTGTCCGTGCGCGTCATCGGCGTGGGCCGGAGTCAAAAGTCGACCGCGGATTTCCGTGAGATGGTCAAGGAAACGAGCACCAACGAGCGCCTCAGCGCCACGGCCGAATGGGTCCAGCTCGACTATGCGGAGCCCTCGACCTTCGCGCCGTTGAAGGAGATGCTGACCGGCTCGCCTTGCGTCATCTTCTACCTCGCAACGCCGCCGGAGACGTTCAGCGAAATCGTTTCCTGCCTCGCAGTCGGGGAGCTCTCGACGAAGGCCGACGCTTCGCGCCGGGTCGTGGTCGAGAAACCGCTCGGCCACGACCTGGCCTCTGCGCACAAGCTGAACCGGCAGCTGGCGGAAGCATTCGAGGAGGAGCAGATCTTCCGCATCGACCATTACCTGGCCAAAGACACGGTCCAGAACGTGATGGCGCTCCGATTCTCCAACTCGCTCTTCGAGCCGGTGTGGAACCGAACCCTGATCGAGACCATCCTCATCACGGTCGCCGAGGAGGAGGGCATCGGCAAGCGTGCCGGGTATTACGACGAGGCAGGCGCCGTGCGCGACATCATCCAGAACCACGTGCTGCAGCTACTCGCGCTGATCACGATGGAGCCCCCGACGACCTTCGACGCGGAGTACGTCCGTCGGGCGAAGCGCGCCGCGCTGCGAGCGATGTCGCCGATCGATCCCGCTACGGCGGTTCGAGGGCAGTACGAGGGCTACCTGGAGGAGGTAGGCGTCGCCGCCGACTCTCGACGGGAGACCTACGCGGCGATGCGCGTGTCGATCGACAACTGGCGCTGGGATGGGGTGCCGATCTTCGTCCGTACCGGCAAGGCGCTCACGCGGCGGGTCACCGAGGTCGTGATCAGGCTGCGGGACGCTCCGACGCTGCGCATCGGCGGTCGGCGTCAGCGCGGCATTCCCACGTTGATCGTGATCCGGATCCAGCCCGACGAGGGAATCTCAATCCGGATCGGCGCCAAGCGGCCGGGGACGCGATTCGAGATGGTCCCCGCCGGCATGCGGCTCGACTACGCTCGGCTAACCAAGGCGGCGCTGCCCGACGCGTACGAGAACGTGCTCTCGGAGGTCCTCGCCGGCGGACATTCGGCTTTCCCTGGCGCCGAGGAGATCGAGCTGTCGTGGGAGATCGTCGACCCGCTCGTGCGATCCTGGGAGGCGGAGGGCCACCCTGAGTCCTACCCCGTGGGCTCCTGGGGACCCCATGCGGCGGACGACCTCGTCGCGGCCGGTGGCGGCGGCCGATGGATCGTCAGCGGAGACGAACCCGGCACCGCCTAACACACGCCGCCTGTAGGCCGGATTCACTCCGGCCGTCACCTTGCTTTCCGTCAGTCACGCAAACGTGGCCTGGAGAGACATTCTGAAAATCCCATCCCGGGAAGATGAGCGCCGGCCCTGTTGGTTCGCCGTCGCAACTTCGCGAGGCGACTGAGGGCCGGGTGCGCCTTTTTGGCGAAGCCAATGCGCCGATGCGATCAGGAAGTCCCATCCTGCCCGCGCCTGGCGCGTAGAAGGAACCGTCCGGTTCCTTCTGAGTGTCAATCTCTTCGGATGTCCGGGAGGTTGGCTCGGGTTCCATCTGCCTCCGTGGCTTTTATGAGTAGTGCCGTCTTCCGGACAAGAGTGGACCGGTCGGCGTGACTTCATAGGAGCGTGGTTGGTACCCCAACTCAGAAGTGTCCGCCGAGCCGGTCCTCAGTCATCCCACTTAGGAGACGAGGAATATGGTGACATTTGGAGGGGACTGCCACAAGCGAACTCACACGCTGGTGGCAGTGGACGACAACGGTCATGAACTGGGAGTCAAGACCGTCTCAGCGGTAGCGGCTGGCCATCTGGAAGCGCTGAATTGGGCGCGCCAATGGCCAGAGCGGAGGTGGGCGTTGGAGAATTGCCGACACCTGTCAAGGCGTCTTGAAGCCGACCTGCTCTTGGCAGGTGAAGCGGTGGTTCAGGTGTCGCCCAAACTCATGGCTGGAGCCCGTCGTAGCGCCCGTGAGTGGGGCAAGTCAGATCCCATCGATGCCCTGGCGGTGGCGCGTGCCGCCCTACGCGAGAGCGAGCTTCCAGTGGCGCGCCTCGAGGGCGAAAGCCGCGAGGTTAAGTTGCTGCTCGACCATCGCGACGATCTGGTTGGCGAACGGACCCGAGTTCAAAACCGCCTCCGATGGCACCTTCACGAGCTTGAGCCGAGCTTCGATGTGCCGGACCGTTCACTCGGCCGCAAGGTGGTCATAAAGCAGGTGGAGAAGGTCCTGGCGGTGCACCGTGGTGTGGCTGCTGACATCGCAGTCGAGCTGCTTGAGCGGGTTCGCCAACTGACCGAGCGAATCAATGAGTTGGAGGGCCAGATCCGCGCCCTAGTAACCCGCCTCGCGCCCAACCTGCTCGAGCTCGACGGCTGCGGCGCGCTCAGCGCAGCCAAGCTAATCGGCGAGACCGCCGGCATCACTCGGTTCAAGACGCAGGCTCGGTTTGCCATGCACAACGGCAGTGCTCCGATTCCAGTCTGGTCGGGCAACTCCGAGCGTCACCGCCTCAACCGCAGCGGCAATCGTCAGATCAACGCGGCGCTGCACCGCATTGCTCTCACCCAGATGCGGTTACGCGGGCGCGGCCACGATTACATCCAACACCGAAGGGCTTGCGGTGACACCAAGAAGGAGGCTATCCGAGCACTCCGCCGCAGGATCTCAGATGAGGTCTTCCGCCGAATGTGGCAGGACTCTAAAAGCGCGACCAACGACTGCGCTCGGCTCGTGGCTTGACATAGGAGCAACTCATAACAAAAAAAATAGGGGCAGCGGTCGCTGCCCCTAAGGTCGGCTGTTGAATGGACCTACGCGCGGGCGCCCGCGCCGGTGCTGCCACCCTGCATCCAGAGAGCAGGCTTGTTCGGGTATAGGACGAGCACGAGGACCGCGACAATGATGGCGAGCACGAACGGAATGACGTCGAACCGGCCGATGCTTATCACATCGACGATCTGCCAGACGATCTCGAGGATCGCGTAAATGATGACCGCGCGGACCCAGCTCACGTTAGCGACCGGGTCGAACCCGGCGATCATGATGCCGGCGCCGAACGCGACCCCGGCCACCGAGGCCGTGACGCCTGCCCAGCTATCGAACTGAAAGAAGCTGCCGCCGACGAAGCCCAGACCTGAGCCCATCACGATCAGCACGCCTATGACCCACATCACGAGCTTTAACGCCAGGGGATTCCACTTTGCCACTAGATGACTTCCTCCATATGACCGCTGGTTATTGGTTCGTTACACAGAGCGGCGGTCTTTTCAGTGCAACTTGTACTCGAAATGCACGCGTTTAGCAACGGCCAATCAAGCAAAAACTTGCGAACCACCCCTCCAGACGAGGCGCGGCTTGAGCCCGTAGGCCCATGCGAAGGCCCCCTCATGCTCCGCTTCCCACAGCACCAGGTCCGCCAGCTTGGTGGGGGCGACGACGCCCCGATCTGACCGCGAAATGGAGTGAGCGCCGCCGACGGTGGCGGCGATGAGAGCCCGTTCGGCGGACAGTTTGAACACACCAACGGCGAGCGCGATGACCAGACTCATGCTCGTAATGCCGCTGGTCCCCGGGTTGTGGTCGGTGCCGAGCGCGATGACTGCCCCCGCCTCGGCGAGTTCCTTGACCGGAGGGAGCTTGCCGATTGAAATTGCAGTCCCCGGCGCGAGCGTGGCGACGACTCCAGCGCGAGCGAGCGCCACGGCATCGCCCCGGTTCGCGCGCAGCAGGTGGTCGGCTGACACCGCGTGAAGCTCGGCCGCGAGGCGCGAGCCGCCGGTGCGCGCGAGCTCGTCGGCGTGGATCCGCGGGATGAGCTTTGCCTCGAGCCCCGCCGTCAGGATGCGGCGCGACTGGGCGACCGTGAAATAGCCGCGATCGCAGAACACGTCGCAGAAACGCGCTCCGGCCAGGTGAGCGTCGCCCAACCACCCGGAAAGCTCTTTCGCGTACGTGCCGAGCCTTGCCCACCGTTCTGGGGGAAGGGCGTGCGCCGCGAGGAAGGTGACCTCGATCCGCGGCAGGTCCTTGCGTTCTCCCAGTCGGGCGAGCATCCGGGCAGTCTCGAGCTCGCCCTCGCGATTGAGGTGATAACCGGTCTTCGCTTCAACCGTCGTCGCCCCGCCCGCAAGCCATCCCCAAAGCCGGTGGGCGGTGGACTGCTCCAGGGCCTTCATCGGTTCGGCGCGAGTGGCCCGGACGGTCGCCCGGATGCCGCCGCCGGCCTTCGCCACTTCGGCGTAGGAAGCTCCCGCGGTGCGCATCGCGACCTCCGGCATGCGGTCACCCGCGTAAACGGGGTGGGTATGCGCGTCGATCAGGCCGGCCGTGACGAGGCCGCCGGCGCAATCGTCATCTTCTGCGACCGATTCCATCAGCTCGTGCGGCTCGTGTCCGTGAGGCCCACACCAGACGATTCTTTCGCCGTCGCAGATGACCGCGGCGTCCTCAATCACCCCGAGCGCGGTACCGGTGAAGAGGCGTCCGATGTTGCGGAGGCGTCTCATCGCGAGACGACGGTCTTGCCACCGACGACGACGTTCGTCACGTCACTCGCAGAGCAGCCATAAATAACGTAGGCGGGATCGAGTGTCCTGCCGGCCAGGTTGGCAGAGTTCAGGGTGACGAAGTCGGCAAGCATTCCAGGCGTCAGCTCTCCCGCATCCCACCCCAGCGCGCGCATCCCACTCACCGTGGCCGCACGCAACAGCTCTTCTGGTTGGTGCAAGACGCGACGCCCGGTCGCGCGCCTTTGATCAAGCTCGAGGGCCCTAGCTTCCTCGAGGATATCGATCACCGCGTTGGAGTCGCTGCCGACCGTGAGCGGACAGCCGGCGTCAGCCAGCGCGCGCAAGGGGCCGACCTGGTCACCGAGGTCACGCTCGGTGGTGGGGCAAGCGCACACGGTGACAGTGTGTGAGCCGACCAGTGATACGTCGTGCTCGTCGACGTGGATCGCATGAACGGCGGTCAGGTCTGGACCCAAAATTCCCTCCCGCTCGAGCAGCTCTGTGGGCGTGCAGCCCTCCACGGACTTGCACTCCTCCACCTCGGCGGGCTGTTCGGCGAGGTGGACGTGAAGCGGAGCCCCGCGCTTGCGCGCCCAGGCCGCGACGGTTCGCATGGAGCTCGGGTCGACAGCCCGCACGCTGTGAATCGCCGCTGCAATGCGAACGCCGTCTCCGTCCTTCAGCTGATCGACCCGCTTCACCCAGTGTTCAGCGTCCCCATCGGAAAAAGACTGCTGCGCCTCGTCCAGGGGCCGGCCGTCCAGTCCGCCGCGTAGGTAGCACGCGTCGATCAGCGTGATTCGGATGCCGACCTCGCCCGCCGCCTGGATCAATGCCTCCCCGAGCTCGTTGCCGTGGCGGTGCAGGTAGTGGAACTCGCCCACCGCGGTGATGCCCGCTTCGACCATCTCCTGAAAGACGAAGCGCGAGTACTTGTAGTAGTCGGACCAGACCCAATCGGTCCGCCTGTACATCTCGTTCCGCCAAGCCCAGAAATCCCCTGCGCCTGATTCCACCGTTCCGCGCAGCATGTGCTGGAAGGCATGACTGTGGACGTTGGCGAGGCCGGGAATCGTCCATCCCTGGAGCGTCGACGCTCCAGGCGTGGGCGAGACGCCTTCGGTCACCGACTTGATCCGCCCGGCTTCGACCTCGATCAGGACGTCCTGCGCAGGATGGCCCAGCCACGCCCGCTCGGCATGCCACAGTCCGGACCCGTTCAAACCGACCCGCTACAGGTCACGGCTCATAGGGATGCGGACGCCGCGCTCTCGCGCTACGTCGATCGCGCGGTCGTAGCCCGCATCAGCGTGCCGCATGACGCCGGTGCCGGGGTCGTTCGTCAGGACGCGTTCCAGCTTTCGTCCTGCGTCGTCCGATCCGTCGGCGACGACCACCATTCCCGCGTGGATGGACCGGCCGATGCCGACCCCGCCGCCGTGATGGACGCTGACCCATGAAGCGCCGCTCGAGGTGTTCAGAAGTGCGTTGAGGATCGGCCAGTCCGCGATCGCGTCCGAGCCGTCGAGCATGGCTTCCGTCTCGCGGTAGGGGGAGGCCACCGACCCCGAATCGAGATGATCGCGGCCGATGACTATCGGCGCCTTGACGGCGCCCGACCGCACGAGCTCGTTGAACCTCCGGCCGGCACGCGCGCGTTCGCCATACCCGAGCCAGCAGATGCGGGCCGGCAGGCCCTGGTACTTGACATGCTCCTGGGCCGCCTTGATCCAGCGGACGAGCCCAGGGTTGTCGGAAAACTCCTCGACCATGGCCCGGTCGGTCACCGCGATGTCTTCTGGGTCGCCCGACAAGGCGACCCAACGGAACGGCCCTTTCCCTTCACAGAAGAGAGGACGGATGTAGGCAGGTACGAAGCCCGGGAAGTCGAAGGCGCGCGCGCTCCCGCCGAGGCGCGCCTCCGCCCGAAGGCTATTGCCATAGTCGAAAACCTCGGCGCCGCGATCGAGAAACGTGACCATCCCATCGACATGCCGGGCCATGCTTTCGCGCGCACGCTTGACATATCCGGACGGATCGTCAAGCCGCAACTCCTGCGCGTCGTCAGGTGAGAGGTTGAGCGGGATGTAGCTCAGCGGGTCATGCGCCGGCGTTTGGTCGGTGACGACGTCGACCTCGAAACCGCGCGCGGCAAGCGCCGGCACCACCTCGGCTGCATTGCCGTGCAGGCCGATCGACAGTGCACGCTTTGAATGCTTCGCTTCCAAAGCGAGCTTGAGCGCGTGCTCGAGGTCATCGGCGCGAACATCGAGATAGCGGTGCTGCAGCCGGCGCTCGATGCGCTCGAGGTCGGCGTCCACACACAGCGCAACTCCGCCGTTCAAGGTGATGGCGAGCGGCTGCGCGCCTCCCATCCCACCAAGGCCCGCGGTCAGCGTGATCGTCCCCGCTAGAGAGCCGCCGAAGCGCTTGCGCGCAATGGCGGCGAAGGTTTCGTACGTGCCCTGCAGGATGCCCTGGGTCCCGATATAGATCCATGAGCCCGCTGTCATCTGGCCGTACATCGTCAGACCGAGAGCTTCCAGCCGGCGGAACTCCTCCCACGTCGCCCACTCGGGTACCAGCATCGCGTTCGAGATGAGCACTCGTGGAGCCCATTCGTGCGTATCGAAGACTCCGACGGGTTTGCCCGACTGGACAAGGAGGGTCTGGTCGCCTTTGAGCTGCCGCAGCTCGCGAACGATGGCGTCGTAAGCCTCCCACGAGCGCGCGGCGCGTCCCGTGCCGCCGTAGACCACGAGATCCTCGGGGCGCTCGGCGACCTCCGGGTCGAGGTTGTTCATCAGCATCCGCATCGCCGCCTCCTGCGGCCATCCGAGACAGGTGATCTCTGAACCACGAGGCGCGCGAACATCCCCCCTCCCCGCTCGCCGGGGAGGGCCGGGGTGGGGGGTGCCGCTCACGCCAAAGCCCCCGTGACCGATTCGGCCGCCCCAAGAACCGCGCCGCTGCGGATCAGCCGCTCGGCCGCCGCCAGCTCAGGCGCAAGAAAGCGGTCCGCACCGGCTCCGGGCACCTGTTTGCGCAGCAGGTCCCGAACCGCTCCAGTCGCCGGAGACGGCTTGAGCGGACGCCGGAGGTCCTGCGCGCGGGCGGCGGACACGAGCTCGACGGCGAGAATGTGCGCGAGATTGTCGAGCACGGTGCGCAGCTTCAGCGCCGCCCCCCAGCCCATCGAGACGTGATCCTCCTGCATGCCGGAGGTCGGGATCGAGTCCACGCTGGCGGGGGCGGCCAGGCGCCGGTTCTCCGCCACCAGCGCCGCGGCTGTGTACTGCGCAACCATCATCCCGGAGTTGACTCCCGGCTCCTCGGCGAGGAAAGGAGGCAGGCCTTCCGAGCGATGCGGGTCGAGCAAGCGATCGACGCGGCGCTCTGCGATCGCACCGACCTCAGCCGCGGCGATGGCCAGGAAGTCCGCGGCAAACGCCAGGGGCTCGCCATGGAAGTTGCCGGTCGACTCGACCTCGCCGGTTTCAAGGACCACCGGGTTGTCGACTGCGGATGAGAGCTCGATGGCGGCGACCCTCCGAGCGAAGTCCAGCGTGTCGCGCGCCGCGCCGGCGACCTGCGGGCTACAGCGGACGGAGTACGAATCCTGCACCGCGTGGTGCGAGTGACGATGCGAGGCGACGATGCCCGATCCGCGCAACAACCGCGTCAGATTCGCCGCGCTGGCGACCTGGCCGGGATGCGGACGGATCTCGTGGAGCCTCGATTGGTAGGTTCGATCGGTCCCCAGCAACGCTTCGGCTGACATAGCGGCAGTGATGTCCGCGGTCCTGAAGCAGAGCGCGGCGTCAGCGCAGGCCATGACCAGCATGCCGAGCATCCCGTCAGTCCCGTTGATCAGGGCAAGACCCTCTTTGGTCTCGAGCTTCAACGGCTTCAGACGCGCCGTCTTGAGCGCCTGCGCCGCAGGTTTGGTGGCGCCGTCGGAATCAACGACCTCACCTTCGCCGACGAGCGCGAGGCCGATATGAGCCAGCGGGGCCAGGTCTCCGCTGCAGCCGACCGAGCCGTAGCGCGGCACGATCGGCGTGATCTCGGCGTTCAGCATCGCGATCAGCGTCTCGGCCACCACGGGGCGGACCCCCGACAGACCCATGGCGAGCGTTCGGGCGCGCAAAAGCATCGTCGCGCGCACCACCTCGCGTTCGACAGGAGGGCCCATACCAGCGGCATGGGAGCGGATCAGGGCCAGCTGCAGCTCGGGCTGGCGCAGCGGAGCGACGCGCGTGCCGGCCAGGGCGCCGAACCCGGTGGAGACGCCGTAGACGGGCTCGCGCGATGTCGCGGCCTTCTCGACGCGGGTGCGGCTGCGCTCCATCCTGGTTCGCGCCGCCGCCGCCAGTGCGACCTTTTCGCCGTGACGGGCGACATCCACGACCTGGCTTTCCGCCAGCCCGACGCCGCGCAGCGTAATGGTCATGGAAGCAACCCTATCCGATGTTCTTGAGAGCTTCCCGCCGGCTCAGCCCGCTCAGCTGCGCCTCGTGCGCGCGCACGTAGCGCGCGACCTCCTTGGCATCCGTCCACGCGTACGCACGCAGCGCCCACCCGATGGCCTTGCGAATGAAGAAGTCGCGGCCCGGCAGGTTCGGCTCGATGTTGGCGTAAAGCAGCTCGAGGTCGGTGTCGCTCTTGAAAGAGATCTGGCAGATGATCGAAACGCGTCGCTTCCAAAGGTTGGCGTCTTTGCTCCACGCCCGCATGAGCGGTCGGATCCTTTTCGGATGTGAGCGCAAGAGCTCGCCGACCACATGCGCGAGCGGATCGACGTAGTCCCACCACGCTCCACTCACGATCATCTCGTCGAGCACCGGCATCAGCTCCGGCGACCAGCACTGACGATGTCCCTCGAGAGAGATCAGCCGGATGGCCGCATACCGCTCCTCGCGGTGGCGAGCGCTTCGCCAACACTCGAGGATTCCGGCGCGCCATTCGCCGCACGATGGGAATGGATGCTGCGCGAAGACCTTCTTGCATATGGCATCGACCTGCGGCGAATGCAGTCCGTAGTAGGGCATGGTCGATTTCATGTAGTCCTGCATCCCACGAGCCTTGGCTGGATCGGCGGCGGCGGCCATCTCGGCACGCAGACGCGTTGAGAGCCTCGTCACATCAGGGGGCGGGGATGAAGCGGGCGCGGACGAATGAACCGCCCTCGACGTCAACCACCCAGGTCGAACCCTTGTCGAACCCGCCCGTCCCCGGCTTGACGACATGGACCTTGACGAGTTCCTCCATCAGCTCCCAAACGATGTCCCCGTGCGTGCTGAGCACTGCGTGGTCCAGGTTGGAGTCGCCGATGAACTGCATCGCGCCAGAGAGCCCGTGGCCTTCGGCCAGGGCCGGCGTTTCCTTGAGCGGGAGCTTTCGCACGCGAGCGAGCGGCTCGACAGTCTGCACACACCGGAGGAACGGGCTCGAGAAAATGGCCGAGATCGGAAATGGTTCCAGAGCCGAGGCAAGCACCTCTGCCTGTTTGAACCCTTTCTTGCTCAGCGGCCGAAGCCGGTCATCCTCAGTCCAGTGGCTTCTACTGCCAGCTTTGGCGTGCCGAACGACGTAGAACGTGCCCAACTGGGTTCAGGGCATCCACTGGCGCAGCTGCTTGCGATTCAACGCCTTCCAGGTCTTCGGCCACCTCGATCGCGCGTCTTCGGCCGCGACGTGCTCCATGGCGATCAGCTCACCGGCGACAAAGGCGCGGCGCCCGCTGATTCGGGCGCTGCGAAGCCAGGCCTGCGCAGTCACGCTGTCCTGGTGCTCACCGAGAATCGTCTGCAGCTTGGCGGCGTTTCGGGCGAACGATGCTGCGGCGCTGCCGGCGACCGGAGACACCGCCTCTGCGGCGTAGCGCGCGCGCTTGGCCAGGATTCGGATGCGGTGCAGCTCGGGGTCAGTCGGCGGGTCCGGCAGCTGTCTGACGGCAGAGCGCAAACGACGCCACGGACCGGTCGCGAGCAGTGGAAGCATGCTCGACGCCGGCTGGTCAGCCTCCGGCAGGGTCACCGGGGAGTGGGCCGCTGCCACGAGTCGCTCCAGGAGATCGATGTAGCGCACCGAGCCGAGCTCGGTCAGCAGCTTCTTGCGAAGCGTGTCGATTTCAGCCTCGAGGATCTGCAAGAGCGAGGTGGCCGACCTAAGGTCGCTCGCCGGCAGGGCCTTCGCCCGCTCGCGCAGGCGTTCGAGGAGCACTTCCCGATCGCGCACGGCGCCAAGACCCATGGCCAGCCAACCCAGCTCCGAGCGCAACGGCTCGGTCCACTCGACGTCCAGCAGGGGCCCGAACGTCCGCAGGTGAGAGCGAAGCTTTCGTGTCGCGACGCGAGCCTGATGGACACCTTCAGGGTCGCCACTCGTTCGCACGAGCGGATCGTGCCGCAGTAAAGACGCGATGCTTTCGGCGAGCACGAACTTGATCACGTCAGCAGCGGGCGAGTCCGACTGAACCGGCTGCGGTGACACCTCGGGAGGTTCCAGGGCACGCGGCCCGAGAGCGCGGATGTGCTTGGGAGTAGGGTCTGGCGCTCCTGCACCTGCCCCGCGCAAGCGAAGCACCAGCGGATCGGCGATTCCGTTGGCGCCGTTCTCCTGCGGCATCACCTCCACCTCGATCTCCCTGAAGCGAGCTGCAACGCGTCGGCCGTCCCTGACCGACACCTCGTCGTCCACGACCTCGGCGACGCGGGCGCCGGCTGCATCGACCAACCTCACGCGGCGGCGCAGCGTCGAGAGCCGAGCGACGGGGCCGAGCTCGGCCTTGCGCACGTACGCGCGCACGATATCCACCGCGGCTTCGGGCGGTTTTTTGGAACCCCCCTGAAACGTGAGCTCGTCGCGCTCGAGAAGCTTGCCCTGCTGTGGGCCGGGGCTTGCCGCCGGCGGCAGCTTCAACGTCCAGCCCTCGCCGGCGCGGTAGCGCAATGAGACACCCCAGCGCGCGAGGCGCAGGTCGGGCGTGTCGTAATAGACCGTTTCGAGGCGGACAGCTTCCGGGGGAGTGACCACCACCCCGTCAAGAACGCCGCTGAGGTCGGGAAGGTGGAACGCCGGTCCCGCTCCGAGCTTCACCTCGCGCTCGATCACGGGGGTTTAAGCATGTGGTACGCCGTTAACCACCCCATTGCCACGCGCGCTCTCCAGTGCCAGTTCCTGGAAGCGCTTGTGTGAGTTCAATCCGCGAACCGTTGGCACGCGGTGCCAGACGCCGTCGGGGCAGAGCTCCCAGGCCAACACGTCGTCGGCGAGCCCAATCTCCAGGATTTGCGACAGGCGCTCGCGCAGCTTGGGGTCGCCCACCGGGACGACCGCCTCGACGCGACGATCGAGGTTGCGCTGCATGAGGTCGGAAGAACCGAGGTAGTACTCGGCATCGACGCCGTCGCCGAAGGCGAAGATGCGCGAGTGCTCGAGGAAGCGGCCGACGATCGAACGCACCCTGATCCGCTCCGACATACCCGCCACTCCTGGACGCACCGAGCACATGCTGCGGACGATCAGGTCGATCTGACCGCCCGCCTGTGAGGCTGTATAGAGCGCATCGATGATGTCCGGATCGATCAGGTTGTTGACCTTGATGATGATCCGGCCACCCGGTTTGCCTTCTCGCTCGATGAGCTGTGTGATACCGGCGCGCAGGCTGGTCGGCGCGACCAGGAGCTTGCGGTAGCGATGCTGGCGGCTGTAGCCGGTCAGCAGGTTGAACAGCTCCGTGACGTCAGCGCCCAGGTCCGCGTCGGCGGACAGTAGGCTCACGTCCTCGTACGCATGTGCCGTGCTCGGGTTGTAGTTGCCCGTGCCGACATGGAGGTAGTGCTGGATGCGCTTGCCCTCGCGCCTGACGACCAGCGTGACCTTGGCATGGGTCTTGAGGCCGAGGAGTCCGTAGACGACATGCACGTTGGCTTCCTCGAGCGCTCTCGCCCAGCCGATGTTGGCCTGCTCGTCACCGCGTGCCTTGAGCTCGACGAGCGCGGCGACCTGCTTGCCCCTTTCGGCGGCGCGGATGAGCGCTCTCACGATCGGGCTGGCCGGGCCTGACGTGCGGTAGAGGGTCTGCTTGATCGCAAGCACGTCCGGGTCGCTGGCGGCATGATCGATGAACGCTTCCACCGAGGTCGCGAAAGAGTCGTAGGGATGATGCGCGAGAAGATCGCCCGCGCGCAGCACGGCAAAGAGGTCGGGCACCTCTGCCGCCAGCCCGCGGAGTCGCGGCTGCGTCGTCGGCGTCCACGGCTCCTCTTTCAGGTCCGGACGGTCGAGGTGCGACAGCGCTTGCAGGCTGCCGAGGTCGAGCAGGCCATCGGCCTGGTACACATCGGTCGGCTGCAGCTCGAGCTCCCTGGTCAGCAGCTCGAGGACCTCGGGCGACATGCCCGGATCGACCTCGAGACGCACGACTCGCGCGTGACGGCGGCGCCGGCGGAGCTCCGTCTGGATGGCCGCGAGCAGGTCCTCGGCGTCGCTGTCGACGTCGTCGAGGTCGCCGTCCCGCGTCACGCGGAACGGATGGTGCGCGACCACTTCCATGCCTGGGAACAGGGCTTGCATGTGGATGGCGATGACGTCCTCGAGCGGGACGTAGCGCTGCCCTTCGACCAGCGGAATGAACCGCGGCAGCACGGGCGGCACCTTGACGCGCGCAAAGCGCTGCTGGTGACGCTGGGGGTCGCGAACCATCACGGCGAGGTTCAGCGAGAGGTGCGAGATGTATGGGAAGGGGTGGCCCGGGTCGACAGCCAGCGGCGTCAGCACTGGGAATATCTGCTCGCGAAAGACCGTGTGCAGCTGGCTCAGCTCACGCTTGCTCACGTGGTCGGCGCGAACCAACGCGATGCCGGCCTCGGCGAGAGCCGGAACCAGGTCGCGATTGAACAGGCCAACCTGGCGCTCGACCAGGCCCTCGACCCGAGTCCGGATCGCTCTCAGCTGCTCGAGGGGCGACATGCCGTCGGGCGACGCTACGGCGACCGCGGCCAGGACCTGCTCTTTGAGCCCGGCTACGCGAACCTGGAAGAAGTCGTCGAGGTTCTGGCTGAAAATCGCCAGGAACCGAACCCGCTCGAGCAGCGGAAGCCGGCTGTCCTCCGCCATGGCGAGCACCCTTTCATCGAAGTCGAGCCTGGACAGCTCCCGATTTAGGTAGCGGGGGCTCTCGGGCGCCGCGACAGGCACGTTTTGATCAGGACCAAACTCCACCTCCACCACCACGTATGGAAGATTACCGCCTGCCGAAGGGGGGTAGGTTAGCGGCTGGTTAAGGACTGACCTGAGACCGCAAAATCGCCGGATTTGCTAGCGATAACGAACTCACCGTGGGGAGACCGGGCCTTAACCGGCGGAAGGTAGCCTGGCTACCGGAACCTCGTCGGAAGCGCCAAACGAAGCCTGAGCGCGCCCCACGTGCGCCGGGCTCTCGAAATGCGGGCCGGGGTTGGCCGGCCCGCTTCAAGGCGAACTCAGCCGAGCGCCGCCACGACGTTGGAGAAGACGTTGGCGATCTGGTTCCCCATAGTCAAAAGAATCACGATGACCACGATCGAAACGAGAACCAGGATCAAGGCGTACTCGACCATTCCCTGGCCGCTCTGGCGAGCGGCAAAACGACGAATCATTGGCATCCACCTCCTTTCTCGCACCCAGCGAGCGTCTGGAACCGTAACTGCTAAAACGCACGACTTCACCTTTTACCACGGCTCTTGCTTCAAACATTTGTAATGCCTCTCATTAGCTTGACTAATATATCGGGATGGCCCGAATGTCTTTCAGCCTCCAACAGATTCGGTCCTTCGTCGCGGTGGCGGAGAGCGAGCACATCTCCAAGGCGGCCGCCTCCCTCTTCCTGACCCAGGGCGCGGTGACCCAGCAGATCCGTCATTTCGAACGGGCGGTCGGGTTGCCTCTCCTGGAGCGTGACGGCCGCGGCGTCCGCCTGACCGACGCCGGACGCGCTCTTGCGATTGCGTGCCGGGCGGCGCTGCGAGCAGTTCAGGTGCTGGAGGAGACAGCAGAATCGATGAAGACCCTGCGGGCCGGTTCGCTGCACCTCGGAGCCAGCCCGACTTGCGCCGCCTACTACCTGCCATCCCGACTCGCCGAGTTCGCTCAGCAGCACACGGGGATCAAGCTCCACGTGGCTGTCGAGTCGTCGGCCGACCTCAACCGCCAGGTCCTCGCCGGAGCGCTGGACTGCGCTCTGATCGAAGGAGAGCCGAACCCAGATCTCCTGACGGTAGTGCTGGCTCACGACGAGCTCATCCTCGTCGCCCATCGCGACCATCCGCTTGCTGCCCTAGACAGGATCGCTCTTGCCGACCTAATCCAATACCGCTACCTAGGACGCGATCCAACCTCGGCGGCAGAACAGAGCGCCCGCGAGATGCTGGGCGATGCGTACGGCGGCTCGGATGCCCTGAACCTGGGTCATCCCGAGTACGTGCGTGCGGCGGCGATCGCCGGTCTTGGATATGCGGCCCTGCCGCGCCTGGCGGTCGAGGCCGATCTCGAGTCGGGCTCGCTCAAGCAGCTGCCCGGGCCGTCCACCCGTCGGGCAATCCGCGGCATCCGCCGCCGCGGCCCGGGCGGTCCGGCGCTGGAACAGTTCTGGCTTGTCTTGACGGGAGAGCGCTCATCCCCAACATAGCCTTCAACGGCTGAGCTAATGCAAACCGCGAGAATTCACTCGCATGGAAGCCGTGATCGAGACTCGTGGCCTGAGGCGGGTGTTCAAATCTCGCAAGCGAGCCGTCGAAGCGGTCGCCGGCGTGGACTTGAGCGTGCAACCCGGGGAGATCTTCGGCTTCCTTGGACCGAACGGCGCCGGCAAGACGACGACCCTGCGTATGCTCGCGACCTTGCTCCCCCCCAGCGGAGGCACGGCTACGGTTGCCGGCTGCGACCTGCTCACGCAACCCGACCGGATCCGAGAGCGCATCGGTTACGTGGGCCAGGCCGGCGGCGCCGACCGCGAGATCACGGGCCGCCGCGAGCTCGTGTTCCAGGGCCGCCTCTACGGGATGTCGCCCGCGGCGGCCGGAAAGCGGGCCGCGGAGCTGATCACGATGCTTGAGCTGGAGACCTGCGCCGACCGCCCCGGGAGCACCTACTCGGGTGGTCAGAAGCGCCGGCTCGACATCGGGCTCGGCCTTGTCCACGACCCGCAGCTTCTGTTCCTCGACGAGCCGACGACCGGTCTCGATCCGCAGAGCCGCGCGCGGGTCTGGGACGAGGTTCGGCGCATGCACGACAGAGGGACGACCGTTTTCCTGACGACCCACTACCTCGATGAGGCGGACGCCCTCTGCGACCGGATCGCGATCATCGACTACGGGAAGATCGTCGCTGAGGGCACGCCCGAGGAGTTGAAACGGGCGGTCGCCGGCGACGTGGTGACGCTCAGCGTTGCGGGCGACCAGCAGCGGGCCTTGGACCTGATCAAAGACCAGCCGTTCGTGAGGGAGGCCAAGCTCGATGAAGGATCCGTCCTTCTATATGTGGACCGCGGAGAGGTCGCGATGCCGGCCATCCTTCGGCTGCTCGACGGTGCGGGGTTGACGCTGGTCACGATCGGCCTTCACCGGCCGAGCCTGGACGACGTCTTCCTGCGCCAGACGGGACGTTCGCTGCGCGAGGCCGAGGCGTGAAGCTCCTTCGCGACATCTGGCTGGTGTTCGGCCGGTACTTCGGTTTGTTCATCCGCAATCCCGTCTGGGTGGCGCTCGGAGTCCTGCAGCCTCTGCTCTATCTCGTCCTGTTCGCGCCGCTGCTCAAGCCCCTTGCGTCAGTTCAGGGCTTTCCACCGGGAGGCGCTTACAACGTCTTCGTGCCCGGCCTGCTGGTGCAGCTGGGCATGTTCGGCGCGGCGGGCGTCGGGTTCAGCCTGATCGGCGAGCTGCGGATGGGCGTCATCGAGCGCCTGCGGGTGACGCCGGTGAGCCGCGTCGCGCTGCTGCTGGGACGCGCACTTCGCGACATGTTCTCCATCGTCGTGCAGTCGCTGATCCTCATCTTGCTCTCCCTTCCGTTCGGCCTCAGCATCCACCCGATCGGCGTCGTCATCACGCTCGCGCTGATCGCACTGATCGGGCTACTCACCGCATCGATCGCATACGCGGTGGCGCTGTGGGCGCGCGACGAAAACACTTACGCGCCGATCATCTTCACGTCGACCCTTCCCGTCTTGCTGCTGTCAGGCGTGCTCCTGCCGCTCGGCTTCGCCCCACAGTGGCTACGCAACATCGCGGCCTTGAATCCGCTTTCCTACGCGGTCGACGCCGCTCGCGCGGTGTTCAGGGACCAAATCACCGACCCGAGCGTCATCAAAGGCGTGGCCATCATGCTGGTCCTGTCCATAGTCGCGATCGTCGTCGGCGCTCGAGCGTTCGGCCGAGCCGTTGCCTAACTAACTAGAAGCGGTAAGACTCTCGCGCTCCGCGACCCACATCTCCTCGAACAACCTGTCGATCTCTTCCAGCGAGCGTTCGGCACGCTGGGTCGAGGCCTTGACCGACCATCGCTTGTCGGAAGTCTCGACCAGCCGCTCGGCGATATGTCAGGCGAGCTCGAGGCGGGTGGGTCGACGTCAAACAGGGCAAAACGCCCTCCTCCAGCCCTTCTGTGGCGAAGAGGTCGGTCATCAGCTGGCGCGCGAAGACCGCGCTGCTCCGATAAGAGTCACCTTCGGCACGGCGTCTTCCGATTCTTCAGTTGACGATTTCGCAGAGTCGCCATTGAACCCTTGCTGTAAACGGACTCGCCGCATAGCCCAGACCCAGGAATGGAGGCCACGCGCCCTCGCTGACCAACAAGCTGGGGCACGCTCCTGGTTGGGAGACGTTGAAGGTCAGCGGTGTCGTGTACGAATCGCCCGGTGCAAGGAGGCGATCGAGCGAGGCCTGCGGTCCGCCGATTTGCCGGCCCGCCGCGTCAATCACCCACGCCTGAGGATGGTCGGGTCTTTGCGAAGCTTGCTTTGCGTCGCTTCGGACGTTCACGCGGACGGTAACCATCTCGGCGCCTACCGTGGTCGATCGAGGCGCGACGCACCACTCGGCGAAGCAGTACTCGTGCCCTCCGGCCTCCGTTGTCGGGCTATTTTGGCGGCTGATGGCGATGGCGCCGCCCACTACGATCGCCACGACGACAAGGCCACCGCCAAGCCGAAACCGGAGCTTTGACAACTCACCCTCGCGCCGCTCGTAATGGTCGGGGAGGGGGGATTTGAACCCCCGACCACCTGACCCCCAGTCAGGTGCGCTACCGAGCTGCGCTACTCCCCGACGAAGAGGTAATGGTACCCGTGCCCTTAACCGCGACCCCCGTAGGCGACCAGGCCGCGGTGCGTCGAGGTGAATCCAGCTTCGCGCAGCAATACATTGAGCGGCGAATCCATGACCGGCACTCCGTCGACCCGCTGCACCTCGACCCTCCCCGCCAGCACCGCCATCCCGATCAGCGCCCGAAGGTGCTCCGCTGAAACCTCGCCGCTGGTGAGCAGCGAGCGCCCACCACGCTCGAGGTAGAGCTTGAGCCGGCCGTCATCCAGCACGCAGAACGCACCGGCGGTGCGGCCCATCCGCCCATCGGATCGCGGCCACGGCAAAACCGAGCCGTAAGGGTTCGCGGGGTCAGTTGCGGCCAGGGCGACGATCCCTCCGCCCGAATCGCGCAAAGCACGAAGCCTGTCCACCGCGCCGGGCAGGGCGAATTGCGAACCGCCCAACCCTTCGACGAAGTAGCCTCGGCGGATGCGTCCCGACTCCTCCATGGCGCGAAGCACCGGATACAGCGCGGCGAAGCCGCCCTGCCACCCTTCAGAGACGACAACCTCGCGCGTCAGCACGCCGTAGCGCTGCAGCAACACGCCGGCCTCGGAGTGCAGCCGTTCAGTCGGGGCGGCTCCCATGCCGACGAGGTCTCCGACCAGCGACCAGCGGCCCGAGGCGCGCGGCTGCGTGAGGCGCGGCAGCCGGGGGCGATGAGGCGACCGTCTGGCAACCGGACCGAGCAGGCGCAGCGGCGCAAACGTGTCGTTCGTGACCTCGCCCGACCAGACCAGGTCCCAGAGCGCGTCGAGGATCACCTCTTCGTCGCCACCTCCTCCGGCGTTGTAGAGATCGCGGAAGAAGCTCGCGCCGCGCGATTTCAGGTGCTCGCGCAGGCGCTGGTGGAGGTCTCCGTCCGGCGTGTCAACGGGCTCGGGGGCGAGACGCGGAGCGTCTCCGCGAAGGTACAGCGCGACCTTGCCGTCGCTCGCTCCCAGTGAGCCGCGGCCGACCCACACCACCTCGCCCATCGAGATGAGCTCGTCGAGCAGGCGCGGGCTGTAGCCGCCGACGCGGGCGGCGATCACGTCGCGCTCGATCACGCTCGCCGGCAGAGCCGCACCCTGGAGCTGGAACACGACCTCGAGCAGCCTGTCGATCCCGGCGGCTTTTGCGCCGACGCCATGCCACGCGGGCAAGAAGCGTGCGACAGCTTCTGGCGCAACCGACTCGACCTCGTGGCGAAGCGCCGCAAGCGAGCGCCGCCGGAGCGTCTTCAACACTTCGGGATGGCAGTACTCACGCCCCTGCTTGGCTCGCCGAAATTCGCCGGCCAATATGTCTCCGTGCGCGGCCAGGCGATTGAGGGCCGCTTCGACGGAGGCAGTCCCCACCTCCCAGCGCACTGCCGGATCCGCAGTGACGAAGGGTACGTGCGTGCGAGCCCAGCGCCGGAGCAGCGAGTCGAGCGGCTCGGAGCCAGGATTCAAAAACACGTCTGGAAGGCCTACCGGCAGGCTGGCGCCAAGCGCCTCGCGATAGCGGCCGGCGTCCTCTGCCGCGATCCAGCGCGATTCACCCCCAAGACGCACCAGGACCGCTCGGCGCTCACGCTCAAGCGTCAGCAGCCACTCCTCGGAGATGCCACGGGCAACGGCCTCATCCACCGTGAGGTCACCAAGTCGGACAAGCACGTCGTGGGCCTCGTCCCCGTCACGCGGAAAGCGCTCCGGCAGCAGGCCCTGCAGCTCGAGCTCGACCGCGGCGATGGCCTCGGGGTCGAGCAGCTCGCGAAGGTCTTCGCTGCCAAGGAGCTCGGCCAGCAGCTCGCGGTCCAGTGTCAGCGCTTGCGCCCGGCGCTCGGCAAGCGGCGCATCTCCCTCGTACATGAACTCGGCCACGTAGGAGAACAGCAGGGACGATGCGAAAGGCGAAGGTCGTTCCGTATCGACTGCGACGACGCGGATCTCACGCGAGCGTATCGAGCGAAGCAGCCCCATCAATGCAGGCATGTCGAAGTGGTCCGTCATCACCTCGCGCCAGGTCTCCGCGAGAATCGGGAAGTCGGGATACCGGCCGGCAACCTGCAGCAGCCCGGCACTGCGCATGCGCTGCTGCCACAAAGGGGTGCGGAGTCCTGGCCGGCGGCGCGGCAGCAGAAGCGAACGGGCTGCGTTTTCGCGGAAGCGCGCGGCAAACAGAGCCGACGCGGGCAGCTGGGCGGAAATCAGCGGTTCAACCTCCTCCGGCTCCAGCATCAGCTCGTCGAGCGAGGGTGGCGACTCGACCTCTGGCAGGTGAAGCGCGATACCGTCATCGGTCCACAGAGCGCGGGCGTCGACCCCCAGCCGCTCCTGCAAGCGAGCTTCCAGAGCGAGGGCGAGCGGGGCGTGGACACGACCGCCGAACGGCGTATGGATGCAGACTCGCCAGTCGCCGACCTCGTCGCGAAATCGTTCGACCACGACGGTGCGGTCGTCGGGCACGGCCCCCGTAGCAGCCGCCTGGTCCTCGAGGTAGGCCAGCAGGTTCTTGATCGCGCGGTCGTCGAACCCCGCGCGCTCCTTCAGGCGCTTCGCGGCCGCTTGCGGCCCTGCCGCGCGTAGCTCGCGGACCATCTTGCCTAGGGCTGCACCAAGCTCGACCGGCCGGCTGGGTGCGTCCGCCTTCCAGAATGCGATCTTGCCGGGCTCGCCCGGCGCCGGCGTTACGAGTACCTGGGAGGGCGTGATCTCG
>DATBZP010000099.1:0-25933 GCA_036513135.1 Candidatus Dormiibacterota bacterium | reverse complement strand
GACGTTCTGCGACGTGCCTCGGCCTTCCATGCCCAGGATGTGGCCGCGCCGCGACGACAGATCGCCCATCACATCGCCGAGGTGCTCCTCGGGCATGACGACGTCGACCTTCATTATCGGTTCCAACAGGTATGGGCTCGCCTTGTGCATCGCGTCTTTGACGGCCATCGAACCCGCGACATGGAACGCCATCTCGTTCGAGTCGACCGCGTGGTATGAGCCGTCCACCAGGGTGGCGACCATGTCGACCACCGGGTAGCCCGCGACAACCCCGGTCTGCAAGGCTTCCTTGATGCCCTTCTCGACGGCCGGGATGAACTCGCGTGGGATGCGTCCCTGCGTGATCTTGTCCTCGAACACGAAACCACTGCCCGTCTCGCCCGGGCGCACGTTCACCTCGGCGTGGCCGAACTGGCCCTTGCCACCGGACTGCCGGATAAAGCGCCCTACACCATGCGCGGGCTTCTTGATCGCTTCTTTGTAGGCGACCTGTGGCTTGCCCTGGTTGGCGTCTACCTTGAACTCGCGCATCAGGCGGTCGATGATGATTTCCAGATGCAGCTCGCCCATGCCGGCGATGATGGTCTGCCCTGTCTCCTGATCCGTGTGGACCTTGAACGTCGGATCCTCCTCGGTTAGCCTCTGCAGCCCAATCCCTAGCTTGTCCTGGTCTGCCTTGGTTTTGGGCTCGATGGCGACCGAGATCACAGGTTCGGGAAAGGTGATCGACTCCAGCAGGATGGGATGTGCCTCGTCCGCCAGGGTGTCACCCGTGGTCGTGAACTTGAGGCCGACCGCCGCAGCAATGTCGCCAGTGAAGACCTCGTCCACGTCCTCACGCCTGATCGCGTGCATGCGAAGGATGCGCCCGATGCGCTCCTTGCGCCCGTTGGATGCATTGAGGACGCCCGAGCCGGCCTTCAACCGGCCCGAGTAGACCCGGAAGAACGTCAGCTTGCCCACCCCCTGCGGGTCCATTTGGATTTTGAAGGCGAGCGCGGAAAAGGGCTCGTCGTCCTCGTGCTCACGGATGACCAACGCACCCGTCTTGGGATCAGTGCCTTCCACGGCTGGAACGTCGGCCGGCGACGGCAGGTATTCCACGACCGCGTCGAGGATCGGCTGCACACCCCGGTTGCGCAGCGCAGCTCCGCACAGAACCGGCACGAGCACTCCAGCAACCGTCCCCTTGCGGAGAGCGGCGTTGATCTGAGCCTCACTGGGCTCCTTCTCGTCGAGGTACATGTGCATGATCGCGTCGTCGAAATCGGCTACCGCCTCGATCAGGTCGTGGCGGTGCTGCTTGATCAGCTCGCCCATTCCAGCCGGAATGTCCAACGACTCTGTGTTGGTCGTTCCGAGGTCGTCGGTGTACACGATGGCTTGCTTCGTGACCAGGTCCACGTAGCCGATAAAGTCGTCCTCGGAGCCGATGGGCAGCTGGATGGGCACGGCCCGGGCGCCCAGGCGGGTGCGGATTGAGTTCAGCGAGCCGTAAAAGTCGGCTCCGATGCGGTCCATCTTGTTGATGAAGGCGATCCTAGGCACTCCATAGCGGTCGGCCTGGCGCCAGACCGTCTCCGACTGCGGCTCAACCCCGGCGACGGCGTCGAAAACAGCGACCGCGCCGTCGAGCACCCGGAGGCTGCGCTCGACCTCGACCGTGAAGTCCACGTGCCCGGGTGTGTCTATGATGTTGATCGAGTGGTCGCGCCACATGGCGGTCGTCGCCGCTGAGGTGATCGTGATCCCGCGCTCCTTCTCCTGGATCATCCAGTCCATGGTGGAGGCGCCCTCGTGGACCTCGCCCATCTTGTGGATGCGCCCAGCGTAGAAAAGGATCCGCTCGGTCGTCGTCGTCTTGCCCGCGTCGATATGCGCCATGATCCCGATGTTTCGGACCTTGTCGATCGCGACTGGACGTTCCTGCATCTTCAGTGCCACGCTCATCTCTCTATCTAGTACCGGAAATGGGAGAAAGCCTTGTTGCTTTCCGCCATCCGGTGGGTTTCCTCTTTCCGCTTGACCGCCCCGCCTGTGTTCTGGGACGCGTCAAGGAGCTCGAATGCGAGCTTCTCGGACATGCTCTTCCCGCCACGCTGCCGGGCGAAACGAACGATCCAGCGGCGGGCCAACGCCAGGCGGCGCTCCGGCCGGATCTCAACCGGCACCTGGTAAGTCGCGCCACCGACCCGCCGGGGCTTGACCTCCAGAAGTGGGGTGACGTTGCGAAGAGCCAGGTCGAACACCTCGAGCGGCTCTTTCTTGGCCTGCTTGCCGGCGCGGCTTAGGGCGTCGTAGACGACCTTCTCCGCGGTCGAACGCTTGCCCTTGCTCATGACCACGTTCACGAACTTGGCGATCGCCTCCGACTGGTAAACCGGGTCGGGCGCGATGACACGCTTGACTGGACGGCTGCGACGAGGCATCAGGCCGCCGCCTTGCTCTTTTCGCGCTTGGCTCCGTACTTGGAGCGCGCCTTCTTTCGGTTCTTGGTGCCGGCGGTGTCCAGGGTGCCGCGGATGATGTGGTAGCGGACTCCCGGGAGATCTTTGACTTTGCCGCCGCGGATGAGGACCACCGAGTGCTCTTGCAGGTTGTGGCCGATGCCAGGGATGTAGGCGGTCACCTCGATGCCGGTGGTCAGCCGGACACGAGCCACCTTGCGGAGGGCCGAGTTCGGCTTTTTGGGCGTCTGGGTATAGACGCGCACGCAGACTCCCCGCCTCTGCGGTGAGCCCTTGAGGGCGGGCGCCTTAGACTTCGCTCTGGCCGCCCTGCGCCTAGTGCGGACCAGCTGCTGGATTGTGGGCAAGCGTTTCTCCGAATGACGGCTCAAATCCCATGCGGCATTAGCCGATTGGGCGACAAACGATGAGTATACCCAAAAAGAGGCGGACCCAATTGACCGCCCAGCAGCCCCAATACTTCGACCCGGCGCCGGTCGTCGCATCGAAGCCGCGCACCGTCCATCTTCACGTGGGCGAACTCGCCCTCAAGCTGCAGGCGGACCGCGGCGTGTTCGGTTCCCGGGGCATCGACCTTGGGACCTTGGTTCTTCTCCGGGAAGCGCCGCCACCGCCACCCCAGGGAGACATCCTGGACCTCGGCGCCGGCTACGGGCCGATCGCGATCGCCCTCGCCCGCCAGGCGCCTGACGCGCGGATCTGGGCGGTGGACGTCAACCAAAGGGCGCTCGAGCTGACGAGGACGAACGCCGCCGGGGCCGCGGTCGGCAACGTCACGGCATGCTCGCCTGACGAAGTCCCGGGCGACGTGCGGTTCGAGGCCATCTACTCGAATCCGCCCGTCCGGGTCGGCAAGGCTGCGCTTCACGAACTCTTGCTGTCATGGCTCGGACGCTTAAGGCCGGGCGGCCGAGCCTACCTCGTCGTGCAGCGAAACCTGGGAGCGGATTCGCTGGCGTCGTGGCTCGGTGCACAGGGCTACGAGGTCCAGCGGCTCAAGTCGAAGAAGGGATACCGGGTCCTCCAGGTGGCGCCAGCCTCTTAACAGGCTGGGTTGACCTCCCTAACTTCGGCCTCTAAGTTGGCGGAAGGAGTGCCGGTTGGGGGAGGGGCCGGCCCGGAGGAAGGGAGGGCCCGAAGGCCGCTCTGCGGCCCCCGCCCGCCCGGAAACACAATCCCGAGGCTACGCCTCTCCCGCGAAGTGACAGGCCGCCATTTGATCCCGCTGCCCGTGCGGCTCCAGCGGCGGCTCCTGCTCGGAACAAATCCCCGGCGCGCGCGCGATCGGGCACCGCGGGTGGAACCGGCAACCTGACGGTGGATTGACCGGCGACGGGATCTCTCCTTTCAGGAGGATCGGCGCCCGCTCCCGCTCCACGGTCGGATCGGGAACCGGGATCGAGCTCAGCAACGCCTTCGTGTAGGGGTGCTGATTGTGGTCGTAGATGTCGTTCCGGCCGGCCGTCTCCACGATCTTGCCCAGGTACATCACCGCGATCCGGTCGGACAGGTGCCGCACCACCGCCAGGTCGTGCGCGATGAACAGGTAGGTGAGGTTGAACTCGCGCTGCAGGTCCTGCAGCAGGTTGATGATCTGGGCCGCAATCGATACGTCGAGCGCCGAGACCGCCTCGTCGCACACGATGAAGGACGGGTTGACCGCCAGCGCCCTCGCGATGCCGATGCGCTGCCGCTGGCCGCCGGAGAACTCGTGCGGGTAGCGATTGGTGAAGTTCGGATTGAGACCGACCAACCGCAGCAGGTCCTGGACCCGCTTCTGGCGCTCCTTGCCCGAACCGATGTTGAAGTTGTCCAGCGGCTCCTGGATGATGTCGCCCACGGTCATCCGGGGGTCGAGCGAGGCGAATGGATCCTGGAAGATCATCTGCATCTTGCGCCGCATGCGCCGCAGCTTCCGGCCCCGCATGGCGGTGATCTCCTGGCCTTCGAAGATGATCTTGCCCCTGGTCACCGGCAGCAGGGCGGTGATGAGACGCGCGAGCGTCGACTTTCCGCACCCTGATTCGCCGACCAACCCAAGCGCCTCGCCGCGACGGATTTCCAGGTCGACGCCGTCGACCGCCCGCACGGCAAGGCCGCCGAAGCCGGCGATCGGAAAGTGCTTGTAGACGTCCTGCACCTGCAGGATGATTGGGTCCGCCTTGACCGCTGCGGGCGGTTCCTTTTCAGCCGTCTGCATCAAGTCCCCCGCATCAGCTGCCGGCCTTGCCGCCGACATCGCCCACGGGCGCTTTCAGCTTCTGAACGGCCTCGACCGAGAGGGCGCTTGACTTGGCCGCAGCGACATCCGCTTCGCTGGCGTTTCGCATCAGGACCCAGCAGCGCGCCACCTGGTCGACGTCGACCTCCGCCAGCGGTGGCTCTTCGACCTTGCAGCGATCGATGACGAAAGGACAGCGCGGGTGGAACTTGCATCCGGGCGGCGCGTTCGAGAGGTCCGGCGGCAGACCCTTGATGCTGACCAGCCGGTCCTTGCGGGCCTCGTCGACGCGCGGCACCGAGCGGAGCAACGACCAGGTGTAGGGGTGCTGCGGACTCCTGAAGATCTGTTCGACAGGCCCCTCTTCGACCACCCGGCCCGCGTACATGACGACCACGCGCTGGCACAGGCTCGCGACCAACGCCATGTTGTGCGTGATCAGCATCATCGCTGTGCCGAGCTCGCGGTTCAGCTGCTTCATCAGCTGGATGATCTGAGCCTGCACGGTGACGTCGAGGGCGGTGGTCGGTTCGTCCGCGATCAGTAGTGACGGCTCGTTGGACAGGCCCATCGCGATCATGGCGCGCTGGCGCATGCCGCCCGAGAACTGGTGCGGGTAGTCCCTGATGCGCTGCTCGGCGGCGGGGACGCGAACTCGGGTCAGCAGCTCGATGACCCGGCTCTTCGCGAGCTGCGGTGTGAACCGTTTGTGCGCTGTCATCGCCTCTTCGATCTGCGGCCCGATCCTGGTCACCGGGTTGAGTGACGTCATCGGGTCCTGGAAGATCATCGCGACGTCGTTGCCGCGGAAGTCGCGAATCTCCTCGTCGTCCATCTTCATCACGTCGTTGCCGCGGAACAGGATCCGGCCGGACACGATCTTGCCCGGGTCTGGGACCAGCCGGAGGATGGAGAGGGCGGTGATCGTCTTGCCGCAGCCCGACTCGCCAACCACACCGAGCGTCTCCCCCACGTTGATGTGGAGGCTGACCCCGTCGACGGCGCGCACCACACCCCGCGACGTGAAGAACTGTGTGTGCAGGTCTTCGATCTCCAGAAGAGTTGTTGCCACCTAATAGAGAACTTTAAGTGGTCTAGCGGCGCATGCGGGGGTCGAGCGCGTCGCGCAGGCCGTCGCCGATGAACGTGAAAGCGAGCAGCGTGATGCCGATGGCGAGGGCCGGGAACACCACCGACGACGGGTTCGCATAGATCGTCTCGTAGCCGGTGTTTACCATCTGGCCCCAGGTCGGGGTCGGCGGCTGGATGCCGAAGCCGATGAAGCTCAGGAATGCCTCGAGGAAGATGGCGTTGGGGATGCCAAAGGTCAGCGTCACGATGATCGGCCCGAGCGAGTTCGGCAGCAGGTGCTTGAGGATGAGCTTGAGCGGCGGCGAGCCGGAGGACCGCGCCGCCTCGATGAACTCCTTCTCCTTGATCGAGAGCACCTGACCGCGGACCAGCCTGGCCAGGCCGACCCAGTTCACGAGAGCGATGGCGCCAAAGATCATCAGCACCTGCAGCACGATCGAGCCGCTCGTGAACTGCTGGAACACCGACACCACGACCAGCACGAACAGCAGGTCGGGGAACGCGTACCAGATGTCCGTGAAGCGCATCAGGATGTTGTCGATCCGGCCGCCGAAGTACCCGGCCGCCAGCCCGATGGCGAGCCCGATCGGCAGGATGATCAGCTGCACGAGGATGCCGACTGAAAGCGAGACCCGGCTACCGAAGATGAGCCGGCTTAGGGTGTCGCGTCCGAGCTCATCGGAGCCGAGCGGGTGGCCGTTCTGGCCCGGTCCGACCTCGATGAAGGCCACGTCCTGCTTCAGGGGATCATGGATGATGCCGAAGTGGACCAGCAGCGGTCCCGAGAAGGCGCCCACGACCAGGATCATCACTATCGCCGCGCCCACGAGCGCCAGCCGGTTGCGCCGGAACCGCTGCCAGGCATCCTGCCACAGGCCGATCTGTTGTTCGGGAACCTCCCAGTCGACCTGCTGGACGGCTGCGGCAGGCAGTGCCATCAGGTGAGCCTCACTCGAGGATCGATGAATACGTATAAGACGTCCACCACCAGGTTCGCGACTGCGATCACGATCGAGAAAAGGATGGTCGTTCCTAGGATCATCGGGTAGTCATAGGACGCGACTGCGACCACAAATGCGCGGCCGATGCCCGGGATGTTGAACACCGTCTCGACCACCACCGAACCTGTGACGAGGAATGCGAACAGCGGTCCGAGGATCGTGACGACCGGGATGAGCGAGTTCTTGAGCACGTGCTTGATGACTACGATGCGCTCCGGCAGCCCCTTCGCCCAGGCGGTCCGCACGTAGTCCTGCCGGATCGTGTCCAGCGTGCTGGCACGGGTGAGCCGAGCCGTGTAGGCGATCGACAGGAGAGAAAGCGTGATCACCGGCATGATCAAGTGGTCGTCTAGCTTGAAGTCGGATGACGGCAGATAGAAGTTGCCTCCGGTCCATTTGTACAGGAGCACCGAGAACACAACCACCATGAGCGAGCCGACCACGAAGTTCGGGAACGACGCCGCGAGAGTGGCGAAGCCCATCGTGATGTAGTCGATGCGGGTGTTCTGACGCAGGGCGGCCAGCACGCCGAGGCCGACGCCGACCGGGACGATCAGCAGAAAAGCAAGCCCGCCGAGCGTGGCCGTATAGGGCCAGCTCGCCAGCAGCAGGCTGTTCACGGTTTTGTTCTGGTACTGGTATGAGAGCCCGAAGTCCAGGTGGATGACGCTGTTCAGGTAGAGCAGGAACTGGTTCCAGAGCGGTTTATTGAGGCCGTACCTGGCGTTCAGGTTGTCGACCACCGCCGTGGAAAGCTGGCGTCCGCCGTTGCGGTCCCACGGGCTGCCGGGCGCCAGGTGCATGAGGGTGAACGTGATGACGATGACGAAAAAGACGATGGGGATCATCCAGAGGATGCGGCGGATGATGAAGATCGTGAGGCTGCCGGCCCTGCTGTCTGTCAGGGCTGACAAA
Source organism: Candidatus Dormiibacterota bacterium (assembly GCA_036513135.1). GTDB lineage: Bacteria > Chloroflexota > Dormibacteria > Dormibacterales > Dormibacteraceae > Palsa-870. Next base: position 18,236 of record DATBZP010000099.1, on the reverse strand, counting down.
CGGGCCGGAAACAGGGCGCCCCGTTTGGGGCGCCCTGCGATTACTGCCAAATCAAACGGGCTCCTAGTGCGCGGTGATGTAGGCCGTGTTGTAGTAGTTGTCGCCGGGGAGGTTCTGGTCGTCGAACGCCGTGTGAGTGTAGCTCACGTAAGGCGCAACCAGGTCGTATTCGTACTGCTGGTAGATGAAGCCGACCGCGGCTTGGTCGATCAGCAACTTCTGAGCGGCCAGGTAGTCGGTGTTGCGCTGGGTCTGGTTCAGCTCGGTGTCCGCCTTCTTAACGAGAGCGTCGTAGCCGCTGAGCGTCGGGCAGCCCCAGTTGAGGCTGTGGCAAGACCCGCTAGTGAAGATGTCGAACCAGTCTTGCTGGTCGGGGTAGTCGGCGCCCCATCCGTCAGGGCCGTAAATGTCGAACTGGCCCTTGCGAATGCGGCTCGTGACGGTTTTGCTGTCGATGACGTCCAGCTGCAAGTTCAACCCGAGGTTGGTGTTCCACTGGTCGATGATGAACTGGTTGATCGTCTTGCTGCCCGTCGAGTTGCGGGTGAGCAGCTTGAACTGGTTCAGCGTGGCAGCCGTGACGCCGGCCTTGGTGAGCAGCGCCTTGGCGGCGGTCGGGTCGAAGCTCTGCGCGTTGTCAGAGGTGTCGGCGCCCGCCATTCCCTGCGGAATGAACGACTGGTAAGCCTTGTCCGTGTCGTGAAGAACGTCCACGGTGAGTTTGTTACGGTCGATCGACTTGGCGAATGCCATGCGAACGTCCGCGTTGTCGAAGGGTGCCTTCGTGGTGTTGTAGGTCATCCAGAAGGTGGTAAGCGTCGGGAACAGGTGAGCCTGCTTGCTCAGTGTGGGGTCGCCGCGGACAACGGTCACGTCGGCCACCGGAACTCCGATGATGTCCAGCGCGCCGGTCTGGTACTTGGAGAAGGCGGTGTTTCCGTCGGCGATGAAGTAGTAGATGACCTGCTGCAGCTTGGGTGCGCCGCCCCAGTAGTTGTTGTTGGGGACTAGCGTGACGTGGTCCTTGGACACGATCTCCGAGATTTTGAACGGACCGTTGCCGATGATGGTGTTGGCGTTGTTGGCCCAAGCCTCAGGCTTGGTGGTGTCGGTCGAGGCGAACGACCCACCGGCCGCGCTCTCGACGACATCCTTGCGAATCGGCGCCGCAACCCACAGGGTCACCACCCACTTGAAGAAGGCGGCGGGGTGCTGGAGCTTGATCACGAACGTGTTGGCGTCAGGCGCGCTGAGGCCGAGCCCCGCGATGTAGCTGTCAATCGCGCTTGCGCTCGTGACGTCGACGCTGCCGTAGCCTTGCGCGCCGGCGATCGTCCCGTCGAAGAACGGGTCGACGTAGCCGGCGGCGAGTGCCGGGTTGAGCAGGTGCTGGTAACCGTAGACCCAGTCACTTGCAGTCACTGGCTTGCCGTCGCTCCACTTCGCATTCGGCTGCAGGTGGAACGTATAGGTCAGGCCGTCTGACGATACGTCGTAGCTCTTAGCAGCGGCAGGCTGCACGTCGCTGAGGTCGGGCTTCGACTTCAAGAGAGCCTCGAATACCAGGCGACCGACGCCAGCCTCATACGTGTAGGTCTGCTGAGTCGGGTCGTAGCTGTTGGGCTCGACGCCGCTGTTGGCACGAAGGATCTGCTGGGCAGCCGGCGCAAGGTTCAAGCTGGTGGTTGTGCTGGAGCCGCCACACGCGGCGACCACGAACAATCCCACGCTCGCGAGCGCTACCGCCCGGATGCGGGTACCTAGTTGCATACGCGTCTTACCTCTCAGTTCTGATCCTGCAGCCTTCTTCCCGGCAACCGTCCGGGGCGAGAGTGCGCCGGCAGCAGGTCTTACTCACGGCCGCTTCGGCCAAGATGAAATTCTGTTGCGCTTCCCCGCGCAGTGTCAAGCAGCATACCGGGGCGCTGACCCGAACGACTGTTCGAGATTCGCTCTCAGTGGGGGGCGATCGAGATCCCAGCCGGATCCAGCGCGCCCGGCCATTCGTCCACCGGCGACGTGCTGACGCCCCGCACGTACGGGCGCACGAGGTGCCAGCTCACCGGCTGCGCCAGAAAGGCCACCGGCGCGTCACCCACCAGCATCTGCTGAGCCTGCTGATATTCCTGGTCGCGTCGGTCGGGTTGGGTGTCGGTCCTCGCGACGCGCACGAAGTTGTCGTACTGCTGGTTTTGATAGAAGGCGACGTTGTTCGAACTGGTCGTCAGGAAGACGTCGTACCAATCCGCAGGGTCGGGATAGTCCGCGCTCCAGCCCATCGGGCCGGCGAGCTGGAAGTCCCCGCTGCCGAGATTCGAGGCCAGCGTGTTGGTGTCCAGAGCCTGCAACGTGATGTCGAGACCGAGGTTGGCCTTCAGCTGATCGTGGATGAAGTTGGCCGTTGCCTTGCCGAAGTCCGACGACTGGTCGTAGGAGAACTTCAACGTCGCGAGCTGCGCCGCGGACAGGCCTGAGGCCGCCAGGGACGCTCGCGCTTGCGCGACGTCGAACTTCTGGGGGGAAAGGTTCGACGCATAACCGTGCATGCCCTTCGGAATGAAGGTTTCGGCTGGCATGCCCTGGCCCTGGAAGAGCTGGGTCACGAACGCATCGCGGTCGATGGCCTGGGAGATCGCAAGCCGGAGCTTCGTGTTGTTGGTCGGTGTGACGTTGAGGCGAAAGGTGAGCCAGAACACGGTGAGGTCGGGCGTCTTGACCAGGCTCTGCTTGAGGCTCGAGTCGCCGGCGACGGCCGCCGCTTGCGCGGGCTGCACCGAGATCTCATCTAGCGAGCCGGCCTTGTACTTCGCCAAGGCGGCAGCGCCATCGTTCACCACCTCGAAGTCGATCGAGGTCAGGGTTGGCTTGGCGCCCCAATAGTGCGGGTTCGGCACGACGGTGATGTGGTCGTTGGGAACCATCTCGCTGACCTTGAAGGGGCCATTCGTGATCAGCGTTTCGGGGCTGGCCGACCACTTGTCGCCACTTTTCTTGACGATGTCCTGCCGGACCGGCGCAGCCGCGGGCATCGCCGCAAGCCAGATGAATGCGGGGTAGGGCTGGGAAAGCGTGACCTGGAACGTGTGGTCGTCGATCGCCTTCAACCCGAGCGTGGCCAGCGCCGCGTCGATGTTGGCGGCATCGCGTTGGGGGTCCATGACGGAGACCTTGTCGCCGTTGAGGATGGTATTGGAGAAGAACGGTCCCTCTGGCGAAGCAAGGCGGGGATCGATCAGGCGCTGCCACGCGTAAACGAAGTCCTGCGCATTGACTGGAGTGCCATCGGAATACTCGGCATTGGTCCTGAGGTGAAAGACGAAGACGCTGCCGCCGTTCGCAACGTCATAGCTCTGTGCGGCCGCGGGCAGCACTCCGCTCAAATCCGCGGCCGGCTTGAGCAGCGGCTCGGAGATGGCGCGCAGAACGGCCGTCTCATATGGATATTGCGTCTGGCCCGGGTCGAGCGAGCCCGGCTGGTCTTCGAGCAGCAGCCGGAGCGTCTGGTCCTTCGCGAGCTTCGGCCCCTGCGTGAGCGCGTTGGAATTGCACGCCGAAAGGCACGCGCCGACGAGGATCGCCAGCGCGACGGCGCGAAGCAGCCTGGAGCTTGGGATCACATTTCCATCATAAGTTGCCAAACCGCGTGGCCGCCCCCCGCATCGCACGCAGGCCCGGCTCCGCCGGGCCGTCCGCCAAGCATTCCTGTCGCCTACCTGGCGCGGCGTGGAGAAACTCTTGACAAGTCCCAACCAGCAGGAAAGAGAGCCATGAGAGGGAACCTAGGTTCCCTCTCATAAACCGAAAGGGCCACCCGTGGCGGGCGACCCTTTGTGCACGTGCCGAAGAATGTAACCCAAACGGGGCCGCTTTGGCCGGTAATCGCGTCTCCGGTAGGCCCGGCTTCGCCGGGCGGTCTATCCAGCGTGAACCACCGGCTCAACGCGTGGCATGGAGTAACTATTCAGTTAATCCAAACAGCGGGAAAGAGAGCAGCCGCGCGAAGCGCGGCGATGCGATCAGTAAGTCCGATCCTCATCGCCGCTTGCGCGCAGAGGGAACCGGCAGGTTCCCTCTCATACCGTCTACACCGAAAGTGTTTCGAGGTCGATCGGCTCCTCCTCGAGGATCCTTGCGGCCTGCTCGCGTTGCTTCTTGTAGTAGTCCAGCCCGGTCCCAGCTGGGATGAGCTTGCCGATGATTACGTTCTCCTTCAGTCCGCGCAGGCGGTCCACCTTGCCTGAGATCGCGGCCTCGGTCAGGACGCGCGTGGTCTCCTGGAAGGAAGCGGCAGACAGCCATGAGGTCGTGTTCAGCGCCGCCTTGATGAGGCCGAGCAGCACGGTCTGCGCGGTGGCGGGCTCGCCGCCCTCCGCCAGTCCCTTCGCGTTGGCTTCCTCGTACTCCCACTGCGAGACGATCTCGCCAGGCAGCAGGCCTGTGTCGCCGGCGGAGTCGATGCGGACCTTCCGCATCATCTGCCGCACGATCACCTCGATGTGCTTGTCGTTGATGTCCACACCCTGGCTGCGGTATACCTTTTGGACCTCGTCGACCAGGAAAGTCTGGACCGCCTCCTTGCCCAGGATGTGCAGCAGCTCCTGCGGTGAGATCGACCCCTCGGTGATCTGCTGTCCCGCCTTGACCACCACCTTCTGCCCATCCCGGCGGTCGAGCTCCGGCCGGATGCGCACCTGGTGCGGGATCGCATACTCGCGCACCTCCTCGTCGAGGGTGCGCACGGTCACCTCTTTGGCCGAGACGGTCGCCTTGCCGGCGTGCCGCGTCCGAACGCCGTTGCCCTTTGCGTCGCGGGCCAGCTCCTGGCCCTCCATGACCTCATCCTTGCTCTTGACGAGCGCCTGCATCTTGGGGTCGATCGGGTAGGAGACCTCGAACTCCTCCCTGGAGATCACGCGCACCTTGCGCGAGCCCTCCTGACGGATGATCTCGAGCTCCCCGTCGATCTCGGAGATGATGGCTTTGCCCTTGGGGATGCGAGCCTCGAACAGCTCCTCCACTCGGGGCAGTCCCTGGGTGATGTCCACTCCGGCGACACCGCCGGTGTGGAACGTGCGCATGGTCAGCTGAGTACCCGGCTCGCCGATGGATTGCGCGGCGATGACACCCACCGCCTCGCCGATCTCCACCACCTTGCCCGTGGCGAGGTTGCGGCCGTAACAGGTGCGGCAGACACCCTCGCGCGCCTCGCACACGAGAACTGAACGCATCTTGACCGCCACGCCGGCCGCGATGATCTCGCGCGCCTGATCATCACTGATCGACGCGCCTGTCTGGACGAGGACCTTGCCGTCGACGGTGATGTCTTCGGCCGCGACGCGCCCTGCGATCTTCTCGAAGATCGGGTCGATCTTCGCCCTCTCGGGGGTGATGTCCCGGACCCAGATGCCGTTGGTCGTGCCGCAGTCCTCCTCCCGCACGATCACGTCCTGAGCGACGTCGACCAGACGGCGCGTCAGGTAGCCGGAGTCGGCGGTGCGGAGCGCGGTGTCGGCGAGTCCCTTCCTCGTGCCGTGAGTAGAGATGAAGTACTCGAGCACGGTGAGGCCCTCGGTGAAGTTGGCCATGATCGGCAGGTCGATGATCCGGCCGGTCGGGTCGGCCATCAGGCCTCGCATCCCGGCCAGCTGGCGGATCTGCTGGATGTTTCCGCGGGCGCCCGAGCCCATCATCATCCAGATCGGGCTGAACTTGTCGAAGGCGTGCTCGGTAGCGTTACCCACCTCTTCGTAGGCCTTCTGCCAGAGCTCGATCACCTTGCGATAGCGCTCGTCGTCGGTCATGACACCGCGGCGGTACATGCGCTCGACGTCGGCGACCTCCTTCTCGGTCTCGCGGATGATCCGCCACTTTGATTCCGGGTGCGGGATGTCCATCGCGGAGACGGTGATCCCCGCCTGGGTGGCATAGCGGAATCCGAGCCGCTTGATGTCATTGACCACGATCGCGGTGGTGTCGCTGCCGTACAGGCGGTACAGCTCGGCCACCAGGGTGCGCAACAGCTTGCGGTCGTAGTGCGCGTTCTGGAAGGGAAGCGGCTGCATGGTGGCTTCCATCGGCGCCTTGCCGACGGGTAGCGACTGGTTGAACACGACACGCCCGGGCGTCGTGACGACCAGTGTGTCTCCGATCCGGACTCGGATCCACTCCTGCAGCTTGACGACCTTGGCCTCAAGCGCCAGCACGACCTCGTTCTGCGAGGTGAAGGCGTGGAGCTTGGAGAGCTGGCCCTCGACAGGCTTGTCGCCGCGCGCCGCGGTGAGCCAGTAGCAGCCCAGGACCACGTCCTGAGTCGGCGCAACCACCGGGTGGCCGTCCGCCGCGGACAGGATGTTCTGCGATGACATCATGAGGTTCTTCGCTTCGGCGATGGCGCCACTGAAGAGGGGCACGTGCACGGCCATCTGGTCGCCGTCGAAGTCGGCGTTGAAAGCGGCGCACACCAGCGGGTGGATCTGGATCGCCGAGCCTTCGACCAGCACCGGCATGAACGCCTGGATGCCCAGGCGGTGAAGGGTCGGGGCGCGGTTGAGCAGCACCGGGTGGTCCCGGATGACCTCGTCCAGGACGTCCCAGACCTCCGTCCGGCTCCGCTCGACCATTCGCTTGGCCGACTTGATGTTGGTCGTGAAGCCCTTGTTGACGAGCTCGCGCATGACGAACGGCTTGAAGAGCTCGAGCGCCATCTTCTTGGGCAGGCCGCACTCGTGAAGCTTCAGCTCGGGCCCGACCACGATCACGGAACGGCCGGAGTAGTCCACGCGCTTGCCGAGCAGGTTCTGGCGGAACCGGCCCTGCTTGCCCTTCAGCATGTCGGAGAGCGACTTGAGCTTGCGGTTGCCGGTGCCGGTGATGGCACGGCCGCGGCGGCCGTTGTCGATCAAGGCGTCGACCGCCTCCTGGAGCATCCGCTTCTCGTTGCGCACGATGATCTCGGGCGCGCCGAGCTCGAGCAGCCTCTTCAGGCGGTTGTTGCGGTTGATCACGCGTCGATACAGGTCGTTAAGGTCGGAGGTGGCGAAGCGGCCTCCGTCCAGCTGCACCATGGGGCGCAGCTCTGGCGGAATGACCGGGAGCACCTCGAGCACCATCCACGTCGGACTGGCGTTCGACTTGCGGAAGTCCTCGACGACCTTCAGGCGCTTGATCGCCTTCTGCTTGCGCTGGCCGCTCGAAGACTTCGACTCCTCACGGAGCCGGTACATCTCCGACTGCAGCTCGATGCGCGAGAGGAGCTCGCGGACCGCCTCGGCGCCGATGCCGGCACGGAAGCAGCGCCCGAAGCGCTCCTGGAAGTCGCGGAACTGTGTGTCGGTGAGGATCTGCTTGGGGTGCAGCGCCTCGAGGTCGGTGCGCGTCGCCTCGATCTCCTGCTGCAGCGCCTCGAGCTCGCCCTGGATGCCCTCGCGCTGCGTCTTCGTGGCGGCTTCGATCTGCGCCTCGAGCGCCTTGCGGTCGGCGTCGAGCGTTTCCTTGGCACGCTTCTGCGCGGCTTTGGTGTTGGCCTCCAGCTTCTCGACCTTCTCCTGGACCTTGGCGAGCACGGCGCGCGACATCTCGCGCGACATGAGGTCGCCCTTCTCGATCACGACTTCCTCGTCGCCGTCCAGGCCAACCGAGAGTGTCCGGCGCGACTTGGTGCCGATGCCGGCCTTGATCGCCTCCGTCGCCTTCTTGCCCTGGGTGGTCAGCTCGTCGACCGACCCCTGCAGCTCCTCCTCGAGGCGTGCGACTTCGACCTCGACCTCGCCCTTGAGCTTCTTCGACTTGCCCTCGTTCTCGGCGCGGAGCTCTTTGGACTTCGCTTCGATGTCGCCACGCAGCCGTATCGCGCGCTCGTCCTTATCCATGTTGAGGACGGCGAGCATGTCCTTGCGGGCCTCTTCGTGGACGTCGGTGACGATGTAGTTGGCGAAGTAGAGGATCTTCTCGAGGTTGCGCGGCGACATGTCGAGCAGCAGGCCCATGCGGCTCGGGATGCCCTTGAAGTACCAGACGTGGCTGACCGGCGACGCCAGCTTGATGTGACCCATGCGCTCGCGGCGCACCTTGGAGCGGGTCACCTCGACGCCGCACTTGTCGCAGATGATGCCCTTGTAGCGGTACCGCTTGTACTTTCCGCAGTGGCATTCCCAGTCCCGTGTCGGACCGAAGATGCGCTCGCAGAAAAGCCCGTCACGCTCCGGGCGGAGCGTGCGGTAGTTGATCGTCTCGGGCTTGGTGACTTCGCCGTGCGACCAAGACATGATCGTGTCGGGCGACGCCAGCGAAAGCTTTAGTGCATCGAAGTTTTCTAGCTTCAGCAAGTCTTCCTCTTCTCTCCTACTCTGCCGACCCTCGCGAAATCTGCGATTTCGCGAGGACTCCGGCTTGTTTGAATGTGACTCTGCCGAACTTCATTCGGCAGAGTCTTCCCCGAGCTCTTCGCGCTCGAGGCTGATGCCGAGGTCCAGCGGGATCTCGGGGATGTCCTCTTCGCTTAAGACGATCTGGCGCTCGTCCTCGCTCAGGATCTCGACCCCGAGCGCGAGCCCTTCCAGCTCCTTGACCAGCACGCGGAACGATTCCGGAATGCCGGCTTCGAGCGTGTTGTCGCCCTTGACGATCGCCTCGTAGGCCTTGACGCGGCCGACGATGTCGTCGGACTTGACGGTGAGGATCTCCTGCAGGACGTGCGCGGCGCCGTAAGCCTCGAGCGCCCACACCTCCATCTCACCGAAGCGCTGGCCGCCGAACTGAGCCTTGCCTCCCAGCGGTTGCTGGGTGACCAGGCTGTACGGACCGGTCGACCGGGCGTGGATCTTGTCCTCGACCAGGTGGGCGAGCTTGAGCATGTAGATCATGCCCACCGTCACCGGCTCGTCGAACTCTTCACCGGTGCGGCCGTCGCGCAGCCGGACCTTTCCGTCTTCCGGCAGGCCCGCTCGCTTGAGCTCGGCCACGATGGTCGCCATCGGCGCGCCGTCGAATACCGGCGTCGCGATCTTGATGCCAAGCGTGTGGGCGACCCACCCGAGGTGGGTTTCCAGGACCTGGCCCAGGTTCATCCGGCTCGGCACGCCGAGCGGGTTGAGCACGATGTCGACTGGGGTGCCGTCGGGCAGATAAGGCATGTCCTCGGACGGCATGATCCGGCTGACCACGCCCTTGTTTCCGTGGCGCCCGGCCATCTTGTCGCCCGCCGAGATCTTTCGCTTCTGTGCGATGTAGACCCGGACCATCTCGTTGATGCCTGGGCCCAGCTCATCCTTGTTGTCGCGGGAGAACACCTTGACGTCGACCACGATGCCGCGCTCGCCGTGCGGCACGCGCAGGCTCGAGTCACGCACCTCGCGCGCCTTCTCTCCGAAGATGGCGCGGAGCAACCGCTCCTCAGCCGAGAGCTCGGTCTCGCCTTTGGGAGTGATCTTGCCCACCAGGATGTCGCCCTGCTGGACCTCGGCGCCGATGTAGACGATGCCGCGCTCGTCGAGGTTGCGCAGCGCGTCGTCGGCGACGTTCGGAATGTCACGGGTGATCTCCTCGGGACCGAGCTTGGTCTCGCGGGCCTCTGACTCGTACTCCTCGATGTGGATCGAGGTGTACATGTCTTCCTTGACCACCCGCTCCGAGAGAAGGATCGCGTCCTCGAAGTTGTAGCCCTCCCAGGGCATGAACGCGACCAGCACGTTGCGGCCGAGCGCCATCTCGCCGTCGTCGATCGCAGGGCCGTCAGCGAGCACGTCGCCTTGGCTGACGTGCTGGCCCGCCTTGACCTTGACGCGGTGGTTCAGGCATGTGCCCTGGTTGGAGCGCGCGAACTTCTGGAGAGGGTAGTGCCGGTCGGCGCCCCCTCCATCCGGCTTGACCACGATCTCGAAGACCGGGGTTGCGTGAACCGTCTTCAGGTCTTTCGGGTTTGCAACGTCGATCACCGTGCCGGCGACGTCGGCGACGATCATCTCGCCTGAGTCCTTCGCGGCGTAGTACTCGACGCCTGTCCCGACCAGCGGCGCGTCGGTGACCAGCAGGGGCACCGCCTGGCGCTGCATGTTGGCGCCCATCAGGGCACGGCCGGCGTCGTCGTGCTCGAGGAACGGGATCATGGCCGTGGCCACCGAGACGATCTGCTTCGGCGATACGTCCATGTACTGGATGTTGGCCACGTCTTCGATCTTGAAGTCGCCGCGGGCACGCGCCGGGACGCGCGCCTCCACGAACGCGCCCTCAGGCGTCAGGGCGGCATTGGCCTGGGCGATACCGAACATGTCCTCCTCGTCGGCGGACAGGTACTCGACCTCGGACGACACCCACGGGACGATGTCCACGCCCGGCACGTGGGCCTTGAGCAGCTTCTGCACAGACTTCGCGTCGAGGACCTCCTGCGAAGGAAGCACCTCGTGCCCCTTCGGGTCGAGCGCCGGCTTCCGCAGGATGCGGCCGACAAGCTTGTCGGCCACGGCCTCGCTCAAAGACACGCGGTTGTACACGCGGCGGAAAGGGGTCTCGACGAAGCCGAACTCGTTGACCTTCGCGTAGGTCGCGAGGTTGCCGATGAGTCCGATGTTCGGACCTTCCGGCGTCTCGATCGGGCAGATGCGCCCGTAATGGCTGTGGTGAACGTCACGCACATCGAACCCGGCGCGCTCGCGGGAAAGGCCGCCTGGACCGAGCGCCGACAGGCGGCGCTTGTGGGTCAATTCGGATAGCGGGTTGTGCTGGTCCATGAACTGCGACAGCTGGCTGGAGCCGAAGAACTCCTTGATCGCGGCAACCACCGGGCGCGCGTTGATCAGCGATGCCGAGGTGACCGTGTGCGGGTCACTGATCGTCATGCGCTCCTTGATGATCCGCTCCATGCGGATCAGGCCCATGCGGAACTGGTTCTGCAGCAGCTCGCCAACGGCCCGCACGCGGCGGTTGCCGAGGTGGTCGATGTCATCAGGGATCTGCTTCTCGCGCGGCGCGTTGTTGAGCTCGATCATCTTGCGGAGGAACGCGATGAAGTCGCCCTTCTCCAGGATCCGCAGCTCGCGGCGGCGCACGCGCTCGAGGATGTCCTGCTCATCGCGGCCGAGCCGTTTGTCGACCTTGTACCGGCCGACGCGGCCGAGGTCGAACCGGCGCGGGTTGAAGAACAGGCTCTGCAGAAGGTTGCGCGCATTGTCGACGGACGGGGGGTCGCCCGGCCGGACGCGGCGGTACAGCTCGAGCAGAGCGTCCTCGGTCTTGGTGGTCGTGTCCTTGTCCAGGGTCGACTCCATGTAGCGGTGCTCGGGGTTGTTGTCGACGTCCCCGAACATCTCGAGCATCGCGCGCTTCTGCGCCTCGCGGTCGTTCTCGGTGCCCTTCAGCTGGGGCAGCTCGAGGGCCTTGAGCAGGACGGTCACGGGGACCTTGCGCTTGCGGTCGATCTTGACCGTGACGAGATCCTTCGCCGACGTCTCGATCTCCAGCCACGCACCGCGGTTGGGGATCAGCTTGGCGCCGAACAGCTTGCGGCCCGTGTTCGGGTCCTCGGCGGCGGTGAAGTAGACACCGGGCGAGCGCACGAGCTGCGACACGACGACGCGCTCGGTGCCGTTGACGATGAAGGTCCCTTCGTCGGTCATCATGGCGAAGTCGCCCATGTAGACCTCGGACTCCTTGATCTCCCCCGTCTCCTTGATGGTGAGGCGGGTCTTGATCCGGAGCGGCGCGGCATAGGTCATGTCGCGGTTGCGACACTCTTCAACCGAGAACTTCGGCTGGCCGAACTCGTAGTCGAGAAACTTCAGCTCGAAGTTCTTGCCGGTGTAATCAGTGATCGGGTTGATCTCATCGAAGAGCTCCCGCAGACCCTCGCTCTTGAACCATTTGAAGGATTCGAGCTGCGTTGCTATCAGGTCCTTCAGTTCGACGAGGTTCGGGATACGACCATAGCTAAGACGTGAGGGAGCTCTCATCTCTGAGATCATTCGGTTCTCCTTTAGGGAAAAGGGCGCGCTCAGTTAATGGGCTGAGTGAGCGGCCGGGCGTGCACGAACGGCCAGTATACGACGAAACGACCCCGCGTGGGGAACGTTGCATCTAGGCCAGGCGACCGTTCGCCTGCCCGAAGGTGCGGGCACTATAGCACCGCCCGGGCTGCACCGCCAGCCTGTTTCAGACGCCGGCCTGGAGGGCGCTGAGCGCATCGGCATATCGCGTCTAGTGGGAGGGATGCCGAAGAGCAGGCGCGCTGTGCACCTTGTCCGGCTACAAACTGGGCCAAATTGAAAAGAGCCGGGCCCAAAGGCCCGGCTCTTTGAATCGCGACTCTTACTTCTGCTCGGCTGTCGCCCCCGCTTCCTTCAGCCGCGCGACCGCCTTCTCCGCGTCCGCCTTGCTGACGTTCTCAAGCACCGGCTTCGGAGCAGCATCGACCAGGTCCTTGGCCTCCTTCAGCCCGAGCTGGGTCAGCTCGCGGACCGCCTTGATCACGTTGATCTTGCTGTCGCCGACCGCGGTCAGCGTCACCGTGAACTCGGTCTGCTCCTCTTCCGCCTCAGCGGCCGCGCCCGCCGCCGGCGCCGCCGCCACTGCCGCCACCGCGGATGCAGCCTTGATGCCGAACTCGTCCTCGATGGCCTTCACGGCCTCTACGACATCGAGGATGCTCCAGTCCTTGAGAGCCTCGACGAAGTCCTTCGGGGTGATCTTGGTTGCCATGTCTATGCCGCCTCCTTATTAATACGAGGTCCCCGCGAACTCACGCCGCAGGCTCTGCGTTCGTCGGGCTGAGTTTGGTCTTGTACGCATTCAGCACGCCCATCAACTGCTGAAGCGGTGTCTGCATGATTCCGAGCAGCTGGGCGACTGGTGACTGGAGCGTGCCCATGAGCTGGGCGATCAGCACCTCGCGGGACGGCAGATCAGCCAGCTGCTTGATCTGGTCCGCAGAGAAAACCCTGCCTTCGACGAGCCCGCCGACGACCTCCAGCTTCAGCCGGGTCGCGCGGATGAACTCGTTGATCAGCTTGGACGGCACTCCCAGATCGCCGGAGCCGAAGGCGATCGCCACCGGGCCTTTGATCTCCTCCTGCAAAGCCGGATAGCCGGCTGCTTCCGCGGCGCGCCGGGCCAGCGTGTTCTTGACCACGCGGTACTCGACGTCGCCCCCCCGGAGCTTGCCTCGCAGCTCCTGGATCTGGCTCACCTTGAGCCCGCGGTAGTCGGTGAGCACTGCGACCTTCGCCTTCTTGAGCTTCTCGGTCAGAAGCTCGACCTGCTCGACCTTCTGCTCTCTCCTGGCCTTCGGCAAATGAAAAATCCTCCCTGCCCACATCACACGTCGAGGCAGGAAGGATCAAGCGTCCTTCACTTGAGATGCCTCGGTAGGAAATTAAGCGGGCGAGGGGCCCGCACCTACGGTCTAGGGCAGGCGGCGATTATACCGACCGATCAGGACCGCTTGCGCTTGGCCCGAGGCTTCGACTGGCCTTTCTCCCAATCCTCGCGCAGCACCTCAGTGATGATCTCGTCGACCCACCGCCCGTCGACGAAGCGGTCGGCACGATGGCGACCGACCTCGCGGTAGCCCGCCGCAGCCTGGGCCTTGGCGCTGGCCACGTTCCCGTCGAAATAGGATGACTTGAGCTTGCGCAGCGGAAGCTGCGTGAACGCATAGCGCGCTCGCAGCTGCATGGCTTCGCTGCCGATGCCCTTCCCCCAGACCGACCTGTCCCCGATCAGCGTGCCGGTGGTTCCGAAGCCATTCTTCCAATCGATTTCGCGGATGCCTGTCGTGCCCACGCCACGACCATCGACCTCAACCACCCAGACGATGGAATTGGGATCCTTGGCCGTGCTGCCGATCCACTCCTGCTCCATCTCGATCGACGGAGGATTGCGCAGCCCTAGAAAACGCGTGGTCTCAAGGTCTTCAAACCACGTGACCATCAACCGAGCGTCTTCCGGCGTGGGCGGCCGCAGCCGAACTAGCTTCCCCTGGATCACCGGGCCAAACATCGCGCGAAAGCCTAGCTGCTGGTGTGGAGCTTCGCGGCCTCTTTGACGTCCACCGGCACGGACGGTCCCTGCGTCGCGGTGAGGAAGAACGTCCGCAGGTACTGGCCCTTGGAGGTCGCAGGCTTGTTGCGAATCAGCGCGTCGACCAGCGCGGTCAGGTTCTGGTGCAGCTGGTTCGAGTCGAAGGAAACCTTGCCGATGGGGGCGTGGACGATGCCGAACTTGTCGGTCCGGAACTCCACCTTGCCACCCTTGACCTCACGCACTGCGCGGGCGACGTCGAACGTCACGGTGCCCGACTTGGGGTTCGGCATCAGGCCGCGGGGCCCGAGGATCTTTCCGAGTGGGCCGACCTTCGACATGATGTCGGGCGTCGCGACGGCGGCGTCGAAATCCGTCCAGCCCTCGGCGACCTTCTTGACCAGATCGTCGCCGCCTACGAAATCGGCGCCGGCCTCCTGGGCTTCCTTCGCCTTGTCGGCCGTGGCGAACACCGCGACCCGCACCTTCTTGCCGGTCCCGTTGGGCAGCACGACCGAGCCGCGCACCATCTGCTCTGCATGGCGGGGGTCGACCCCGAGCCGGATGTGGGCCTCGACGGTGGCGTCGAACTTCGAGATCGAGGTCTCCTTGGCAAGCTGGACGGCTGCGGCCGGGTCAAGCCCGCCGTTACCGTTGCTCGCGAGGGCAGCCTCGACCTTCTTCGCGGCCTCGATGTACTTCTTGCCTCTCTTCTTTGGCATTTACGTTACTCGACGACCTCCAGGCCCATCGAACGCGCGGTGCCCTCGATCATCTTCATCGCCGCCTGCGCGTCGTAGGCGTTCAGATCCTTGCGCTTGGTCTCGACGATCGTGCGCATCTGCTGCCTCGTCACGCGACCGACCTTCTCTCGGTTCGGTTTGGCCGACCCCTTTTCGATGCCGGCGGCGCGCTTCAGAAGGTTGACGGCCGGTGGAGTCTTGAGGACGAAAGTGAAGCTGCGGTCCTCGAAGATCGTGATCTCCGCCGGAACGACGTCACCGGCCTGCTGAGCGGTGCGCTCGTTGTAGGCCTTCGTGAACTCCATGATGTTGATACCGTGCGGGCCCAGAGCCGTGCCCACCGGCGGCGCGGGAGTTGCCTTGCCGGCCTGCAGCTCGAGCTTGAGGATCGCTCGGATCTTCTTCTTGCCCATCTGAGTTAGCTCTTTTCTTCCTCTATGGAGTAAATCCGGCCTTCCACTGCAGCTTGGGTTCTCATAGCTAGTGGACCTTCTCGACCTGAAGTAGGTCGAGCTCGACCGGCGTCTCGCGTCCGAACATGTTGACCAGCACTTTCAGCTTGCCCTTCTCCGGGTTGATCTCGTCGACCTTGCCGTGGAAGTCCGTGAACGGTCCATCGACCACGCGCACGGACTCGCCGACCTGGAACTCGACGCGGATCTTGGGCGCTTCCTGCTTCATCTGCTTCTGGATCGCCCGGACCTCTTTTTCCTGAAGCGGAACCGGGCTGTTCGCCGAGCCGACGAAGCTCGTCACCCCCGGGGTGTTGCGGACGACGAACCACGACTCGTTGGACATGACCATGCGGACGAGGATGTAACCGGGGAAGATCCGCTTCTGCACGTGGCGGCGCTTGCCGTCTTTGATCTCGATCTCGTCCTCCATCGGGACGAGGACCTGAAGGATCTTGTCCTGCATGTCCATGGACTCGATCCTCTTTTCGAGGTTCTTCTTGACCTTCTCCTCGTGCCCCGAGTACGCGTGGACCACGTACCACTGGGCTTCCAGTTCAGGCGCAGTGTTCTTTTCTACGGCCACGACTCTAATGGGCTCCGTTGTAGATCACGCGCTTGGCAATCTCACCCAGGAGATAGTCGGTGCCGCCGATAAAGGCCCCGAGCACGATCACGGTGAAGATGACGACCAGCGTGTAGCGGTACAGCTCTCCGCCGGTCGGCCAGACCACCTTGCGAAGCTCCTCGTAGACCTCGCGCAGGAATCTCCCCGGAGCGAACTCTGAGGACGGACGCTCTGCGCGCTTGTCGGCTGTTACCGCCACGGCTTACTTCGTCTCCTTGTGCGCTGTGTGCTTGTGGCACCACTTACAGTACTTGCTCATCTCGATCCGATCCGGATCGTTCTTCTTGTTCTTCACAGTGGTGTAGTTGCGCCGCTTACACACGCCGCAAGCTAGGGTGATGATGTCTTCCATAGTTGGCTCTTTGGTGGGGGCTGAAAAGAAAAAAGCCTAGGTTACCTAGGCGCTGTCAATAGTAGCAGACGCCCTCCGGGGGGCTTGACGTCGCCCCCAAGACAGAGTCGGGGAAGCAAGGTTCGCTTCAAGCTCTGGCCGAGCCAAGGACCGGGCCATATCATTCGCTGATGCCCGCACCTACGATCGCTGTGCTCCACGGCGACCAGACCGGAGAGGAGCTGCTCCGCGAAGCGCTGCGCCTGCTGGAGCCCGGCGTGCTCGGGTTCGAGGTCGAGAAACGTGACTTCGACCTCTCGCTGGAGGAGCGACGGAAGACCCGGAACCAGGTCGTCTTGGAGGCCTCGGAGGCCCTTCGCGAACTGGGATTCGGGATCAAGGCCGCCACCATCACCCCCGAAGGAGCGGGCGACGTGGGCAGCCCTAACGCCATCCTGCGCAAGCAGATCGACGGCCGGGTGATCGTACGGACCGGCCGGCGCCTCCCTGGCGTCCGGCCGCTGGCGGGCGTCCACGCCCCGATCTCGGTGATCCGAATGGCCGTCGATGACGCGTACGGGGCGAAGGAATGGCGCGAGGGCCACGGCCTCGACGAATGGGCGTTCCGGACGGAGAAGATCAGCCGCCGGACCTGCCGCATCGTGGCTGACTTCGCCTTTGCCCATGCCAAGCGCATCGAGGCGAAGGTATTCGGGGGCCCGAAGTTCACCGTCAGCCCCGTCTACGAGGGAATGTTCAAAGAGGAGCTCGACGCCGCGGCCAAGCGCCATCCCGACGTCCGTTACGACCCGCAGCTGATCGACGCCACCTACGCCCTGCTGCTCACCACGACCGGGGAATCCCTCGTCATCCCGGCGCTGAACCGCGACGGCGACACTCTGTCCGACCTCGTGATGAAGTTGTTCGGCACCATCGCCGGCGCCGAATCGGTTCTACTCGCGTTCGATGACGCCGGCTCAGTCACCGTGGCCATGACCGAGGCGCCGCACGGGACAGCACCGGCCCTTCAGGGCAAGAACGTTGCCAACCCGATGGCCATGATCCTGGCGGTAGCCTCCTTGCTCGGGTACATGCAAGGAGACGCGCCGCGTCGCGCGTCCCGGGTCGTCTATGAGTCCGCGCTAGAAGCGGTTTCCGACGGTGTCCGGACGGCAGACCTGGGCGGCCACGCCTCGACCACCGACTTCACCGACGACGTGATCCGCCGGGTCCGAACCAAGATCGACGTCTGGAGCTCACTCGCCGACGTCGACCGGTAGAGCCAGAAATTCACCTCCCCGCTCGCCGGGGAGGTCGGCCCTGCCCGCAGGGCACGGCCGGGTGGGGGGACGCCCTTTGGCAATCAGGTATCTAGCCCTCGGTGACTCATACACGATCGGCACCGGCGCTTCAAACCCCTCGCACAGCTGGCCGTCGATCGTGGCGGGGCGCTTGACGGAACAGGCCGGCGGCGAGGTCGAGGTCACCAACCCCGCCGTCAACGGGTACACGACCCTGGATCTGATCGATAAAGAGCTTGCTGACGTCCAGCGGATCAAGCCCGACCTCGTCACGATCTTGATCGGCGTCAACGACCTGGTCCGCGGCCGCGAGACCGGCCTGTACCGCGCCTCTTTGGTGCGCATCTACGACGAGATCGCCGGGCTGCACCTGCCGGAGGGCCGGGCGATCGCAATCTCGCTCCCGAACTGGTCGGTCGTGCCGGCGGTCCGTGAGTACGGCGACCCGGAGCATATCCGCTCCGCCACGGACGCCTTCAACGACGTGGCGCGGGAGGAGGCGGAGGCGCGCGGCTTCAAATGGGTCGACATCACTGCCGCGAGCATCTCTGGACTGGGTTCGGCGGGATGGATCGCCGACGACGGACTCCACCCCGGCGACAGGCAGTACGCCGCGTGGGCCGAGGTGATCTGGTACGGCGTGCGCGACGCCTGGCCCAAGCCTTCGCAGTAACTTGCCTCCCCGCTCGCCGGGGAGGTCGGCCCGAAGGGCCGGGTGGGATGGTCAGTCACCTCCCCGCTCGCCGGAGAGGTCGGCCCGAAGGGTCGGGTGGG
>DATBZP010000098.1:0-7400 GCA_036513135.1 Candidatus Dormiibacterota bacterium | reverse complement strand
CTCGACCTTTGCCGGCACGGGCTACCTGTTCGCGGACCAGGTCGTGATGTCGGGCGTGATCCCCCAGGTCGCCGCGATGCTCGGTCCGTGCTCCGCCGGCACCGCCTACATCCCGGGACTCGCCGACTTCGTGCCGATGGTCAAGGAGACGTCGTCGATGTCGTTGGGCGGCGCGCGGCTGGTCAAGGCCGCGACAGGCGAGGACGTATCGGATCACGACATGGGCGGGTCCCAGGTCCACTGCTACGAATCCGGCGTGGGGGACAACGAGGTCGCGGACGACAGCGAGTGCATCGCCATGGTGCGAAGGTTCCTGTCCTACCTCCCGTCCAGCAACACCGAACCGGCGCCATTCCACGAGACTGGCGACCCACCGGACCGCTCCGTCGAGGGCCTGGAGAAGATCGTGCCGGTCAATCCACGCGCCGCCTATGACGTCAGGCGCGTGATCAAGGCCGTGTTCGATCACGACAGCTGGTTCGAGATCAAGCCGTCCTGGGCCAAGAACATCGTCATCGGGCTCGCCCGCGCCGCAGGGCATGCGGTCGGGGTCGTGGCGAACCAGCCGATGCAGAAGGGCGGCGTCCTCGACTCGGACGCCGCTGACAAGGCGGCGCGCTTCATCCGAATGTGCGATGCATTCAACGTTCCGCTGGTCTACCTGATGGACGTGCCGGGATTCCTGGTCGGGTCGCAGGTCGAGAAGCAGGGCATCATCCGCCACGGCGCAAAGATGCTTTACGCGACGGCGGAGGCGACGGTGCCGAAGATCACCGTCATCATGCGCAAGGCTTATGGCGCCGGCTACTTCGTGATGTGCGGCAAGGGCTACGAACCCGACGTGCTCGTCGCGTGGCCGCTGGCCGAGATCTCGGTGATGGGCCCCGAGGGGGCGGTCAACATCATCTTCAATAAGCAGATCGAAGCTTCATCCGATCCCGCGGCTACTCGCGCGCAGATGATCGAGGCGATCCGCGCGCAGATCAATCCCTACCTCGCCGCGGGGTGGGCGATGATCGACGACGTCATCGACCCGGCCGAGACTCGCCGCGTGATTGTCCGGGGGCTCGAGCAGGCGAGCGACAAGAGGGTTGACCGGCCGTGGCGCAAGCACGGGAACATCCCGGTTTGAGATCCCCACGAAAAATCCCCACGAACCCTGAGGCTGCGCCGTGAGTTCGCGGGGGCCCCTGGGGACTCCGAGGCTGCGCCGTGAGTTCGCGGGGGCCCCTTTGCGATGACGGGCAAAGTCATCGTCACCGCCGCCCTCACCGGTGTAGTCGCGACGCGGGACCAATGTCCCGCGATCCCGTACACGCCCATGGAGATCGGCGAAGAGGCCAAGCGCGCGGCGGACGCGGGTGCGGCGATCGTCCACATCCACGCGCGCAACCCGCAAGGCGGTCCGGATTGGAATGTCGAGACTTTCGCTGAGATCTTCAGCGAGGTGCGCGCGCGCACCGATGCGATCATCAATTTCTCGACCGGCGCCGTGGGCATCCCGGCCGAGGAGCGCGTCGCGCACATCCGCGACCTCCAGCCGGAGATGGCCGCGCTGAACATGGGCTCGATGAACTACGCGATCTACTCGCAGAAGAAGAAGGCCTTCTATCACGACCACGTGTTTGCCAACCCCTTCAAGGACATCCAGCTCTTCCTCGAGACCATGAAGAGCGCGCATGTCCGCCCGGAGATGGAGTGCTTCGACACCGGGCATATCGGCAACACCCGTCCGCTGATCGACATGGGCGTGCTCGGCGCGCCCTACCAGTTCAGCCTCATCATGGGTGTCCTCGGCGGCATCCCCGGTACGACGCGCCACCTCGTCGACCAGGTCGATTCGCTACCGCCGGACTCGCACTGGCAGGTGATCGGCATCGGCCTCAACCAGTGGCCGCTGGTGGCGGCGGCGATCGCGATGGGAGGCAACGTGCGCGTCGGCCTGGAGGACAACTTCTACGTGGAGAAAGAGACGATGGCGAAGAGCAACGGAGACCTGGTCGAGAAGGCGTGTCGCCTCGCACGCGATCTCGGCCGCGACGTGGCGACGGCTGCCGAAGCGAGGGCTCAGCTCGGCCTCGACGTCACACCCCGCCCGGCACCGCCCAGGTCGCGGACATGACCGAGGTCAAGGCTGAGCTCGTCGGGAGCGTCTGGAAGATCACGTCGCAACCGGGCGACAAGGTCGCCGAAGACGACGTGCTCCTGATCCTCGAGTCGATGAAGATGGAGATCTCGGTGACCGCTCCTCGCGCGGGCACGGTCAAGGAGATCTGCGTGAAGGAGACGGACGTGGTCAAGGAGGGCCAGGTCCTTGTCGTGCTCGAATAGATGAAACCCGCTCAGCTCCTGTTCGAGCATCAGCGCCTTGTCGAACGCGAGCGAGCGCTCCGCGAAAACATTGCGCGTGTCACGTCGAGGCTCGAGTCAGACCCTGAGGTCGTGGAGCTCGAGACAACGCTTACCGAAGCGCGCGCGGCGGAGGAGGCGACGGCGACGCGAGTTCGCGAGTCAGACCATGAGCGGGAGGCCCACCGCTCGAGACTACGCACGCGCGAGAAAGAGCTGATGAGCGGAAGGATCCGCAATCCGACCGAGCTGATGCAGATGTCGGAAGAAGTTCAGCACATGAAAGCGCGCTTCGCCGAGGAGGAGGACGCAGAGCTGAGGTTGATGGAGGACGCGGATGCCGCCGACCAGGCCGTTCGCGAAGCCACAGCACAGCTCGAGGCAACGCGCCGGCAGTCGACGTCCAAGGAGCCGGCGCTCCGGCGAGAGCTCAAGGCTTGGGGCGCGGAGCTGGCCGAGGTGGAGGCCGAGCGCGATGGGATTTGGGAGCAGGTGCCGCCCAAGGCGCAAGCCGCGTACTCGCGCATGCGCATGCAGCCTCCGGTGGCCCAGGCGCTCAACAACCAGTGCTCGGCGTGCCGCGTCACGGTTACGTCTTCGGGTATGCAGATGCTGCGCAAGGGCGACGAGCTCGTCCACTGCGAGCATTGCGGCCGCATCCTGGTTCGCGACTGAAAACCCTCCGCCTCTACACCGATGGCGCGGCGCGCGGCAACCCGGGACCGGCGGCCCTGGGCGTGGTGATCGAGGACGACCAAGGCATGCGGCTTCGTGGACTGCATCGCTTTTTGGGCAAGGCGACTAATAACGAGGCCGAGTACGAAGCCTTGATCGAAGGTCTCAAGGCGGTCTCCGAATGGAAGCCGGACCGCCTGGAAATCTTCCTCGACTCGAAGCTGGTAGTGGAGCAGGTCAACGGGCGGTGGAAGGTCAAGGAGGCGCGCCTTCAGTCCTTGCAGACGAAGGCGAGGGAACTGCTTGCCGCTTTTCCCGAGGTCGAGATCAAGCATGTCGAGCGGGAGCGCAACAAAGGCGCCGACGCTCTCGCCAACATGGCGCTCGACGAGCATGTTAAGAAACCCAAGGCGCCTGGGTAGACTTAACCCGGGCCGAGGCGGACGGGTGACCGCCGACCACCTAATAAGCGGTTGGAGGAAAGTCCGGGCTCCATAGAGCAGGGCGCTGGGTAACACCCAGTCGGGGCGACCCGAAGGAAAGTGCCACAGAAAATTACCGCTGGGCGGCAAGTGTCTCCGGAGACGAGCTGCTCGGTAAGGGTGAAAAGGTGGGGTAAGAGCCCACCGGCGGCCGGGTGACCGGCCGGCCAGGCAAACCCCGCCCGGAGCAAGACCAAATAGGAGGGCGTTTACGGCGGCTCGCCGAGCCCTCGGGTATCGGTCGCTAGAGGTGCCGGGCAACCGGCTCCCCAGACAGATGGTCACCGCCCGAAAGGGACACAGAACCCGGCTTACAGTCCGCCCTCGACCCACCAACCCCAGTTTTGAATACGAAAAGAGCCCCTGACCGGGAAGCCAGGGGCTGTGCAGTACGCAGCGCGGCTAGCTGTTGTCCAGTACGCCTAACCTCCTGTCCGCCTTCCCCAGCCCGACGAGTCCTCATTGAGGATGTTGCGGGTCCACTCGTCAGAGCCGAGCCACAGGCGTCAGTAGGTGAGGCGGCCCCGGGAGCTGACCGGCAGTGTCTTCGCCTCACCGCCAGCCATTCCCGGCTTGGTTGTCCCTCAGAGGAACCGCTTCGGTCGGCACGCTCCATGCCCTCGTGGAGTCCCTCACCAAGTTCGGGGAGGATATCCGCAAGCAGGACGACCATGTGGGCTCTTGTTCTAGGTGAGTCCTCCTGACATTCAAGAATTCGGATAGCCCCCGCTGACGTAGGTGATCGCGCCGCGGGGGCCGGGCAGGACCCGGCCGGATAATTGTGTGCCTCGTCCGGCGACGTCTTGCTGGCCGAGCTCTACTTGAGCGCATCTCTAATCTCTTGTATCTGAGTATCTCGCCAGAGGCGCTGGGTCACCCGAAAAGCAAGTTTCCCATCGGGGCGGATGAAGCAGAGAGTGGGTTGGGGCTGGTACCGCGTTTCTAGACGAGCTATCTGATCCCGTGGGCATTCAGTGATTCGGCCGACGATGTCTCGTTTGGCCACCGACCTATCGCTCACCATAATTCGCGCGTTCCGAAAGTACATGAGTGGGCTTGCCACCAGCAGAACGGCCACTGCTCCGAAGAAGACAGCGGCCGGAGGGTTTCGCACGAGGATGAGGTTCCAACAAGCCCATAAGCAAGCTGCCGACCCCGCCACTGCGAGCACGACGATCGGGGCCGAATGGACCGGGTCTGGCCGCCACTCACGCATGTTTCGTAGCCATCGCCGGGTCGGAGTGTAAGTCTCGTATCGCGACGGCTGGCCAGGAGCTGTGGGTCGCGCCGACTCATGTTCACGGCCTCGAGATAGACCGTAACCATGTCCGCTTCGACGTGGATACCGATCACCTCGACGCTGCGGTCCGCCGGCTCGGCTAGGTCTTGTCTAAATCCTGCGTCGCGCTGCAGGGAGATCGCGATCAGGGTCATGGCTGAAGAAGCTGTCGCCCCACGAAATCTCCGGCGCTCTGTTCTCTTGCGAGGCGACGACGACGTCAACCCCCTCGAACGTGTTCGCGATGTAGCGAGTGATTGACGCTTCGTCCAATGTGGCTATCTCCTCCTTGAGGATGATGTTAAAGATCGATCTCGCGGCTGACGACGGCGCGCCTGGCGAAACCTAACGTGACGGTCATGGATAACACCACCAGCACCACGATCGTCGAGACCCACAGTCTCACCAAGCGATATGGCAGCGGAGTTCTCGCCGTCAACTCCGTAGACATGAGTGTGCGACGTGGCGAGGTCTACGGCTTTCTCGGTCCCAACGGGGCGGGGAAGACCACGACCTTGCGCATGCTTGTCGGCCTCATCAGGCCGACCTCAGGCACGGCAACCGTCGCCGGGCACACGCCTGGCAGCCCCGCCAGCCTTGCGCGGATCGGCGCGCTCATCGAGTCGCCGGGCTTTTACCCGTACCTGTCGGGTCGCGAGAACCTCAAGGTCGTGGCGGACATGGCGAGCGTGAGCCAGAAACGCGTCGACGAGGTGCTCGACATGGTCGAGCTCACATCGCGCGCCGGACGGAAGTTCGGGACGTACTCGACCGGCATGAAGCAGCGTCTTGGCGTCGCGGGCGCGCTCCTCAAGGACCCCGACCTGCTCATCCTCGACGAGCCGAGCAACGGACTCGACCCGCAAGGCATGGCGGAGATGCGCAAGCTGATCAAGGACATCGGCGCGGGCGGGCGTACCGTGCTGCTGTCGAGCCACCTCCTGGGCGAGGTGGAGCAGATCTGCGATCGGGTCGGCGTGATCAGCAACGGCCGCCTCGTGATCCAGTCCACCGTGCAGGAGCTGCTCGGCGAGAAAGGCGTCATTGTCAGGGCACAGCCCGCCGACCTCGCAGGCGAGGTCCTCACGCGGATGTTCGGACCGGAGGCGGTGGTCCGCGAGGACGGTTACTTCCACCTGAAGACCGACCCCGGACAGAGCCTCGAGATCAACCGTCAGCTCATGGCGTCCAGCATCGGAGTCAGCGAGCTGCGCCCATTTGAAAGATCGCTAGAAGAGGTCTTCTTCCAGCTCACAGGAGAGAAGCAAGGATCATGATCGCAACCATCAAGTCTGAATGGCGTAAGAATCGTTTCCGGCCGGCCTTCCTGGTCTCGTCCGGCGTCATTGCGGCGATCACCGTGCTGCTCTACGGAGTCAGCTGGTACCAGGCGCTCAACCCGGGGACCGCCGCCAGGCGAGCCGTGTCGATTCTGACGCTCTACCCGGACCAGTTCGTCAACAATGTCATGGGGGCAGGCTTCCCCCTCGGAGCTGCGATAGCCATCGTGCTCGGCGCTCTGATCGCCGGGTCTGAATACTCATGGGGCACGATGAAGACGTCCCTTACCCAGGGACCTGGGCGCCTGACTATGTGGTTCGGACGCGTGGTCGCATTCGAGGCCTGGATGGGCATCATCACCGTGATCCTGTTCGTGGTCGGAGCTGCATGCAGCGTGGTCGTGGCCTCGTTTCAGGGCCACGCGATCGCATGGCCGGCCCTCATCGACATCGCCAAGGGGTTCGGCACCATCTGGCTGGTCTTCGCGGTCAACGGCGCAATTGGCCTGGCCCTTGGCACCTTGATCCGCAGCTCGGCGGCGGCGCTCGGCGTCGGCCTGATCTACGTCCTCGCGGTCGAGGTGATCGCGGTGCGGTTCATCGACAGCATCAACAGCGGCGCATACCAGTGGATCGGCAACCTCTTCGTCAACCAGAACGCGACTGCGCTCACCCAGAGCTTCACCTCTCCGGCGTTCGGTCCTTCGGCCACACCGGCGATCAGCGCCGATCAGGCCGTGGTCGTTCTCTTCGCCTACTTCGCGGGCCTGGTCATCGTGGCCGCAGCCTTGATCAGGCGGAGGGACGTCACATAAGCGTCAACCCCCGTGCCCGCCCACCCCTACGCGGCCGGCCGTGGTCATGGATCACAGGCCGGCCGCGGCTTGTCGACGGCCTCCTGGTTGCATTCACCCTCCTGACGGGTCTCGTCGGCGCTTTGGCCGTCGACCTGGTTCGCGCGTCGGTCCCGGTGTTCGTCGCCAGCCTCGCGCTCGTCATTCTCAAGTCGGTGCCGCTATGGTGGCGGCGCCGCCAGCCCGTGGCGGTGCTCGCGATCGTCGGCGGGGCCCTGGTGGCCGGCGAGTTGCTCGGGTTCTCCCAGACGCCGTCGGACGGCTCGGTCATCTTCGCCGTGTATGCCGTCTCGGTCTACGGCGGCTCTCGGGCTCGGTTGTCGGTCGTGGGCCTGGCGGCAGCGATCACTGTGGCCGCGTTCATCGTCACCGCGCTCGCCGGCATCGAGACCCATCGCGAGTCCCTGCTGACGCTCGGTCCTCCGTCGCTGGTGGCCTGGGTCGTCGGGGACTACATTCGCGGCCGCCGCGAGTTTCTCGC
>DATBZP010000097.1:0-2199 GCA_036513135.1 Candidatus Dormiibacterota bacterium | reverse complement strand
GGATCGATCGAGGCGGCAATCGCCTGACAGGCGCGGCTTGGTGGAGGCGGCGGGAATTGAACCCGCGTCCGAAGCAGCATCCCCCGAGATCTCTACGAGCGTGTCCAGGATTTTGGTTCTCGCTTGGCGGCTCCTCCCGACGGGATCCGCTTATGCCAGCCGCGGTGCGTGTCCCGCCTCAGGGCCGCGGCGCCCCTGGAGCGGCAATCCGGTCTATGTGATACCGCTCCCCAGTCCGCCGGATTGACCGGGGGCAGCACCCGAGATCTAAGTCCCGGGGCTCACGTCTCTACTGCTTACGCAGCGAGCGCGAAAGCGTTGTTGTTCTTGGCGTTTGTAAACGCTTGCGCTGTAACGCTCGCGCCCTCGGCTCGCAATCCCGAAGCTCAGCTGCCCCGTCGAGACCAGACGCCCCCACGAAGCTGAACCGGTTGCCGTCTGATTCTACCCGCGCCGCCCCCACCCGACACTTCGCGCTCTGGTCTAATGGACGCAGAACCGAGATGGCGGTCACACAGAAGGAAGAGCGGCTGGACCCGGAACAGGAGAGGATCGCGCGCGCGGATCTCAAGCAGCTGGGCGACATCCGCATCGACGACGTCCTCGCCTTCATCGATCGCGGCATCGAGAAGATGCCGAGCTACATGGACCTCTATCGACGCTGGGAGGCTCAACAGTGGTCCGTCGCCGACCTCGATTTCACGCTCGACCGCCAGGACTGGCTGAAGGCGAGCGACCTCGAGCGGAAGTCGACGCTGTGGTCCCACCGCCTCTTCTTCAACGGCGAGGAGCGCGTCACCTCGACGCTCGCGCCCTTTGTGTGGGCGGCGCCGACGCCCGAGATCGAGATCTTCCTCTCCACCCAGATGGTCGACGAGGCCAGGCACACGGTCTTCTTCCAGCGCTGGTGGCACGAGGTGGTCGGCACCAAGGCCAAGGACCTGGGAGAGCTGCTGGCCGAAATCCGGCCCCAGGCCAACGAGGGGTACAACACCCTTTTCTACGATCGCCTGCCCTCTGCGGCTCAGCGGCTGGCCAGCAACCCGAAGGACTTCGACGCATTCGTCGAGGGCATCACGATTTACCACATCATCATCGAGGCGACGATCGCTTTGACCGGGCAGCGATTCGAGCTCGAGACCATGCGTGAGCGGGGATCCACCGACCGCGGCTTTTACCGCGGTTTCACGGCGGTCGCACGCGACGAGTCGAGGCACGTGAGCTTCGGGATCAAGGTTCTGCAGGAGGCTGTCCGAGAAGATCCGGAGCGCTTCGCCCCTCTGATCCAGAAGACTCTCATCGAGTGCCTGCCGCTCGTCACGGGCACGCTTGACCCGCCAGATCCTCGGTACATCACGGAATTCGGCCGCACGGAGAGCGAAATCCTCCAATTCGCGTTTGACTCACTGAACAAGCGGCTACGGGCGATTGGAATCAACCTGGCCGCCTAGCCGGCTGCACGAGCCGGTGAACATCGAGCGCATGGGAGCGGGCGATGAAGCACGGGTAAGCGAGGCAGCGAATCTCTTCGACAACCCGCCTCGCAAAGATGCGGTGATCCGATTCCTCGCCGACCCCGTTCACTACCTGTTGATCGCCTATTCAGCCGGCCGCCCCGTCGGCTTTGTGTCCGGTGTGGAGCTGACCCACCCCGACAAGGGGACCGAGATGTTGCTGTACGAGCTCGCTGTGGACGAACATCATCGTCACCACGGCATCGGCACTGCCCTCGTGCAGGAGCTTGCTGAACTGGCTCGCTCGCACGAGTGTTACGGAATGTGGGTTCTCGCCGACGATGAGAATGCCGCGGCCGCCGCCACCTACCGCAAGGCGGGTGGAGACGTCGAGAGCCAGCCGCTCATGTTCGGTTGGCGGTTCGATCCCGCACCGTAATCAGGGGCGCTCCCCATCCGGCGCTTCACGCCACCTTCCCCGGCGAGCGGGGAAGGTCAGGCAGCCCAACGCAGACCCGGTCCCCTCGCCCGCCTCATCACGACCCGATCGGGTGGCAGGAATCGGAACTCCCGGCCGGCCTTGATCACCTGCCATCCGCCCTCGTGCACCAACCGGTGGTGGTAGAAGCAGAGCAGGACCAGGTTGGAGAGATCGCTTGGTCCGCCGCGCGACCAGGCAACGATGTGATGCGGCGTCGACCAGTTGACTGGCCTGTCGCAGCCTGGAAACCGGCAGCCCTTGTCT
>DATBZP010000096.1:0-10641 GCA_036513135.1 Candidatus Dormiibacterota bacterium | reverse complement strand
TGATGAGTGACCTCCCCGCTTGCCGGGGAGGTGGCCCGAAGGGCCGGTGGGGGGATGGGACCTGTACGAGTTACCCCCTGGCCATCCCGTTGATGAGTGACCTCCCCGCTTGCCGGGGAGGTGGCCCGAAGGGCCGGTGGGGGGATGGGACCTGTACGAGCTACGCCTTCGCCATGCCGCAGATAAGCCGCACAACGGCATCGATCCCGCGGTAGTAGTTGTCGACCACGAGACGCTCGTTGGGTGAGTGGATCGCGGAGTCGGACTGAGCTATGCCGCTGATGATCAGCGGAGCGCCGACGGCCTCCTGGAAGTCGATCGACACAGGGATCGATCCGCCCTCTCGGATCAGGACCGTCTCCTTGCCAAAGGCCTCCTTGTAAGCCGCGCGCATGGCCTGGGCCGCCGGGTGGTCCACTCCACACGTCACCGGCGGCGCGGCGCTCAGCAGCTCGACCTTGATCTCGACTCCAGGAGTCGTAAGCTCCTGGACCTGCTTTTTCAAGGCGGCCAAGATCGCTTTCCAGTCCTGGTCGGGAACCAGCCGCATGCTCACCTTGGCGGAGGCGCGGGCCGGGATCACGGTCTTTTTTCCTTCGCCGATGAATCCGCCCACGATGCCGTTCGCGTCGAGTGTCGGACGGCTGCCGGTCCGTTCCAGCGCGAGGAAGCCTTCCTCGCCTTCAAGAGCGCGTGCACCAGACAGCGCCATGACCGTCTCGGCGTACCTCGCGTCCTTCTTCTTCCAGTCCGCCAGCTCGTCCGCGCTCGGGCTGACGACGGCGTCATAGAACCCCGGAATGGTGACGTGCCCATTTCGGTCTTTCAGCTCGCCGATGATGCGGGCCAGCGTGTTGATGGGGTTGGGCGCCACTCCACCGTACGAGCCGGAGTGCAGGTCGACGGCGGGGCCGCTGGCGTGCAGCTCGACGTAGATCAACCCGCGAAGGGCGGTCGCCAGCGTCGGCTGGTCGTCCTCGTCCAGGCCGCTGTCCCAGATCAGCACCGCGTCCGTCTTGAGGCGTGACCCGTTCGCTCGGAGATAGCGCGGCAGCGATTCGCCGCTGATCTCCTCCTCGCCCTCGATGAGAAACCGCAGGTTGACGGGTGGTCCGCCGGCGGCGAAGAGATGCTTGACCGCCTTCACCGTGGCCATGTGGTTGCCCTTGTTGTCGGCGGCGCCGCGGGCGAAGAGCTGGCCGTCGCGCAGCTCGGGCTCGAAAGGGGGCGACTTCCACTCGTCTATCGGGTCGGGTGGCTGCACGTCGTAATGGCCGTAGATCGTGAGGTGAGGCTGTCCGGGCCTGCCGTTCCAGTCGGCGACCACGACCGGCAGGCCTCCTTCAATGACGTCGACGATTTCCGTCTTCATGCCGAGCCGATCGAAGCGGTCGCGCAGCCATCTTGCATTGCGCAGGCAGTCTTCGCGGCGTTCGGGCAGAGTGCTGACCGACGCGATGCGCAGCTCCTCGATCAGATCGGCGAGGTCGGCGTCGCGGGCCGCGGCGGCTCGAGCGAGAGCGTCTTGCAGCACGGATTTCGTCGTCCCCATGGCTAGGACTTGCCCCGAGCGCGCTTGATCTGATCGGCGTGGTCATGCGCATGTGCGGCGTAGATCGTCAGCCAGTCCTCGGCCGAGTACGTCCCGCTCTCGGTGTGCGTGCCCACCTTTAGCCAGTCCTCGTCCGTCATCCGCTCGAGGAGCTGCGCGGAGGTTTCGCGCGCCCATCGCATCGCTTCAAGGGAGGGCTCGATGGGACGGTCGGAGGTGAGCTTCCGAGCGAAAGCAGCCTCGTCGTAGCCATGGATCTTCGGCTGGTCCTCGGTCAGCAGGCGGCGGATGCGGATCGCGGACATCATCTCGCTATCTGCGAGGTGGTGGGCGGTCTGGCGCGGCGTCCACTCGCCGCTGGCCGAGCGATCGAGCTCCTCCGGCATGATGCCGCTCAGGGCCTCCATGACCACCCGGTGGCCATCGCGATACCTCTTGATCAGACGCGCTCTCTCTTCAGCTTCCATCGCGATCCCTCCATATGGAGCCGGCGACAGGAATCGAACCCGTAACCTGCTGTTTACAAAACAGCTGCTCTGCCAATTGAGCTACGCCGGCGTCTTCGAGAAGGGTAAAGGAACTTTTCTGAGAGGGTCGGCGGGCCCTAATCTGAATTCGCAACCAGCCTGGTCACGGCTGGTATTGGCGTCCTCCCACGGACGGAACGCAGCAGCCAGTCGGGCGCAAAGCAAGAGGCAATATGGCCCGAAGCAACTGGTCGTTTTCAAAAACAGGTGGTCAGGCAAATCGGATCGAGAGGATTCGCGCCGGGCGACTCGGGGATCCCAAAGGACTGCTTCTGGGTCGTAGCCCTGAGAGTCTCTTGACATAACCGCAGACTTATATAAGATAGAGGTTATGAAGTCGGAATGTGGAAAGTCGAGTACACCGACCAGTTCGAGGTCTGGTGGATCACGCTCTCAGAGCAAGAGCAGGAAGCAGTGACCGCTGCAGTGGAGGCGCTGGAGGATCGAGGCCCGGCTCTGGGCAGGCCCTTTGTGGACGTGATTCAAGCGTCACGACACGCAAACATGAAGGAGCTGCGCCCTCGAGGTGGCCACATCCGGGTGATGTTCGCGTTCGATCCAAGGCGCACGGCAATCCTGCTGATTGGGGGCGACAAGACCGGGCGATGGGAATCTTGGTACGAGGAAATGGTCCCGATCGCGGACGTGCTCTTCGACGAGCATCTTCGGGCGATAGAGAAAGAAGGAGTACAAGAATGAGTGGACGAAAGAAGTTCACGAACCTGAAGCGGGAGGTCGAGGCGAATCCCGAGCGCCGGGCCCGACTCGATCGGGAGCGCCAGTTCGTTCGCACCATCCTGGGACTCACGGCCATGCGTGAAGCGCGGGGCGCCACGCAACGGCAAATCGCCGAGGCGTGGGATGTCAGCCAGGCGAACGTCTCGCAGATCGAGCGCACCCAGGATATCTTCCTGTCCACTCTGAGTAAGTACATCGCGGCGCTGGGCGGGCAGATCGAGGTACGCGCCGTCTTTCCCGATGAGGTGATCACGTTGCTCGGCGATGGGAAAGTCACCGAGAAGGTTTTGTCGAAGAGTCGGGCGACTACTTCCTCTGCGAGATGACGAACACTCTGCCAGAGTGACCAAGCTTTTCCGGTTCTCAGCAAAGACGTCTTGTAGGCATCCGAGCGGAGATAGGCGAGCACTCAGGACCCGTAGAACTGGTGAAGCGCGTTCGCGTAGGCGGAAGGGTTCTGAAGCCAGTGCAGATGACCAGAGCCCTCAACGGTCACCTGTACGGCTTTGGGAAAGCGCTTTCGGACGATCTCAGTAGCGCCGCCGAAGATGTCGTAAGCGCCGTACAGGACCAACACCTGGCCTTCATAGCTCGATACCCCCTCGAGCGTGTGCGGCTGTTCTTTCGACACTTCCCGATCTGTCTTGATCATGGCTTCCGCAGAGCAACCACGGAGCCAGCTCGGGTCGGGAGCCGGGGCTGATCCAGGGTCCAAGAAGTAGTTGCGCCACGCCTCGGTCATAACGTTACGCATCGACCACGAACCGATTGGACCGGGAACCATCAGACCTGACCCATAGGCGAAGAAGCGAAGGGTGCCCCAAAATCCCGCACGAGTGCGATTAGTGCGGAAGGATTCACGCTTGGTGCGCTTCCAGTCAGCTCCGACACCGAGCGACGAACTGGAGAGGACGAGACTCTTGACCCGTTGCGGGTACGCCGCGGTGTAGGCCTGGGCGACGAGACCACCCCAGGAATGTCCCAACACATGCCAGGATGCGATGCCCATGCGCTTGCGAATGGCTTCGACATCGTCCAAATAAGCACGCAAGTCGTACCGTCCATCGCGACACACGGATTCGCCGACCCCGCGCTGGTCGAAGCTGATGCCCCGGAACTCGGGCAACACCGGTGCGATTGTCGTCTGCATGCTGTCGGGCACTCCGGGACCGCCATGCAGCAGAAGCAGCGGCTCGCCGTCATCACGGCTCTGCCGTACTGCGAGGAGAACACCGGGGGATTCCACGACGAAGTGATCCATCAAGACGCCGGCCCTTTCCACCGGCCGGGCGTCCGGCAGGGTGCTGTCGCGCTCCGGGGGGTTGCCGCGGGTGGGCGGTTGGGACGTGTCGAGGGGGAATGTGTTGTACGCGGCAGGTTGACCGCCGACGACGATCTCTTCGTGGATAGTTTCTGGCATCAGTGCCTCCCTTTCAAGCTACTGCGATCTCGTACTACTTCTAATAGTACGCTTTCGCAGTAAGATGCAGGTTGTGGGAGCGAGAGTTGACGGTCATACGTTGCTGTTCGATGTGTGGGTCGTGGCGAACTCGACCCGAGCCCTGCTCGATGACGCGTTGCGTCCCAGCGGGCTCAGCGCGGAGGAGTTCGCGCTCTACAGCGCCCTTCGCCGAGACGGGGGTGTCACCCCGACGGAGCTGGCGGCGCTGATGGCGTTCCCGTCGACGACCGTTTCTTCGATCGTGTCTCGTCTCGAACGCCGTGGGCACGTGCGACGCGCGCGCAATCCCGACGACGCCCGCTCGTATCGGATCCAGCTCACCTCGACAGGTCGGGCTACCCACAGGGCGGCCGCAAAGCTGTTCGCGCCTGTTCTCGCCGGGGTCAAGGCGACGCTGACGCTCCCAATAGCGGAGGCGCTAGGCGTGCTCGCCGCGATCAACAGCGCGGTCCGAATCGCTAAACCCGACCGGTGAACAGCGCACGTGCCCGGCTCGCACGATTATGCGAAACGGCACTTGTGCCGGTCCATTGAGGATGGGCCTTCACGCTCTGGTACAGGTTTCCTCGGCTCAGGATTGGGCGACTTTGGGTGGCCGGCTCGGAACTTCGATACCGAATTGGTGGGCGTACTCCGAGTTGAGCCGGGGCCAGCCGAATTTCATCGCCTCGCCAGCCACGATGCGGCCGGTGGGAGTTCCGCTGAGAAGGTGATCCAGAACATCGAAACAAATGTGCCACCCGGCAGCACCCATTGAGATGAAGCGGCGATCGATGTTGTGCCACAGCGTCAGGCGTGTGCCGCCACCAAAGGCTTCGAGTTCCCACCGGATATCGTGGCCAGCCCCCCAGTTGTACTCAAGCACCTTGGGAGCGTCGGCACGCGTCACTGTTGTTTCGGAAACGACCGGCGTGGGCGCTCCCACCGTGGTGAGCTTCACCGTGGTTCCAACCGTACCCAGGCTCCCATCGGCTTCAAAGGGCGCCCACTCGCGCAGATGCGCCGGGTCGGTTAGCGCCTGCCAGACTTTTTCCGGCGAGTGGCGCAATTCTCTGACGAGAACGAGCGTCCACTTTTCTCCGTCCTTCCGGACCTCCGCCCCGCTGGCCGGACCCGGTGAGTACTGATCGCGATCGGTCATCTTCTTCTCGTTGTCTTCCTTTTCGTTGGTGCGGATTGCTCCATGTGGTCGAGGTGGCGTTCGAGAGCATCTACGTGAGCGGACCAGAACCGACGGAACGGAGCCAGCCAGACATCCACCTCCTGAAGTGGTTCAGGTTTCATTCGGTAGAGTCGGCGCTGTGCGTCCACCGTGGATTCCACGAAACCGGCCTCGCGCAGCACTCGCAGGTGCTTTGACACGGTCGGCTGCGGCATACGAAGCCGACGCTCGATCTCTCCAACCGACTGTTGTGACGAGACCAGGAGGCTCAGTATCGCGCGGCGGTTCGGCTCAACAATGATTTCGAACACAGATTTCACTCTCTTGATATACTCCACAGAGCATATGCGTGTCAAGGCATATACAGGAGGTCACCCGCAAGCTGATCGCGAAAGTGAAAGACGCGAATGGCAACGTAATCGGGCTGATGCAGTCGCCCTAGGCATTGAGGCCGATGGCGAATGTCGCGGCGTAGCCCGCGCCATTCGGGTGGGCTTCACCAGGAGCATCGCGCCGCTGTTTCCGTTGGATATGTGAAAAGGAGGTGAGACTTATGAAGACAATGACCTGTAAACAAATGGGTGGACCATGTGATGCCCCATTCCATGGAAATACGGCTGATGAGGTTATAAAAGCGGAAGACAACCATTTAAAGGAAATGGTCGCAAGTGGCGATGAAACGCACAAAAGCGCCCTGAAGAGCATGCAGGATAGGTGGAAAAATCCCATATCAGGAATGGGGTGGTATATGAAAACAAGGAAGGCCTTTGCTGCTCTTCCCGAAGACTGATCGGTCATCAAGGCAGATCATCGACAGGCCTCAACCCGTGCAGCACAAAGGGGTCTTCAGTTGTTTTTAAACAGCTGGTCATAAGGCCCTTTTGGCCGATTTCGATCTCAGCCGCAGGACTGCAAGACGGCACGGATTGCTGGTCACGTGGCCGGATTTGGGCTAGCCCCCGGTCTGGTGCTGCGCCTGCTCCTCTTGCTCCATGTCGGGGGCGGGCTCGCCGCCCTTGTACTTGTCGTTGACTTGGACCACCTCTTCGCCGGGCGCCTGATCGCTGCTCTGCGTCTTTGCCGTTGGTTGAGGTCCAGAACCTTTGCGTTTGCGGCGGGTCATTCCCAAACCGTACACCGACCGCGGCATCGATTCGGAAGCGCCCCCCTGAATTGTCGCCGCGACCAAAGTCCCTGGCTACTCAGGCGCCCGCGAGCGCTCAGATCCGCGCGTAACTAGAAGGAGGTCTTGACATTGAAGTGACATTCCCGGCCGCCGATGCGCGGTAACGCCGAGTTTCTGATGGCGGAACGAACTCCAGATGCTGCAGGCGTTCCCGCGAACCGGCGCAGAGATGGGTCGGCTCGGCCGGCAAGTTTAAGTCCGCGCTATTGTCAGTCGCCGAACGCGAACAGGTCGAGCAGATCACTGGTTGAGTCGAGCCCGTCGCGTGGGGGCGCGGGCTTGCCGCCCGACTCGTAGTCCCCGCCGGTCGGGGTCGTCACGTCGAACTGATGGTTCCGCGAGGCGAGCGATGGCAGGCCGTGCAGCTTCTCGATCAGCTTCAGAGTCGAGACGTGCTCCGCCGGCTTCCGTGACACGATCGGCCCGCGCCGAGCAAACGGCGAAATCACCCACATCGGCACACGTATCCCGAGCCCGTATGCATCCACCTGCGGCGGTGCCACGTGGTCGAAGAAGCCACCGTGCTCGTCATATGTGAGCAGGTAAGCGGATCGTCCCCACGCGTCTGAGTGGCGCAGCGCCGTGATCATCTGCTGTTGAAACCCCATCCCAACCGAGACGTCCGCCGGCGGGTGCTCGTCGAAACCCATCGAGTAGCTCGGGATGATCCAGGAGACCGCAGGCAGCTTGTCGTGCTT
Organism: Candidatus Dormiibacterota bacterium; assembly: GCA_036513135.1. Taxonomy (GTDB): domain Bacteria; phylum Chloroflexota; class Dormibacteria; order Dormibacterales; family Dormibacteraceae; genus Palsa-870. The sequence continues at coordinate 3,316 of DATBZP010000096.1, read as the reverse complement.
GCAGTCCGCGATGTAGTCGGCCATGGTCGCCGTCGTGCGTGGATCGTGCGCCCAACGGCTCCAGAAGACCGCGACGTTGTCGCTATCGCCTGCGGGAACGTCGTCGAACCCGATGTTGTAGATCTTCCAGCTCACGTCGAACTCGTCGAGCAAGTCGAGAATGATCGGCCAGCCGCCCGAGTCGAAGACGCCGTAGCCCCAGATACCGTTGGTCGTGATCCCGCCCGAGGTTCCCGACATCAAGTAGAAGCGGTTGGGCCACGTCGGCCCGAGCACCGAGCAGAAGTAGTTCGCGCAGAGCCCCGAGTCGCCGATCAGGCTGTAGTAGAAGGCCAGCTCGCGCTGGGTGTAGTAGCCCATGGCCGCGTTGCCGTCGCCGACAGCATCTTGAGCGGTCGTGTAAAAGCCATCCATCCTCCCGCCGTTGTACTGCTGATGGACGGCAGACCACCAATGCGGTGGATCCGTCGTCGAGAGCTGCGTGAACTCGAACGGCGCGTGGCGCCCACCCGCCGCATCGGGCTGGGTGTAACCCGGCCCGGGCCCGTACCCTTTCGCCTGCACATGGCGCTCGTAGCCGAAGTAATGGTCGAATGACCGGTTCTCTTGGCAGGAGATGATCAGGTGCTGGATCGGCGATTTCTTCCGATCGAAGCGTCGCGCGGCCGCGGACACGGCGCTCGCCGGCAGCAGGGTCCCGCCGAGGATGGCCAGGCCGGCCGACGCCGATTGCTTCAGAAACGTGCGACGTGAGTAGCCGGTATCCCGAGACATGCGTCCTCCTTTCCTCCGAGGTCGACCAGAGTCTACAGCGCTGAGCGGTGAGGCTTGCGGCTGCGAATGGCACGGTACAGAAGGGCGTTTAAGGAGGGGCGAAGCCCGCCTTATGGATCGGCGCTGGATCGAGGGTGCACGAGGAGTGACTGCACCCCGCTGGTCGGGCCTATCCGGCCAGCTCTCCCAGGATCACTGACAACGAGACCTTGGACCCGTCCGGCCGGGTGACCTGAACCTGGACCGACTGCCCCGGCCGCAGGCCGGACAGCACCGAGGCCAGCGCCGGCTGGTCGGGGACCGGCCGGCCGTCGATCGCCGTAACGACATCGTCGGTCTTCAGTCCGGCCTTGTCGGCAGGGCCACCGGGAACCAGGGAGTAGATCAAGACTCCTTGTCCGTTGGGGAGGCTGGCCGCCTGAACGCCGATGTATGCCCTATGGCTGTTCGTGACCCGACCGTTCTGAATCAGCTGCGCCGCGATGTCTTTGGCCACATTGCTGGGAATGGCGAAACCGATTCCCGGCGCGGTTCCACCGGCCTGTGGATCCTGGGCGGCCAGAGTCGGGATTCCGACCACCTCTCCGTTCAGGTCGACGAGGGCACCGCCTGAGTTGCCCGGGTTGATGTCTGCGCTGGTCTGGATCAGGGGCGGCAATGCGACGCCATTGGGCTCCGTGACCTGGCGCCCAAGCGCTGAGACGATGCCTTCGGTGACCGAGCTCTGGAGGCCGAGTGGACTTCCCACTGCCATCACCATGCTCCCGACGCGCAGGTGGTCCGAGTCGCCGAACACAGCCGGCCGGAGATCAGGGGCGCTGATGCGGATGACCGCGAGGTCGTCAGGGACAAAAGCTCCAACCAGCGTGCCGTCAAACGACTTCCCAGTGGACAGGAGGACGCGAAACGTGGTGAACCCTGCGACCACGTGGGCGTTCGTGATGATGTGGCCTTGCGTGTCGACGATGACGCCTGATCCGAGGCCGCTTTCCGTCTGGATCACCACGACCGATGGGCTCACCTGGTCGATCACCGCCACGAACTGGTTTTCGAGAGTTGTCGCAGCGTCGCCGCCCGCTCTCACCGCCGTCGGCGTAGCCAGCGAGGCTGGAACCGCCGACTCTCCACCTCCGCACGACGTGAGAGCAAGCGCGGCGATAGCACCTGCTAGCAAATACCGGCGCGCGACAATCGACGATCGGCTCACGAGCCCGTCTCCAACATCGACCCAAGGTGCAGGCGTTTGTTTTCCAGTACGAGTGCCTCTCGACCAACCGTCGCACTCGGATGGATGGCGTCGCCAGAGCCGAAGGGCTCTTTAGCCCAAGGACCTTCGGCAGTTCCCGCTGTTGATCAAAGCGGTCTTCAAGGTCCGATGGGTGCCTCGGCCGGCAACGCGGCGCTGGGCCTTCACATCAGCCTGATCAAACGACGAGTTCAGGGAGCCGGCCAACGCCGGCAGATAGCAGCCAGTCGGGCCTTCAGCCCCGGGTCCTTCGGCCCTGGCTCGCAGCTTGCTCAAGAGCGACGCTGTCTGAAGGCCGATCAAAATGAAGAGAATCCTCCTTGCAGTCGACAAGGATTCGTCTGGCAGTGCGGTTGCCATGGCCGCCGGTCTCGCCACGCGGTTTGGCGCGCGCATAACCATGGTGCATTTCGGCCGCCGTTTCGCACCCGGCCAGGTGATAATCGCCGACGCCGTCAAGTCACTGGAGCGGTCAAAGGTGACGTTCGACACGCGGCTGGAGCTCCCAACCTCAGGTGCCACCATCGCCGAGAGTCTTGTGACCATGGCGGAGGATCTTCGCGCGGACCTGATCGTGCTCGGCTCGCGCGGCCGTAGGGCTCCGGTGGCGAGCCTGTTCGGCAGCGTCAGCCGCGAGGTCGCCCGCTGCGCGACCGTTCCAGTCCTGATCGTTCGCGAGGCGGTTCGGCAGCAGGGTCCACCGGCTCGCTTGCTGCTCGCCGTCACCGAGGAGACGCTGGGCTCAACAGAGCTCGACGTTGGCATCGATCTGGCCCGCGGGCTCGGCGCAAAGGTGACTGTCTTGCACGTGCACGGACCGCTTGAGGAGACGGTCGAGGACCTGCTCAAAGTCCCGGCCAGCCGCCGTCCCGATCACGTCGCGAATCTTCTCCTGACTAAGCTCCGCGCCGCCGGGATCGAGGCCAACCTGGTCATCGCCGGCAACCGTTTCGGGCTCGCCACCGAGATCAGCCGTGCCGCCCTCGGCGCTGGCTGCGACCTGATCGTGATCCCGGCCGGTATGAGCGATGCGGCCGAGCGCTGGCTGCTGGGCACGGTCGAGGAAGAGGTCGCAGGTCGCAGCCGGAGTCCGGTTCTGGTCGCCCCGACGACCCGCCGAGCACGGACCGGCCGCGGCGGGCGCTAGAGCGGCCCCGCGTTTTGCAAGAGCCCAGCCGGGCGCGGCACGTATTGGATCCTCATCCAGAGACGATCGTGGCTGGAGCCGGCTATCCACGTCAAACGCGTGAATTCCGGACGGCGAGCTCGGGCGTGACCGTTGGAAAATCGACACCT
>DATBZP010000095.1:0-2521 GCA_036513135.1 Candidatus Dormiibacterota bacterium | reverse complement strand
GGATCCGGGGTTCGGGTAGCCATCGGGTCTCGAGGTCGAGCATGCGCTTCCAGGTGAGCCGGTCTTTCTGGCTGCGACGCCGCAGCGCTTGGAGCCAGAGGCGGATCAGCCGTCGTCGGAAGCCGTGCAGGGCCTCGCTGTTGTCGGGCACTGCGTAATAGTTGAAGTGCCCTTGCAGGACTCTGGCGAGCCAGTGTCCTTGTTCGGGGATCGGGTGATGCATCCGTTTGCGCATCTCGGCCTTGACCGATCTGAGCTTGGCGTGCATCTTCTTCTTGCTCGTGACCCGCTTGAGCTTGAACCGTCCGTGCCTGTCCTCCGCACAGATATGCGTCAGTCCCAGGAAATCGAACGTCTCAGGCTTCCGGTCGCCGCGGCGGGCTCGGTCGCGGGCGGCGAACCGCCCGAACTCGATCAGCCGCGTCTTGTCCGGATGCAACTCCAGGCCAAACTGCGCGAACCGGTCGCGCAGATCGGCGAGGAACCGCTCGGCGTCGTCTCGGTGCTCAAAGCCCGCCAGAAAGTCGTCGGCGTACCGGCAGAGGATCACGTCCCCCCGCGCGTGACGCCGGCGCCACTGGTCGGCCCACAGGTCAAACACGTAATGCAGGAACACGTTTGACAGCAACGGAGAAACCGAAGCTCCCTGCGCCGTTCCCGCCTCGGTCTCTGACCATTCCCCGTCCACGATGACTCCTGCTCTGAGCCATTTCTGGATCAGCCGCAGGACCCTTCTGTCCGCGATCCGATGCTCAAGAAACCGCTCCAACCAGCCTTGATCCAGCTGGGTGAAGAAGTCGCTGATGTCAGCGTCGAGCATGAAGTTCACCTTCTTGCGACCGATCCCAACCGCGAGCGCGTCCAGCGCGTCATGCGCTGAGCGACCGGGCCGGAACCCGTACGAGAAACCGAGAAAGTCCGTCTCGTAGATGGCGTTCAGCACCTCGACCACCGCCCGTTGGAGGATCTTGTCCTCCAATGAGGCGACCCCGAGCGGCCGCAGCCGCCCATCGGGCTTCGGGATGAACACCCGGCGAGTCGGTCTCGCTCGATACGCCCCTCTGTAGACCCGGGCATGCAAATCCTCGAGGTTGCCCTCGAGATCTTGCCCGTAGTCTCGCCACGTGACCCCATCAACCCCCGCGGCGGCATCCGGGCTGATCGCCCGATACGCCTCCCGCAACCGGTCGACGGTCACGTGATGAAGGAGCGCGGTGAACCGCACATCCTTGTCCTTCCGCGCCACCTGGCGCACACGATCCAGATCACTGGACACGCCTGACCCGGCACTGCGTCCGGAGCGTGTTTCACCGGTCGTGTTCCCCTCGGGCAGGCCCCTTCCCTCCCCCGCCTCCGCCCCCGGTCGCCCGGGATTGTTCGGCGGGTTCGCAGGTACTACGGGCCTGTCTGACTTCTCGCGGTCGTGCATCAAGGGATTACCGCCACTGGCGTTCCCCTCACGGCCCAACTGGTGCTGATCTGCCACCCCGCGAACCATCCCGGACGGGGCATCACCAACCACCAGCGGGCGACCACCAGATCTCCCGGTTCTCGCGCATGGAGCTCGTCGTGCGTGCCTGGGTTCTTCGACCGCGCAGGGTCTGCCAGCGACTCGACGATAACGCCGCCCGCAGCGTGGCCTTCCGCCAATGAGAAAAGCGTCAGCACCCTGAACTCGTTGGGGTTTCGCGGCTCAATAGCCCCGCCCGCACGCCCCCTGTCAACGCTTCGCTGCGCCCTCACAGAACGCCAACGCATGACTCGGGGCCACCGTGACTCGCTACGTCTTCGATGTAGAGCGTTCTCATCTCCTTCTCCATGCCGGTTTATCCCGGCGCTTTCTCTCAACTACCAACGCTCATTGCGAACACGGCCAGCAGTGCTGAATGGATTCGGCTGTTCGGCTTGCCGCGAGCTTTGTCCGCCGAGCCGAGTTCAATACGCGCTTGTCCGTCCGGATCGTTCGAGTGAGGAGCTTGCATTGGCTTTGACCCAGACACAGTTCGCGAGCGCCGTCGCTGACCGCGCCGAGATCAGCCGCGCTGAGGCCAAGCGGGTGCTCGGCGTCATCGAGGAGATCGTGCTGGAGGAGCTCGGGAATGCGCAGAAGGTGCGGATCGCCGGCTTGGTACAGCTCACCGTTCGCGTGAAGCCCGCGCAGAAGAAGCGCCAAGGTCGCAATCCGGCGACCGGTGAGGAGATCACGATCGCGGCCAAGCCGGCGAGCGTCGATCTTCGTGCGCGTCCGCTGGCCAAGGCGAAGGCGGCGCTGCCGAGTGTGCAGAAAGCCCGCCGGCGACTGGCTCCGCCGAAGGCCTGACGCGGCGCGTAGCGCCGTGTGGATGTCGGCTACCGAACGGCTGAGGGGTGCGCTGCCAGTTCCGAGTTGAGCGTGGCGCATGGCAAGGCTCGACGCATAACCCAACGCTGACTGCAACAACCTGAGCTGACGGGCGGTACGGCGTTCTTCACCTTGAGGTGCATGGTGGAGCTACGCCGGATTCCGTCGGGAGCGGCCGTC
>DATBZP010000094.1:0-3282 GCA_036513135.1 Candidatus Dormiibacterota bacterium | reverse complement strand
CCCGATCCAGCGTTCGATGATCGCATTCGTCCGGGGCGTCTCGATGCTGCAGAGCACGGTCCGGATTCCGGCATCGGCGAGGACAGCGTCGAACGCGGTGGTGAAGCGCAGCACCGGTTCTTATGCCGAGCACCAAAAGCTTGGCTTCCTTCGATCCGTCTCCGCGGAACACCAGCACGCCCAGCCCGAATAACCAGCGCATCAGCAGGTAAGCGATCTTCAGGGGCACCTGGCCAGCCAACCATCCCAGCACCAGGCCCGCAGCCAGCAACGGCAGGTCAACCAGCTAGTCGAGTATTCGGGCGGCACAGGATGACGGGCCGCCGCGAGCCATTCCACGGGCTTATTCTTCCGGGGCGGCCAGCAGCCCGCGGACGCCATCGGCGTCGGGGACGACGTGATGGATGGCCGCGATGCCGGAGAACCCGGTGTCTGCCGACACGAGCGCCTCAGCTCCTGCCGCGTGGGCCGCTGCGGCCAGGACCGCGTCGAACGAGCCGAAGCCCGTTCCTTCCTCGAACAGGCGTAGCCCTTCGCGCAGGTCAGTCTCCTCGACGATAAGCAGCGGCGACAGCAACTCGATGTAGTTACGGGCAAGTTCCGCAGCGTCTTTGCGGTCCCGACGGCGCGCGCGGACGTGAGTGAACTCCTGGATGACTTCGATAGTGGTGGTCGCCAGGATCGTTCCGCCTGCTATTGCGCGGATCAGCTGCTGGCATGGCTCGCGCAACCGGTGATCGGCGCCGACCGCATAGACCAGGACCGTCGTGTCAAGGACGATCACGCGCGACGTCCGCGGAGCTCATCCAGTTCGGCGAGCAGATCGCCAACCTCCATCGGCGCCGCATCGAGGATGCGCCGGGCCGCGGCGGCTCGCCTCCGTTGCGTCGCAGGCAGGCCACGGTCGAGCGCCTCCCGGATCACGGTGGCGACAGATGTACCGCGCTGCCGCGCGAGAGCGCGAACCCGCTCGTAGCGCTCGTCGTCGATGAGAATCTGCAGCCGGTGCGTCAACATGCACATACATTAGCATGCGCATACGGCGCGGGAGACTGGGTTCCCTGTGCGGGCCGGCTCCTTAATGATCTTGTTTCACCTGCGCGTGAACGGAGGCGGTGGTGGAGGATGGCGACCAAGCCGGGCCGGATGGGGACTCGGGCCCGTGCTTGAGTCCACGATGCTCATGGCTGGATCCGGTGCCGGTCTATGCCTTGGCGGTGCGGCCCGGGCCAGGGTCAGGGTCAGCCCCCCAGCCGTGGCGGGGCAGGTCGCAGTCGGCGAGGCGCAAGACTACGGTGATCTGCCCCGAGCTTTCCGGACAGCGGATTATGGGTTAATTCACGCTGCGGACTGCTGTTCCAGATACTCGTTGTGGACTTGCTGCGGGGTCCGGTACTGAAGTCCGGAGTGCCGACGTTTCGGATTGTACCAGAATTCGATGTACCTCACAATGTCACGCCGCGCGTGCTCACGGGTCGGATACTGGGTCCGGTGGACGCGCTCGTTCTTCAGCGCAGCGAAGAACGATTCGGCCATCGCATTGTCGTAGCAGATTCCGGTACGGCCGACGGACTGCCGGAGATTGTGTTTCTTCAGTGTCCGGGCGAACTGCTCCGATGTGTAGTTGCTACCGCGATCGGAATGGAAAATAGCATCACCAGTGAGAGGGTAGTTACGGGCGGCCATCTCGATCGCCTGCTCGATGAGCGGAGTCTTGTAATTATCGTCAGCCGCCCAGCCGATCACGGCTTTGGTGTGGCAGTCGATGACCGTGGCCAGGTAAAGCCAGCCCTGCCAGGTCGGAATATAGGTGACGTCGCCGACCATCTTCTCGCCGGGTGCGGCGGCGGTGAAGTCGCGGTGCACGAGGTCGGGGATGGAGTGCTCATGGCCGTCGCCCTCGGTGAGGCTGAACCGCCACGGCCGTGGCTGGCAGGGCTCCAGGCCCAGCTCACGCATCACCGACCGCACCAGCTCCGGCCCCGCGGGCACGCCCCAGTCCGCCAGGTCCGCGTGCACCCGCCGGTAACCATACGTCTCATCCGAATCGTCGAATGACTTCTTCACGTACAGCGCGAGTATCCCGCGCCTTTTCACAGTCGCTGATTCCGGGGCGTTCCGCCAGTCATAGAACCCGGACCGGGACACCTCCATCCACCGGCACATTTTCACGATCGACGGCACGTGCTTACCGCCTGATTCCTGGTAGACCGCATACTCCGCGTCGATGAACTCGAACTTATCGGTCACCGATGGTCGCGGGCGAAGTATGCTGCGGCTTTTTTCAGGAACTCGTTTTCCATCTTCAGTTCCCGGGTTTCCCGCTCGAGTTCGCGCAGCCTCGCACGGTCACTCACGGTCAGCGGGGGTTCTTCGCCGGCATGCTCACGGCGATAGATGCTCACCCAGTTACCGAGGGTACCTTCATTGATACCGAGCTCCTTCGCTACTCTGGCAATCGGGCGCGATGTCTCGATCACCGCCTTCACGGCCTCGTCCTTGAATTCCGTTGAGAAGCTCTTCTTCGGTCGGGGCAAGAAAATCACCTTTCCAGATAGCCCATCCTAATGGATGGACTGTCCGGAAGGTTCGGGGCACCTCATTCCCTGCCGTGTTGCCGGTGTGCGGGCTTACGCTCAGCCCCGTTTGGACGGTCATGACCTGGTGTGGCTTGTTGCGAGGTCGGCCAGGACTTTGTCAGAGGGTTGATAGAGGTCGGGGTTGCCCTTCGACGCGCTCATCGCGAGGCGCAGCCCCTGCAGCATGGCGCTGGCCTCTCCGGTCTCGCAGGCTGCCGCTAGGGCTTGTGCAGACTCGGTTTCCCGTGCCCGGCTGGCGGCGAGGAGGTCAGCAGCCTGGCGGGCTGTTGCGGTGGCCGCCTGACGGTGACCTTGGCTCAACTGAGCCCAGGCGAGGTTAAGCGCGGCGAAGCCTTCGAGCCGCGTAATACGGAGCTCGGCCGCTCCCTTACGCACAGCGATGAACTCGCTGGCGGCCTCGTTTGCCTGTCCTTGTGCCAGTAGCACGAGTCCACGGATGTTGCGCAGGTAGCCGACATTGCCTTGATAGGAGGAATTGATATAGCAAACTATCCCCCGTTCCACCTCTTCGAGCACACGCGGGTAATCACGCTGGAGCAGTGCGATCAGCGTGCGCAGGTTGGATAGGCGACCCCATCCAAGCGACGAGTCCCCCTTGTGCAGCAGCGCCTCGATACGGGCCGCCGCCTCCGAAGCCTTAGCGGCATCACCCAGGTAACAGGCCGCGATTCCGACCTCGGCC
>DATBZP010000093.1:0-2424 GCA_036513135.1 Candidatus Dormiibacterota bacterium | reverse complement strand
GCCCCGCGCGTGCCGGGCTGCTGGTGGCGGCCCGGTGAGGCCCGATGCCGGCTGACGGGCGCGGGGCGTGGCGGAGTCCGCGTAGTAGTTCGAGCTGCGCCACGAGGCGCCATGCGAAAGGAGATGAAGGACATCAAAGGTCTCATCCGTGCCGGCTGAAATGCCGGCCCTGGGTTGATGCAGCGGCCCGGAGAAGCTGGGGACGGCCAAGGCGCGGAATCGCGCGTCGGAGGTCAAGCGTCCCGACAACGTGACGGCCGGGCGGCACTGCCAGACGCCCGCGTGCGTGCAAGCAAGACCGAAAGGCAAAGCGAAAGCAAACCGGTGGTAGAAGCCGCTCGACACTACAAACGGCCCCAAACCTGGCGGACATGGGCTGTGCACAGCTGCGATGCCGCTCTCTTCGACGGCGGCTCGCTCCGATCACGAGCGATGCTCGGGGTCGGTGGCCGCGGGGACGCTGCGAGTGCCCCGTGGATGCGCTGTAGCGGTACAGCCGGTTGCCGACCCGGTCAAACGGATCATGGTGAACGTGGGAAGCGCCCCGTACGCGCCGGTCTGGCGGTGGCCAGCACCGGCAAGGCCCGATGTCGGTTGATGGGTGGGGGGCGTGGCGGAGTCCGCGTATTAGTCCGAGCTGGCGAAAGGTCAGTACATGGCGAAGGCGGACAGCAGGACCGCAGCATCAGAAGCCGTTCGGGAGGTCGGGCGTGAATACGCTCGCGCCGTTTGACGCCGAGTTGGCGTTTGAGCGGGTACTGGGATGGCAGAACAAGCTGCACCGCTGGGCAGTAGAGGACGAGAACAAGCGCTTCGGCGACCTGTTTAACCTCCTCAGCGACCACGCGACGATGGTCGTCGCGTGGGAGCGGGTGAAACGCAACCGGGGGTCACAGACCGCCGGTGTCGATGGCGAAACGCGCAAACGGATCGAGCAGCAGGGCGTGGAGAACGTCCTGGGCGAGCTCAGACAGTCGCTCCGCGACGGCTCCTACGTCCCTCTGCCGGTACGCGAGCGCATGATCCCTAAGCGCGGCTCCGGGAAGGTCAGACGGTTAGGCATTCCCGCGCTGCGCGACCGGATCGTCCAGATGGCGGCCAAGCTCGTGCTCGAGCCGATCTTCGAGGCCGGGTTCTGCCCGACCTCGTACGGATTTCGGCCCGGACGCCGAGCGCAGGACGCGATCGAGGAAGCGCGGCAGTTCATCAACCACGGATACGAGTGGGTGATAGAAGGCGATGTCGAGGACTGTTTCGGGTCGATCCATCAAGGTCTGTTGATGGAACAGGTCCGCTCTCGGGTGACCGACAAGCGCGTCCTGGCGCTGGTCCGGAAGTTCTTGGCCGCCGGTGTCATGCCAGAGCTTGGCACCGTGACCGCGACGCCATCGGGGACACCGCAAGGGGCGATTCTCTCGCCCGTACTTGCGAACGTCGCCCTCTCAGTCCTCGACCGTCGCTTCGAGGCGGCCTGGCAAGCGCACGACGGACCACAACGACGAGCGCGACATCGGGCGCGAGGCCATGCCACCTACCGGCTCGTCCGCTACGCGGACGACTTCCTGGTTTTGGTGGCCGGTACCCGCGCCCACGCCGAGGCGATCAAGCAGCAGACGGCCGAGTTCATGGCAGAGCAGATGCGGCTCACGCTCTCGCCAGAGAAGACAGCGATCACCCACGTCGACGACGGGTTCGACTTCCTCGGCTGGCGCACCAAGCGCTGGCACAGGCCAGGTCGAGCTCCCGTCGCGATCACGTTCCCCAGCGACCGCGCGCTCAGGGACATCATGCATCGCATCAAGGAGCTAACCGGGCGCGCCACGACGAACCTGTCGCTCGACCAGCTCATCCACGCGCTCAATCCAATCCTGCGGGGTTGGAGCAACTATCACCGCCATGTCGCGGCGAAGCGTTGCTTTGGATACCTCAGCTACTACTTGTGGTGGCGAGTCATCCGCTGGCTACGCAAAAAGTACCCGCGGCTGACCTGGAAACAGATCAAACGGCGGTGCTGGGGACGCAAATGGACGAGCAAAGAGGGCACCAGGCTCTACTGGCCAGCCGAGGTGCCGGTGACCCGCTACCAATACCGCGGACACCAAATCCCGACGCCGTGGACCCCAACTGACCCGCCCCACCAGGCGACCGGGGAACCATCCAGTGCCTGACACAGCCTCGCAAGCGACCAGCGCATGTCCTGTGGAGAGCCGGATGCTCAGGAATGGGCAAGTCCGGTTCGGAGGGCGGGTCGGGGAAACGGACCGGCGGTAACGCCAGCACCGCGCCCCGTCCCGACCCTGCGAGCAACGACCCACCAAGGAGGACGGGAAAGCCGTCCACAGGGCGAAGGGGCACAGGTGACGGGACGTTCGATGGCCGGGAGGTATGCGTAATGCAGAACGCCGAAACGGTCCTGGATGTCCT
>DATBZP010000092.1:0-10443 GCA_036513135.1 Candidatus Dormiibacterota bacterium | reverse complement strand
TCAAGGCCGAGTCGAGCGCCGCCTGGTCGGCGAGCTGTTGCAGCTGGTTGCCCTGCCATTGGACTGACCCCGCCAGCAGCACAAGCGCCGCCGATCCGATAAGGGCGACCAACGCGACGGCGACCAGGACCATGACCTGGCCGGACTGGGGCCTGATGCGCCGACGCGACATCAATTAGAACTCCATCCGAATGACGCTCTGGGAATCGAACGTGATCAGGGTCGGGATGCCGAGGAACCTGGCCAGCACCGGCTGCCAGTTGAGCTTCAGGTCCACGACCGCCCATTGGTGGCCGGAGGTACGGACGGCGCGGCCGTAGGTGGTCGTACAGGCGAGGGTGGTGCAGCTCCAGCGGACAGGGGGATTGCCGCCGCCGGTGGTGTCAAGCTCGTAGATGAAGACGTAGACGGTGTTGGCGTTGGCGCCGGTCAGCGTGATCGTGCCTGGCAGTGTCGGGTCGGCGTTGGCGGCATAGGTGCCATACGAAGGCGCTGATGCGGTGTCCGCCGAGTCCGCGTACGTGACCGATACGCCGAGGGAAACCAGCCCGGCCGCGCCTGTCACCAGCTTGTTCAGGGAGCACGGCGCCGCGAGTGCTGTGCAGTCAGGCGGTAGCGTGTTGGACCCGCTGAAGTACTCCAACGCCGCCTGGCGGGCCGTGTCTCTCGAAGCGCCCTGGAGAAGCGTGTAAAGGAGCAGGCCCCGTCCCATGTCGACCGTGGCCCCGATCATGAGCAGCACCACCGGCGCCACAAGGGCGAACTCAACGAGGGCCTGGCCGCTTCGGCCCCACGAAGATACCCCACGAACTCGGGGACCGCTGTTTGCTGCGCGCGCCTGTAATTTCACCAGGACGCAGTCGCGCTGCTCAGCCCACCGATCGTGATTCCGCCTCCGAGCAGGCTGAGGTCGCTGAACTGGTAGACCACATAAACGTCAACCTCCGAGCGGTACGGGAGGGTCACAGAGCCCATGCAGGCGGGGGTGCTGCTCCCGCAGTAGACGACGACCAGCGCCGTGCCCGCCGCGGGCGCCGTGTAGTTAAGGGGAGCCGTATACGGAGGCTTGACGACGACCGTGGTCGGGCAGCTTACGGTCGACGTGACCGCCGCCAGGTCTGCCTTCACCAACTTGCACATGGCCGCAAGCCCCGGTCCGTTGGTGAGCGATGTCTTGCCGGCCACGTAGCGGGCACCGTCGCGCGCTGCATCCGAGGTCGCGGTCGCGAACACGTACCCGCGACCCAGCTCGATCGTCCCGGCGACGAGCAGGATCAGGATCGGCAGGGTGACAGCGAACTCGACCAGAGCTTGACTGTTGCGGCGGCGACCTCCTCTACACATCTAGCTTCAGACTTGCCACGATCACTCGAGCCAGGTCGGTCGCCCCGCGAGAGACAAGCGAGTTGGGGTCGCGGACCAGGACCAGGCCGCCGGCCAGCGCCGCATCCTCCGGGCGCGAATCGTCGAAGCCAACGGTCACCGACATCTTTCGGCCGAGGATCGACTCCACCGCTGCGCGGTCCAGCGGCGGGTGCGGCACGCGCTGGTTGAGGACCAGCTCGATGCGGTTGTCGGCGACGTTCAGAATGTCGCGAAAGACCGCCAGCGATCTACGCGCGTCGGTCATGGCCGCGATCTCAGGCGGTACGACGATGACCACGCACTCGGCGCGTTCGAGCACCGCGAGGGCGGCCTCGCCGAGCGAGGTTCCGAGGTCGACGAGGATCAGCTTTTGCCAGCGGACGACAACGTCGAGCACGCGTCCGGTCAGGTCGCCGGTCATGAGGTCGACCTCCTCCGGCCGGAGCGTCCCTGGGAGCACACCCATGCCCGAGCGGTGGTTGACGATGTTCCCGCGCAGGACGGTCTCAAAGTCGACGTGGGCGGCCTTCGATGCGCTCGCGATCGAGCCAGTCGCGATCAGGTCGGCGAAGAGGGCCGCGTGGCCGAACGGGGCGGACAGGTCGATCAGGAGGACCTGGCGCGGGAACTTGCGGGCGAGGACGGCCGTGGTGTTGAGCGCCAGGGTCGTGGTTCCGGAACCCCCCTTGGCGGAGAAGAAGGCAACGATCGGAGCTGCCGTTCGCGATGCTCGCTGGACGTCGGCGGCCCCGACGGCCGAGACCTCCTGCTCCCACAGGCGGTCGAGGGCGAGCGCCACCTTCTCGACATCGGAGCCAAGCCCCTCGAGCAGCCCGTCCCGGTCGAGGGTCAAGAGCACTGCGTCGGTCAGACCGTAGATGCTCGTCAGGTAGCGGTCCTTGGTTCGGGGTGCGGGGAGGATGACCATGTCCCCGGGGGCTGGGCGCCGGGTCAGCAGCACCTTGCCGGCGCCGTCGGTGATCGATTCCTCGACCTGCCCCGAAGCCAGGAACACCACCACATCGCCGCCGTCCGTGTTCAGGCGCAGGGTATCCCGGGCGGTCAATCCGACGGCGCGCATGCGTCTGGAGACGGCCCGGATGGCGCCGTCGCTCAGTTCGGCGAATACGGATGACATCTCAAGGATCCGCGTCCGCAACTGAATGGCTGACGGTGTCGGGTCCGGGGCGGGCCCGCTGCTAGCACCCACCGGGTTTGGCTGTTCCTCCCGCGCCCCATGGGTTTCTTGAACCTCACGGGCACTCAATTCGCCGATAATGTACCAACGTCCCCGCGGATCGACCGTACATCCCAGTAATAGCTTTGAACACGAGGCCTCCGGCCGAGATCGATCTGCAGCGCCCGACCAAGCGGTCGGGGGCTGGTTCCCGCGCTCCGCGATCTCGCCTTGCGGCCCAGATTGAGCGGGTCCTCAACGCCGCCCTGACGGGCGAGCATGTCGTTCTGAACGTCGCCTCGGCTGAGATGCTGGCCGAACCCGCCCCGGTCGCCGGCGTAATCGTGGCGGCGCGCAACCGGGCTGGGCCTGGACTGACCGGCCAGTGGCGCATGACAGAGCCGTTCCGGCGCTCGGGCCTCGGCGACGAGCTGCTCAACTCGCTGGTCAGCCCGGACCCTCAGACCAGGGCGTCGGCCGCCCGCCTGTGTGGAGCCCTGCGCCTCACCCAGGCAGTTCTGTGGATCGAGGACCTAATTCAAGACAAGATCCCTATGGTGCGCGAGGCCGCCATCCGTGCCCTCGGCGCTCTCGGCGGTCGTCGATCAGTCGACTCCCTCATGGCCTCGGCGGACAGGATCTCGGTTCACCGGCTGGCGATCACGCTTGCTGCAGCCGCATCGGACCTGGACATCGAAGCCCTGATGCGCCAACCGGCGAGCGAGAAGGCCGTCGTCGTCACGGTGCTCGCCTGCGGGCTTCGACGCGATGCACTGCGGGTGCCGCCGCTGCTGGGCATCGCTCACGACAGGCGCTGGCCGAAGCAGGTTCGTGTCGCGGCATGCAAGTCGCTCGGCATGATCGCCGACCTATCGGCGGCCGACGGTCTGGCCGCCCTCGCTGAAAGAGAGCCGGACGCCGACGTCAAGAAGGCCGCCGCACAGGCGCATCGGCGGATACTGCGGTCGATTCGGACGCGGCCGGCATGAAGCTGTCCGAACGCTTCGACCGCCGCTACCAGCAGACGCCGACGGCGCCCCCAGGCGCCCGGCCGGAGGCGGGCTCGGATGGCGTCGTCACCGTGGCCCCGCCTGAACGCCGAGTCGTTCCGCGCGAAAGTCCATCCGAAGACACCGAACAGATTCGTATCCTCGAGCCCTCAGCTGTCTTGAGCCCGGCTCTCGCCGCCGCCAAGGGTGAGATCCACGCAGTGCTGCTCAGCCGGCACGCCGCCGCGATCGACATCAACAACCGGGCAGGCATCCGGCGGCTGCTGATGCAACTCACCGAGGACCACTTCCGCAACAAACCGCCCGCCGCATTGGTCACCGGCGGAGACAAAGAGCGCCTGGTTGAGATCCTGTTTGACGAGGTCATCGGCCTCGGTCCGTTGGAGGCGCTGCTGCGTGACCCCGAGATCAGCGAGATCATGGTCAACCGGCCGGAGCAGATCTTCGTCGAGCGGCGTGGCCGCATCGAGCTGACCACCCTCGCCTTCGAGGACGAGGACAGCCTGCGGCGCGTGATCGACCGGATCGTCTCGACGATCGGACGCCGCGTCGACGAGTCGGAACCCATGTGTGACGCGCGGCTGAAGGACGGATCGCGTGTGAACGTGGTCATCCCCCCGGTGGCGATCTATGGCCCGTGCCTGACGATCCGAAAGTTCGGTCGCGAAGTGCTTTCACCGGAGAAGATGGTCAGCGCGGGCAGCGCGACCGAGGCGATGATGGAATACCTGGACGCCGCGGTTAGGACCAGGCTCAACGTCATCGTGTCGGGCGGCACCGGTTCCGGCAAAACGACCCTGCTCAACGTCCTCTCGGGCTTCATCCCCGCGACCGAGCGGATCGTCACGTGCGAGGATGCCGCCGAGCTTCGGCTGCGCCAAGTCCACGTGATCAGCCTGGAATCCAAGCCGCAAAACGTTGAGGGCCGGGGCGCGATCTCGATCCGCGACCTGGTCCGCAACTGCCTGCGGATGCGGCCGGACCGCATCATCGTCGGCGAGTGTCGTGGCCCAGAAGCGCTGGACATGCTCCAGGCGATGAACACCGGCCACGACGGGTCGATGAGCACGCTTCACGCGAACAATCCGCGCGACGGACTCAACCGCCTCGAAACCCTGGTTCTGCTCGCCGGCACCGAACTTCCTTCGCGGGCCATCCGCAGCCAGATCACGTCCGCCGTCAACGTCATCGTGCAGACCGAGCGGCTGCGTGGGGGCTCGCGCAAGGTGGTCAGCGTGGCCGAGGTGATGGGTATGGTCGAAGGCGAGATCGCTCTGCAGGAGGTCTTCGTCTTCCGCCAGGTGGGTGTGACGCCCGACGGGCGAGCGGTCGGCTACCACACGGCGACCGGCGCCAAATCGATCTTTCTTGAGCATTTCCTGTCCAACGGAGTGCAGATGCCGGAGTCAATGTTCACGCCCACGAATCAGCCTCCCGCTGAGCAGCTGTACTGAACATGAGTAAACAGGAGGCCAAGCCGGTGGAGGAGGGCGCCCGCAACGAAGGCGCCTCGAAGCCCGGCGTGCTGGATGCCGAGCTGCTCGCTGACTTCGGTCACCAGGTGCGCAACCAGCTGAATGCGGTGGTCGGGGCCGCGGGGCTGCTCTCCAACAGCGCCGCCTCTGGCGAAGAGCGGGAGCTCGCAGCAATCGTGGAGATCGGCGCCGAGCAGATCGCGAGGTTGGTGGACGACGTCCTTGACGCGGCGACCATCCAGAGCGGGGAGTTCGAGCTTGCCCTTCACCCCTTCGACGTGCGCGCCAGCGTCGAGAGCTGCATCGGCCTCGTCGCCGACGCGGCGGGAGCCAAGGGCCTCGACCTTTCGTTTCAGGCCGCGCCTGACGTGCCAAGTGTCATCGTCTCCGACTCCCGGCGGTTGGAGCAGATCGTGCTCTCGCTTCTGCATGGAGGGATCGAGCGCACGTTCCGTGGCGGTGTCGGCGTCGAGCTCGGCTTCGAGGACAGAGGCGGGCTCGTGGCTCTGCGCTTCATGATTCGCGACACCGGCCGTGGGATCCCCGCCAGGATCCTGCGTGGTGGGCTCGAAGGGGCGACGAATCCTCGCGACCGCCTCGAGCCGGGCGATCGGCTCGCGGTCTTGAGCCTGGCGACCACCAAGCGATTGGTGGAGATGATGGACGGCGAGCTGAGAGTCGAGCAGGGCGGCGTCGAGGCTGGACCCGATGCGGGCACCTCCTTCCAATTCACGATCCTGGCCGAGGTCCTGCCGGCCTCGGTGACGACGGCACAGCTGACGCTCGAGGCGATGCGCGTCCTTGTCGTAACCGCTGACCTGACCGAGCGGCGGGTGCTCGCCCTTCAATCAGAACAATGGGGTGCGACGGCGACGGCCGCCACGCCCGAAGACGCGCTGGCCGTGGTGCAGGCGGGACACCCTTTCGACATCGCAGTCGTCGAGCATCGGCCGCCGGCCATTGACGGGCTCGGGCTCTCGGCTGCGATGCGAGCACAGAAGCGCGCGGACCAGCTGCCGATTGTCCTCATCGCAGCCGCAATGCCTGGCCCGGAAGTGGCAGAGGCCGCCGACAGTGGCGTCATCCAGGCCACGCTCACCAAGCCCGTGGCGGCTCGCACGCTGCACGACGTCATGGTCCAGGTGGGCATCCATGCAGCGACGGCGCCGAAACCGGTAGCTGAGGCCGCGGTGGCTGCGGGGGCGCTGCGAGTGCTGATCGCGGACGACAACGCCTTGAATCAGAACCTGTTGAAGCGGCTGGTCGTGAAGCTCGGGCACACCGCCGACGTGGTTTCGAACGGCCGCGAGGCGGTCGCTGCGGTGGCCCAGCAGCCATACGACGCGCTGCTCATGGACGTCTTGATGCCGGAGATGGACGGCCTGGCGGCGGCTGAGGCCATCTGCCGGCGCTGGCCGCGCGGAAGCCGGCCGCGCCTTATCGCCCTGACCGCGATGGCCGGTCCCGGCGACGAGGAGCGGTGCTTGAAGGCCGGCTTCGACGACTACATGAGCAAGCCGGTCCGTATGGACGGCCTGGTCGAGGCTTTCAAGGCGGCGGCCGGGTACCGGACGACCCGGGAGCGGGCCTAACCCTTCAGGCGGCTGTCCAGGCGGTCTTCGCGTCCGGCGAGCCGCGAGGCTCGAGCTTCGAGAAAGACGACCACGATCACGATCACGCCGCCAAGGACCATCAATCCGCCAAGGGCCACGGCCTCCTCGCCACGGGGCTGGCTGATGATCTGGATCATCGCAGCGCCGAAGACGAGGATGTAGCTGAGGCCGAGCAGCCTCACTCGCGGCGCTACCCGGACGTCCTCGCCGCCTCGCCACGGCCGCCTGCCGATGATGAGGAGGTACGCGCCCATGATCAGCGCGAGCGCGGCCAGCGCCAGCGAGACGATCTGGACGACAGCGGTAGTCACCGGCGAATGATAGTAACCGCAGGTTCTTACAATCGTCACTCTCATGCCACGCTCTCAACCGATCAAGGCCGTACGCGGAATGCGCGACATCCTCCCTCGGGAGCGCGCGATCTGGCGCGTCGCCGAGAAGGCCGCCGCGGAGGTGGCCCGCAGCTTTGGCTATGAGGAGATGGTGACGCCGGTGATCGAGCACGCGGACTTGATCGAGCGAGTGGGTGAGGACACCGACGCGGTCGCCAAGGAGCTCTACCGCTTCGACGACCGCGGTGGGCGGAACCTCGCGCTGCGCCCGGAGGCGACCGCCGGGGTGGTGCGTGCGTACTTCGAGGGCGGGTTGAGCCAGGGCCCCCAGCCGTCTCGGCTTTACCTGATCGGGCCGATGTTCCGTTACGACCGCCCGCAGAAAGGCCGGTACCGTCAGTTCTTCCAGTTCAACGTCGAAGCGATCGGCGTCGGGAGCGCCGCGCTGGACGCCGAGGTCATCGAGCTGGCCGCGGGTTGGCTTCACGGTGTGGGTCTCGGTGAGCTCCGCATGGAGCTGAACTCCATCGGCGACGCGAAATGCCGTCCCGCGTATCTCGAGCGTCTACAGGCTTACTACCGGCCATTCAAATCGCAGCTGCACGGCGATTGCCAGCTCCGGCTTGAGAGCAACCCGCTCAGGCTGCTCGACTGCAAGGTCGCCCAGTGCCAACCCTTCAAGATCGGCGCTCCACGCATCACAGACCACCTTTGCGAAGAGTGCTCAGCAGCATGGGCTGAGGTGCAGGTGCTCGTGGATGCAGCGGGCATCGAGTACCAGCTCAATCCTCACCTCGTGCGCGGACTGGACTATTACACGCGAACGGTTTTCGAGTTCTATCGGGCCGGCGCGACGGGCCAGCAAGACGCGCTGGCGTCAGGCGGGCGGTACGACGGGCTCGCCGAGGCGGAGGGCTGGCCGCCCACGCCGGGAGTCGGCTTTGCCGGCGGATTGGACCGGGTCACCGAGCTGATGGCGGCAAGTGGGGAGGAGGTGATCGCGCCGCCACCCGCGGACGTGGTGGTCCTGGCCGATGGCGACCTTGACGTCGCCGCCGCGGATGTCGCCCGCATCTGCCGCACGGTTCGGTCGGTGGCGGTCGACTACGAGCGGAAGAGCTTGCGCGCAAAGATGAGGTCGGCCAACAAGCTTGGGGCGCGATGGGTGGTGCTCATTGACGCCAAAGATGCTGAGCGTCGCATCGCGCAGCTCAGGGTGATGGCAAGCGGGGAGCAGGTCGAAGTGGCTTGGGTCGATCTTCCGGCGCAACTCGCATGAGCGGCTACAACGCGCCGCATTGCGGCTCGCTCCGAGCATCAGACGACGGCCGCGAGCTCGAGCTCTATGGCTGGGTGGCCCGCCGGCGCGACCACGGCGGACTGATCTTCATCGACCTGCGCGACCGCTGGGGCTCGGTGCAGGTGGTATTCAACCCGACCAAAGCCCCGCTAGCTCATGCTGCCGCATCAGACCTGCGGGCCGAGTACGTTGTGCGCGCAAAGGGCACTGTCGGCCGACGGCCTGTGGGTTCCGAGAACCCTCGCATGGCGACGGGCGAGGTCGAGGTGACGGCGTCGGAGCTCGAGGTGATCTCGATTGCGAAGACACCGCCATTCCAGATCGAAGACGAGACCGAGGCCGATGAAGCCTTGCGGCTGAAATATCGCTACCTCGATCTGCGCCGACCGCGAATGCAAAAGATGCTCGTCACCCGGCACCGGCTGACCAAGATCATCCATGCGTATATGGATGAGCATGAGTTCGTCGAAGTCGAGACTCCGATGTTGCTCAAGGGCACGCCAGAGGGCGCCCGAGACTTCTTGGTGCCGTCACGCCTGCATCCGGGCGAATTCTTCGCCTTGCCACAATCTCCACAGCAGCTGAAGCAGCTGCTCATGGTCTCCGGTCTCGGCCGGTACTACCAGATTGCTCGATGCTTGCGAGACGAGGACTTGCGCGCTGACCGAGTCCTCGAGATCACCCAGCTCGACCTCGAGATGTCTTTCTGCAGCGAGGAGGATGTCTTCACGCTGATCGAAGGCCTATGGGCGAGGGTGTGGAAGGAGCTCCTCGACGTGGATCTCGCGACGCCGTTTCCGCGCATCGACATGCAGCAATCCCTGCTGCGCTACGGGACGGATAAGCCCGACCTTCGTTATGAGCTCGAGATAGCCGACGTCACCGAGGTGCTGCGTGAGACCGGCGCTGAGGTCCTGCGGGGGGCAATTGCGGAAGGTGGCGTAGTTCGCTGCATCCGCTTCCCGGACGGAAAGTCAGCCAGCCGGCGTGAGCTTGATGAGCTGACGCAGATGGCAAAGAGCGCTGGAGGCAAAGGCCTTGCCTGGATTCCCGGTCCGCTCGACAAGCGCATGACCGAAGGCGAACGTGCAGCCGTCATGGCCGCTGCCCAAGCCGGCGAACCAGACCTGGTGCTTCTTGTGGCGGATCGCCGGCGCAAGGCGGAGACCGTGATGGGCTTGCTCAGGCGCGAGCTCGCGCGTCGCCGCAATCTGATCCGGGAGGATGAGTGGCGGCCGCTGTGGGTTTACCCGATGTACCTGTTCGAGGAAGATGACCAGGGCAAGCTCACCTATGGCCACCATCCGTTCACATCGCCCTGGCCGGAGGACATGGACCTCATCAACGAGCGACCCCTGGACGTTCGCGCGCGCGCCTATGACAGCGTCGTCAACGGAGTCGAGCTCGCGAGTGGCAGCATCCGCATCCACAATTCAGCGCTTCAGGAGCGCGTCTTCGAGATCCTGGGTCTGGATAAAGCGACCATCCGATCGCGGTTCGGCCACCTGCTGGAAGCTTTCGAATACGGTGTGCCTCCGCATGGCGGGATCGCACCCGGTATCGATCGACTGATGATGGTGCTCACGCGCACGGAGAACATTCGAGATGTCGTGCCCTTCCCGAAGACTCAGAGCCACCAGGACCTGATGCTGGGCGCACCGAGCCCTGTCGACCAGGCGCAGCTTGACGAGCTCCACATCCAGGTGGTTCCACCCAAGAAGCCGGCCTCGTAGTATTGGCTGGCTCCCGATGGGCTGCGGGCGATGTGCGCGTTGCCCAACTAGACAGCATTAGGGACCCCGGAGTCCGGACAGCCGACCAAACGCCCGCTGGAAAGCCCCACGAAATCTTCGATTTCGCGGGGACCCCAGATACGGGACTTGGAAAGCCAAGGCAGGGGACCCACCTGAGCTCGCTCAGGACAACCCACCCCCGTGACCCGGAGGGAGCACTCTGGCAATGGCGCGTGACCGCGGCCGGGATGCACTGATTGCTGAGACTGATCCCCCCAGGCCTGATCGTTTGGGTCCTCTTAGTGCTTATCCTGTCGCAACTCTTCTTCGCCGTTCTCCCGTACCGGCGCCGGGCCTACGTCCCGATCCTCCTCATGACAGCGATCGGGTTCGCTCTCGGCCAACTTTGGGACTACATGGGGCTTGCCTCGCTCCGCT
>DATBZP010000091.1:0-39040 GCA_036513135.1 Candidatus Dormiibacterota bacterium | reverse complement strand
CGCGGCTGAAACCTTTTCCTCGATCTCCTTGCTGGGCTTCAGACCAGGCTTCAGGGCAACGTAGATCTCCACCGCCCGGCCTCGCAAGTCATCGATCACCGGCACTGCGGCGGCCTCGGCGATCTCCTCGACCGTCAGGCTCGCTGACTCGAGCTCCTTGGTGCCGAGCCGGTGCCCAGCCACGTTGATGACGTCGTCCACGCGTCCGAGGATCCGGAAGTACCCGTCCTCCGCCTGCAGGGCCCCATCGCCGGCGAAGTAGGGCCAGTCCTGCCACTCCTTGCTTTTCTTGTTCTTGTTGTATTTGGCGTAGTAGGTCGACACGAATCTGTCCGGGTCGCCATAGATGGTCTGGAAGATGCCCGGCCAGGGGTTGCGGATGCAGATGTTGCCGGCCTTTTTACTGCCCTTGGGCACGGCCTTGCCCGCCTCGTCGAGGATCACCGGGTATATGCCCAGTACGCCCGGGCCGCAGCTTCCGGGCTTCATCGGCTGCAGCGCGGGCAGGGTGCTGCCCAAAAAGCCGCCGTTCTCGGTCTGCCACCAGGTGTCCACGATCGCGGCCTCTCCCTTGCCGACTTCCTTGTAGTACCAGCGCCAGACTTCGGGCTCGATCGGCTCGCCGACGGTGGTCATGTGCTTGAAGTGGTAGTTGTACTTTCGGGGCTCTTCTGGACCCAGTTTCCGAAGCATGCGGATGGTCGTCGGCGCGGTGTGGAAGATGTTGACGCCCAGCCGCTCCGCGATCCGCCATGGGCGGCCGGCGTCCGGATAGGTCGGTACGCCCTCGTACATGACGCTCGTGGCCGCCAGCGCCAGCGGCCCATAGACGATGTAGGAGTGGCCGGTGATCCAGCCAATGTCGGCGAAGCACCAGTAGGTGTCCTCGGGATGGATGTCCTGGTAGTACTTTGAGGTCCCGGCGACGTACGCGAGGTAGCCACCCGTGCTGTGCTGGCAGCCTTTGGGCTTGGCCGTGGTGCCGCTCGTGTACATCAGGAAGAGCGGCGCCTCCGCGGGCATGGAGACCGGCTCAACGATCTTTCCGCGGTAGTCGGCGAGCAGCTCGTCGACGAAGTAGTCGCGACCTTTCACCATGTCGGTCTTCGATGAGTACTTGCCGGGGTGGCGCCGCCAGATCAGGACCTTGCCGACCTTTTGGCCCTCCTTCTTCGCCTCCTCGATCGCCTCCTCCGCCTTGACCTTGTGGTCGAGCAGCTCGCCGTTGCGATAGTAGCCGTCCATTGTGATCAGGACTTCGCTGCCCGAGTCGGCGATCCGGCCGCCGCAGGCCGCGCCGCTGAAGCCTCCGAAGACCTGGTTGTGGATGACGCCCAGGCGGGCGCAGGCGAGCATCGCGACCGGTAGCTCGGGGACCATCGGCAAATGTAAGGTGACGCGGTCACCTGCCTTGAGCCCGCAGAAATCCCTTAGCAGCGCGGCGAACTCATTGACGCGCTTGTACAGCTCCTGGTAGGTGATGACCTGGGTGGCCTCGGCCTCCAGCTCCGGCACCCAGATGAGTGCGGCTTTGTTCCGGTACTTGGCCAGGTGGCGGTCGACGCAGTTATAGGACGCGTTCAGTTTCCCGCCGACGAACCACTTCCAGAACGGTGGGTTGCTCGTGTCAAGGGTCGTGTGCCAGTACTCGTCCCAGGTCAACAGGTCGGCATATTCCTTGAAGCACTCGGGAAAGTTCTTCTCGGCGAACCGCTCGAAGATGGCGGGGTCGCTCGCGTTGGCCTGACCAATGAATTTTGGCGGCGGCGGGAAGAACTCCTCCTCACGCCAGTGAACCGCTATCTCCGCCTCTGAGACCTGGACTTCACTCATCCTGTGACCTCCGTGACTGCAAACACGGCCAGCCGAGTCGGCTGGCCGCAGATTCAACTAATGACGCATCCCGGCTACTACCAGAGGGCACTCCCCACCGGGAGGACCGGCTTCACGCGCTGGCTGTTCGCGACCACAGCTGCTGACCCATACCACGCTACGAGCGCAGTGACGATTCCCGCCCAACCGCCCAATGCCACAAGGCCCTGGCCGGCTCCATTACCGCTGAAATATCCGATGAACAAGATGATCTCGGTGATCTCAAGAGTCAGAAACACCAAGAAAACCGACATGTTGGTCCGTGCGCTCCAGACCAGCATGTACGTGTTGAAGATCGCGAATGCGAGCACGAACCAGCCGAGATCCTTGAGGGTATCGCCGGCTGGGATATGGCCATTGAGCGCGAGCAGAACGAAGGTCGCCAGCGACATCCAGAACGCGCCGTAAGTCGAGAAAGCCGTCGCCCCAAACGTGTTGCCGGCCTTGAACTCCCACATGCCGGCTGCGAACTGGGCGAGTCCCCCGTAGAAAAAGGCCAGCCCGAGCCAGGTCAAGTCCGGCGCCTGGCCGGGAAACGCGTTGTGCGTGCTCAGCACGAACGTGGTGAGCGCGAAACCGCCAAGGCCCAGTGCAGCGGGGTTCGCGATCGACGGGACCGGTGGCGCAGATGTTCTAACTTCAGCCATCCCCCTACCTCCTATCGGCCAGGCCAGCTGGCCCCGGGTATCGCAAGACGCCCAGCAGTTGCATCGTACTCTGATTTTTTTGCGCCGCCGGTGCCGCGAAATTCAGGGGCTGATCGAAGCTGCGATGAGCGCGCGAGGCCCGGTCCCAAGCAGCTGCCTGTCGTGCCCGAGTTCCGGTCATGGGGGCGCTTACAACACCGCGAACGCCCAATAACAGCAGACGGTGCCGAGATTTCTCATTCGCCGCGCTGTCTTACGATGGCTGACTGGACGTCGGCGTACATGCCGACAGCGACTCGTAGCCAGACCTGGACGTGCTGATGCTCGGCATGTACGCAACCTAGCACCGGCTGCAGACCCGTCGGAAGTCCCGGCAGAAGAGGGACTTACGGCCCTATCCGCCTAAGCCTGAAAGCGCAGCCTGTTTGGAAAGGAAAACGACCCGTGAGGAGGGCGATGCGATGGGCGGCGGAACCGTATTCACGTTTCTTCTGATCGCCGCGCTGCTCGCGCCGGCGGTCTGGGTGGTGTGGTGGGCATTCGCCTCCCTGGGAGGCCTTCACCGATTCAGCAGCGCCCCCGCGCAGACAGAAACGGCGCGCACAGCCCCGTCGGGCTTTTCGTTCCCGCAACCCTCGGACATGTGCCTGCCCAGGTATCCTCGGGCGATCGCCGTATGCCGGCTTTCGGACGGCGCAGAGGTCGGGCGCTGCATCGGTCCGGATCTCGCCGGGCGGTGCCCGGCAGCGCTGGCCGACGGCACGGTGCCGTGTTCCGGCTCAGTGCTCTCATTGCCTCGGCCGATTCGCGGAAGCACCGAGTGGCATATCCCATCTGGGTATCGGACTTGCCTGCTGGGCAGCTACGAGGTCTTCCGGCAGCCGGTTTCGGTGCGCTAAGGCGCTCAGCCGGCCCGGCGGAAAAAGCTCCATGGGCCAGCCGGACGGGCTTCCTTGGGGCCGGCGCGGCCGGTCGGGTGATCCCGCGGGCAGCGCGCGTAGCACGCTAGGGCCAGGCCGGTGTGCGGTGAAGTCGTCATCGCAACCAATTTCATGCTGTGCAGTCGGGATCGCCACGGCTCCTCGGCCCGCGCTAGCAGGGCCTTTTGCCACTGTGCAGACACGCGTATCTACTGGATCGTGGAGGCATCTCAAGGAGGTATGCCATGACACAGCCATATGTCGCCGACATCAAGAAGGCGGCCAAAGAAAACGAATTCTTCCGCAAGGTCCTGTTCACGGGGACCAAGAGCCAGCTCGTGCTCATGTCATTGCTGCGGGGCGAAGAGATCGGAACCGAGGTTCATAAGGTGGACCAGATCCTTTACGCCGTCGAGGGCGACGGCAAGGTCGTGCTTGACGGTGTCGGCAAAGAATTTGAAAAGGGAGAGATCGCGTGCGTGCCGGCCGGCGTGCAGCACAACGTGATCAACACCAGCGACGAACCCATGAAACTCTTCACGATCTACGCGCCGCCCCAACACGCGGCTGGAACAACCCACCGCACCAAGGCAGAAGCTGAGATCGACGAGGCCCCCAAGGTACAGGCCGCGAAGGTCTAGCGTATCTGCGAGCTGGCGACGAGTCCCGAACAGCACGGGTCGAAAGACCCTCCCCCTTTGGGGCCACCCTGCGTACCGTGAGGGTTGGCCCGAGGTTCCGAAAGAGGTAAACCGCGAGACACCGGTCGTTGTGTAGGTGAAGAGTCGAGAGACTGGAAACCGAAAGACAGGTTGGCTCTCAAGGCAGAAGATAGGAACCTCGGGTGTTTTGTGCCCGCGAAACGCACCCTGAATACCTCCGCCCTACAGGCCGTTCGCCCCTCCTGCCGGACCGAGCAGTCAGCGTAGGCTTCGAGCAGCATGAAGCGCTTGCGACGCTGGACGATCCCCATCCTCCTTGCGCTCAGTGCGCTTCTGTTTCTGACCCAGTACCTGGCCTCGAACGGACAGGCCGCTCAGTGGTCCTATACGCAGCTCATGACGCACGCCCAGGCGGGCGAGGTCAAATCGATCACAATCTCGAGCACGTCCGGCGTGGCGACTGATACCGCGGGACATAAGTACAACGTCAGCCTGCCGCTTGATCAGTCGGTCACCTTGGGGGACGAGCTCAAGGCCGCCGGCGTCGACGTCCAGTTCCAGTCGGCCGGCGACCTCGGCACGCTGCTGATGAGCCTCCTTCCTAACGTCCTGTTCCTGCTCCTGATCGGTGGGTTGTTCTACTGGTCGTACAGGTCCACGCAGCGAGGTCAGGGGCAGGCGATGTCCTTCGGTCGCTCCAAGCCACGTCTAATGTCGCCAGAGCGCTCCACCGTCACGTTCGGTGACGTCGCGGGGGTCGAGGAAGCCCAGTCGGAGCTCGAGGAAATCGTCGAATTCTTGAAAGCGCCCGACAAGTTCCGCGCCCTCGGGGCGCGCATTCCTCGAGGAGTGCTCATGGTCGGGCCGCCGGGCAGTGGCAAGACTCTTCTGGCCCGAGCGATCGCCGGGGAAGCGGGGGTGCCCTTTTTCAGCATCTCGGGCTCCGAGTTCGTCGAGATGTTCGTTGGCGTCGGCGCGTCTCGCGTCCGCGACCTGTTCGACCAGGCCAAGAAGGCCAGCCCGGCCATCGTCTTCGTCGACGAAATCGACGCTGTCGGCCGGCAGAGAGGCGCCGGCCTCGGCGGCGGCAACGACGAGCGCGAGCAGACTCTCAACCAGCTCCTCGTCGAGATGGACGGATTCGACACGGACACCCATGTGATCGTGATCGCTGCCACCAACCGGCCCGACGTCCTCGACCCTGCGCTGCTACGCCCCGGCCGGTTCGACCGCCATGTCGTGCTCGACCGTCCAGACATCCGCGGCCGCCGCGCGATCCTGAACGTTCACGTGCGCGACAAGCCGCTGGCTCCCGACGTGGACCTGGACGTGATCGCGCGGCAAACGCCAGGATTCTGTGGGGCCGACCTTGCCAACCTGGTGAATGAAGCTGCCATCCTCGCGGCGCGAGCCGACCGCAGGGCAATCACCATCAAGGACCTCGAGGAGGCGATTTACCGGGTGATTGCCGGGCCAGAGCGCAAGAGCATGCGCATCACCGACGAGGAGAAGCGAGTGGTCGCTTTCCACGAGTCCGGCCATGCGCTGGTCATGCACGAGCTGCCGCATGGAGATCGCGTTCACCGGATCTCGATCATTTCCCGAGGTTCAGCGCTGGGTTGGACGCTGAGCCTTCCTGGTGAAGATCAGCACCTCGTCAGCGAGGTGGCGCTTCACGAGCAGCTCGCCGGGCTCATGGGCGGCCGCGTCGCGGAGGAGGTCGTCTTCGGTCACGTCACGTCGGGCGCGGAGAACGACTTGAAGAAGGCGACCCAGCTCGCGCGCAGGATGGTCACCCAGTGGGGGATGAGCGATCGAGTCGGGCCGGTCACGATGGGTGAGAACAACGAGCTGGTGTTCCTGGGCCGCGACCTCGGCGAGCGCCGCAATTACTCGGAGCAGATGGCCGCGCTGATCGACGAAGAGGTGCGGCGCATGGTCGAGGAGGCGCGCGAGGTGGCGCGCAAGATCATCACCGAGCGGCGAGCCACGCTGGGGAACCTGGCCCAGAAGTTGATCTCAGATGAAACCGTCGAAGGCGACGAGCTGGACCGCATGATGGAACCGGCTCAGCCGAAGATTGCGATGGCGGCAACCGAGTAGAGCTCCCGGCCGGGCGCCTGGCGCCGCCGTGGCGTCTTTCCTCCTGTTTGAGCTGAGGCACCTGATCGAGAGCGTGCCGGATAATTTGGACATGGGTGACTGCTGCTCGCCAAAAGGCTATCGCTGGATCTTCAGCGAGAGGAACGCTCGGGCAGAAGCGAAACGCTACTTGCGCGAGGGTCTGGATCCGACCTCCCGGCGAATCCTCGACTCTTTGAGGCAGGGAAGCGTCGACGGCCGAACCCTCCTCGAGGTCGGGGGTGGCGTCGGCGCCCTCCAGATCGAGCTTCTCAAGGCAGGGGTGACCCGTGTGGTGAGCATCGAGCTGACGCCCACCTATGAGGAGGCGGCTCGGGAACTGCTGCGTGAAGCCGGGTTTGAGGACAGGGTGGTACGCAAGGTGATGGACTTCGCAGAAGCAGCCGCCGAGGTGGAGGCTGCCGACATCGTCATCATGAACCGCGTCATCTGCTGCTACCCCGACATGCCGAGGCTGACCGGGGCTGCAGCAGACCATGCCCGCGAAGTCCTGGTGCTGAGCTTTCCAAGAGAGACGTGGTGGCTTCGGAGTGGGCTGACGCTTGGCAACGCGGCGCTCCGACTCGCGCGGCGACAGTTCCAGATCTTCATGCATCCACCCGATCGCATTCTCGCCACCGTCGCCGAGCACGGCCTGAGGACGACGTCCAACCAGCTCGGCCTCATCTGGCAGGTCGCGGCGATGCACCGGGCCTCAACGTGAGGCCAAGCGCCAACATCGCGGCTTTGCTGGATCAGGGGGCCACCGACAAGGCCGCACTGATCGTTCCAGACGGTCCCACCCTGACGTACGGCCGGATGCGCGAGCTGACCGAACAGGTGGCGATTGCTCTCCTGTCTCAAGGAGTCAAGCCTGGCGATCGCGTGGCGATGGTATTTCCGAATGGCCCGGAAGCCGTCCTCCTGTTCCTGGCGACCTCGATGATCGGCGTCTGCTGTCCCCTCAACCCTGGTTACAAGGAAGACGAGTTTCGGTTCTACCTCGAGGACACGGGCGCGCGGTTCCTTCTGGTGCCGCCTGGCGAGGCTGCCGCGGCGCGCCAGGCGATGCCGGCCGGCGGCAAGGTGATAGAGGTGGAGCTGGACGCGGCAGGCCGGCTGCAGCTGACCAACCATGGCGCGCCCGCGCGCACTGATTCCATCGACGCTGCAGACCCCGAAGCAACGGCATTGGTCCTCCACACCAGCGGCACGACGAGCCGGCCGAAGCGGGTGCCGCTGCGCCATCGAAACCTGATCACCTCAGCGCACAACATCATTCAGTCGTACGAACTGTCTGCGGACGACGTCTCTCTGTGCATCATGCCGCTGTTCCATGTGCATGGATTGGTGGCCTCAGCGCTGGCAACATTTGGTTCGGGCGGAACCGTGGTCGTCCCCCGGCGCTTCAACCCACTTGGCTTTCGCCCGCTGATGGAGGCCACGACGCCGACCTGGTTCACTGCCTCGCCAACCCCGCATCAGCTGATCCTCTCCCGATTGCAGGACAAGCGCCCGCCCGGATGCGAGCGCTTACGGTTCGTTCGCTCGTGCAGTTCTGCGCTGGCACCTGCGCAGATGCAGCTCATGGAGGACCGCTTCGGCGTTCCGGTGCTCGAGGCCTACGGCATGACCGAGGCCAGTCACCAGATGGCGTCGAACCCTCTGCCGCCGCTTCATCGCCTGCCGGGCAGTGTCGGGCGCGGAACTGGGGTGGAGATCACGATCCTCGACGAGTCCGGCAACGAGCTTCTCGCTGGAGCAAGCGGGGAAGTGGCTGTGCGCGGACCAAACGTGATCGACGGCTACGAAAACAATCCGCAGGCAAACGCGAGCTCGTTCACGCGCGGCTGGTTCCGGACAGGCGACCTCGGAGTGCTCGACCAAGACGGCTATCTGCGGCTGTTGAGCCGCATCAAGGAGCTGATCAATCGTGGCGGAGAGAAGATCGCGCCTCGCGAGATCGACGAGGTGCTGGAAGCGCACCCCGCGGTGAAGGAGGCGGTGAGCTTTGGTGTCGCGCACGCAACATGGGGCGAGGAGGTCTGCGCCGCCGTTGTGCTCAGCGAACCGGTCACGGAGAAAGAGCTGCTGGCGTTTTGCCGAGAGCGACTGGCGGACTTCAAGGTGCCGCGGCATCTCCAGATCGTCGATGCGATCCCCAAAACCCCGACGGGCAAGATCCAGCGCCGCTTCGTCGCCGAGCAATTCACCCAGAAGTGAGGGTCGCGATCCTGGGCGCAGGCGCGACGGGGGGCTTCCTCGGGGCCCGGCTGGCCAAGGCCGGCGCCGATGTGGTCCTCATCGCACGAGGCCCGCATCTCGAGGCCATGCGCAGGGACGGTCTACGGCTCATCGAGCCCGATGGAGAGTCGACCGTGCGCGTGGAGGCGACCGACGACCTCGGCGCGATTCGCGGCGCGGATGCCGTTTTCGTGACGCTCAAGGCCCACAGCGTGCCCGCGATCGCGGAAGGCTTGGCGGCCAACCTGGGTGCCGAGACTGCGGTCGTCAGCGC
Source organism: Candidatus Dormiibacterota bacterium (assembly GCA_036513135.1). Lineage (GTDB taxonomy): Bacteria > Chloroflexota > Dormibacteria > Dormibacterales > Dormibacteraceae > Palsa-870. The sequence goes on along the minus strand of DATBZP010000091.1, from coordinate 30,300 downwards.
ACAGAACGGAATCCCGTGGTGGTACTTCCAGCGCCACGGCGGCGAGCTCGAGGGAACCTACCTCGAGACCGTTGACCCGGGAGGAAAGGTCGCTCGGGCCATCGACCCAGGGCGTGTCATCGCCTGCATCGTTTACCCGGCGACCAGTGTCGTGGGGCCGGGCATCGTCCGCCACATCGACGGAGAGAAGTTCTCTCTTGGAGAGCTGGACGGGGTGAGGACACAGCGCGTCCTGGCGCTTTCGAGCGTCCTTACGAGTGCTGGTCTCAAGGCGCCGGTCCAATCCCGGATTCGACAGGAGCTGTGGGTGAAGCTATTGGGGAACGCCGTCTTCAATCCACTCAGCGCGCTGACGCGCGCGAGCCTTGGCGAGATGGCTGAATCGCCGGTGCTGGCCCCGATCGTGCGAGCCGCGATGGAGGAGGTGGACGCAGTCGCGCGCAGGCTTGGGGTGGAGATCCCTGTGACGATCGATCAGCGAATCCGAGGCGCGGCCCGCGTCGGCGCACACAAGACGTCGATGCTCCAGGACATGGAAGCAGGCCGCCCGATGGAGATCGACGCGGTCGTCGGTTCAGTTGTCGAGCTGGCAGGACGGCTGAAAGTCCCGGTCCCACACCTGCAGACGACCTACGCTTGCGTGAAACTGCTGGCCACCTCAACTGTGTGCTAGCTGCACCCGCTCCTATTAAGCTGGTTGTCCGCTTAACCTGACGCTCTGCGGGCTCGCCGCTCGTGGGAGGTGCAGGCGGGTCAGGAAGGAGGCTCAACGTGGACGAAGCGACCAGGGTCGACCTGGGCCGGATGCAGAAGGCATACGACGCAACCCGTACCACTGCCCGAACCGTTCCGGTTCTCACCCAGAGAGCCGTGGCGCACATCGACAAGGACATGCACATGATCGGCCGGGTGGGCCGGTTCCAGCTCGAGTCAGACGAGCCGCCGGAGCGCGGGGGCGACGACCTGGCCCCTGCGCCTCTCCAATATCTCCTCGCCGGTGCGGCCTTTTGACTGCTCACCCAGCTGGCGAAGTTTTCGCCTCTCTACGAAGTGCCGATCGAAGAGGCTGAAGCCGACGTTCGTGCCACCTTCAGCGTCGCTGATAAGTACGACCTTGGCGGGCCGCCCGGCGCCTTTCAGCAGGTGACGTTCGATCTGAAGCTCAAGAGCTCTGCTGCGGAATCACAGGTCAAACGTCTGATCGCTCATGCGGAACGCGCCTGCCACGCGGCGCAGACGTTTCGGGCGTCGGTTCCAGTCGAGGTCAAAGCGGCCCTTAACGGAAAGACCCTGGCCCTGCCCTAAGGATCCAGGACGCGTGCGAGTTAGCGCCTACCGGCAGCAGGCTTACCGATATCCTCATCGGCCATGGCATCGTGGGCAGAGTTCGAGACGGCCGAGCCTGAGTTCGCGGCCCGCGTTCGCGCTCTGATGGCGTCCCGCAAGCACCTCACGATGGCCACGCTTCGCCGGGATGGCTCGCCGCGAATCAGCGGGACCGAAGTCGAGTTCGCCGACGGGCAGTTGCGAATAGGGTCGATGCCGGGTGCAATCAAGGCGTTGGACCTGCAGCGCGATCCCCACGTCGCCATTCACGGCCCGACCGATGAACCGCCCGCGGGCAACGCATCCGGCTGGAAAGGCGAGGCAAAGATTGCGGGCACCGCGATCGAGGTCGAGTTTGGGAGCGCAGCCCACCGCTTCTTGATCGACATTCATGAGGCTGTGATCACTCACCTGAACGAAGCCGGCAGCCGACTCGTGGTCGAATCCTGGAACCTCGCCCGTGGCTACCGCTCTTTAGAGCGCGAGTAATCGAGAAGCACCAGGGCCGCAAGACCAAACGGAATCAACGTACCCAGGGTGATTGCAAGGATGTCGTCGGACATCCTGGGATGTTCCTTCGAGAGACGGGCGCGATTGGCGCTGCTGAACAGGAGCTGCAGCCTGGAGCCTCCTTCACCGACCCCAACAACGCACAGGCAGTTGGCGATGATGCCGAAGGCGACCTGACTGGATGCGACTGACCAGCTAGCTGCTGAACCCCCTGCCAGTCACCCGCGGCAGCGTACTGCTGGATGTCGGCCCTTCCGACTTGTAGCCAGGCAACCGCGCGCACTTCGACGGCCGGAGCCGGAAGCTATGAGTTGACAGCCATGTCAACTCAAACCAAACTCGGGCCATCCCCTCCTGGAGGTGCGCAATGCGCAAGCTGGTCCTTTCGGTGTTGCTGACGGTGGTGGTGATGGCGCTCTCGATCGCGCCGGCCTTGGCTGGCCCAATCGGACCCACCCCGTAAATTCATCCGTTATTCGTCGAGCGTGGCGGTATGGTTACCGCCATGCTCGACCGCCACTACAAAGGTCGCCGCAAAGGGGTAGCCGTCCGGGAGGGCTCGGTCCGCCAGGCAAGGCTGGAAGCTCAGCTCAGCCTGGCCCAGGTGGCCGCCGGCCAGGTCAGCCGGACGGCCATTCATCTCATCGAGAAGGGCCGGGTCAAGCCCTCACTCGAAACGCTTCAGGTGATCGCGCGCCAGACCCGCCGGCCAATCGAGTACTTCTTGCTCGAGCCAGACGCCCATCCGGAACTGACTGAACGGCAGAGAGACCTTCGTGAGCTCGACCGGCTGACAGCGGTCCGCGACTTTGAGGCGGTGGTCAATTTCGGCCTCCCCTTGCTGGATTTGCGGTGCGGCGACGAGGATCGCGCCCGCATAGGCTTTTATTTGGGCCAGGCCTACTGCAGGCTCGTTCAACCACTTGAGGCACTCCGGCATCTGCCGGCGGCACGGGAACAATTCGAGCGGCAGGAAGACGAGCAGTCGGCCGTCGATGCGCTCGACTGGGAAGCGAGCGCCTTTGGACTGTTGGACGATCCGAAGGCCATCGTCTTGGCGAACCAGGCCCTCGAACGCTGTCGCAAACTCGACCCACGCCCGCGACAGATCGAGGCTCGGATCCTCGGCCACCTGGCCAACATGTTCGTCGTAACGCAATCGTGGGCTCTGGCGATAAGCCACTACGAAGCCGCGGTTGAAGCGGCGAGCTCGGTCAAAGATCTCCTGCAGCTGGCGAAGATGCACCACGGCCTCGGCGTGGCTTACCAGCGACTGCGGCGGCCGGCGACAGCCCGACAGCACCTCGACAAAGCGCAAGCTCTGTACTCCATCGAGTCGGACTTGAGCGGTGTATACCGGCTCGAAAATGATCTCGGTAACTTGCTACTTCAGGAGGGCAACATCGACTCGGCAGAACAACATTTCCTGAATGCCCTGGCCGGGGCCGAAGAGCTACGGGTCAATCGGCGCGGTCGTGGCTTCATCCTCGCCAACCTCGGCGAAGTCAATTTGAAAAAGGGTCGCTTGGACGAGGCCCGACGCTATCTGAACCAGGCGTTAGAGGTCGGAGAGGTCCTTGGTGAACGAATCGTCCTCGCGGACGTTGCCGTTCTCTTCGGCCGGCTGGAAGAGATGCTTGGCAACGCTAGATCGGCGGACGGTCACTTTCTTGAGGCGATCGACATCCTCAATGGGCTCGACATGCCGAATCGCCTACGCGACTGCCACATGGAATACGCGCAGGTGCTCGAGTACCGTCGGGATCTACACGCCGCCATCCGGCATTTGCGATTGGCGGCTGAGGTGGGGCAAGGTGCGCCCGCCAGGATCGCACAGCACGATCGGGACGACCAGACGCCTATTCGATGGGAGCATGGTCTGTCGGTATCCTGACGCACCCGGCGGCGACCAGGTCGGGATAACGGTCCCCACGAACTCACGGCGAATCCTCCGAGTTCGCGGTGTAGCTCGTGAAGGGTTTAGCTCGTGGAGTTCACTGAGGTCGCCTCGAGGATCTCGAGCGGACTTTCACCGGCCACGATCCGATAGCGGTCGCCCGGCTCGAGCCACACCATGGACTCACGCTCGATTGACGATGAGTCCTCGCCGGCCTCAAAGCGCCCCGATCCGGAGATGACGTAAAGGAATCGCTCGGCCGGTCCAGGCCAATCCTGCTCGGGACCCTTGGCACCTGGCTCGTACATCCATCGGCGGGCTACCATCAGCATGCCCGGCACATGCCTGCCGTCGGCAAGCGTGCTCACCGTCCAGCCCTCCCCGTAGTGGTCCACCTCGATCTCCGCCGCTTGCCTGAACTCAGGCATTGGGAGCCCACGTTCATATGTCGTCGGTGATCCAGACAGTCTCCTTGGGGGGCGGCGACCAGAACTCGACGAATGAGAATTCGCCGTCGGTCGGGTTCTCGAACCAGTGGACCTCGGAAGGCCCGACCGAAGCGACCATGCCCTGCTCGAGCTGGATCGAACCGTCATCGACATGCAGGGTTCCCGAGCCCCCGAGAACATAGAAAAGGTGGTGGCAATCGGTGTGGTAGTGAGCGGCGGCGCTGTCGCCGGGGTGGTAGAGGATCCGGTCGGCCTTGATCTGCTGCGCCCCGACCTGCACCGCGTCGGTCACCAGGTCCATCCGGTCACGCGTGTCCCGCGTCGAATGAAGGTGCGGCCTTGAAGATTCTTGCCAAGCTACGTGCGGATGCTGGCGGCCGGTGCCTGAACCACCGCATCAAGGCTGGTCCCCAGGTCCTCAAGGACCACCATCGCGGCATTGCGGCCAGGAGCGCCGGTGATCGAGCCGCCCGGGTGCGTCGTGCCGCCCGTCTGGTAGAGGCCGGGGATCGGCATCCGATACTGACCCCAACCCGGCACGGGCCGAAGCGTGCCGCTCTGGGCCAGTCCGCGATCACCGCCGTGGAAGGTTCCATGGATCATGTGCGGGTTTGAGTGCTCGAAGTCGTCGGGAGATTTGACCATGCGGGCGAGGATGTTGTCGTCGGTGAAGTTGGGGGCGAATCTGCGCAGCTGCTCGACCTGGTAGTCGGCGTGCCTTTCCTTCACCGTGTCCCAATCCTTCTCGCCCGCTGGAAGCTGCCACGACTGCGGACCGAGCAGCTTGACGGTGTGATGGCCGTGTGGCGCGCGCGAGGGATCGACCAGGGTCGGGGTGGCCACAAGGAGCCACGTGACCCCGGAGATGAACTTGCCGTCCTTCACGTCCCGACCGACCCGGATCACGTCTTCCGGCCAACCGACCAGACCTGCCGACACCGCGCTCTGGGTGCCTTCGCGGGTCGTGAACTTTGGCGCCTCCTTGGCCGCGATATAGACGCCCATGTTGCTGATGCCGATGTCGTAGGTCGCCACCCCGTAGTGGAAGTCTTCCGGCCACGCGTCATGCGGCGCCATGTCGATGAGGTGCTTGATATGGATCGTCGACACGACGGCCTTCGTGCCCAGGTAGCGCTCGCCGTCCTCGGTCTCGACGCCGGCGCACCGGCCGTTCTCGAGGACCAGCCTCACGACCTTCTTGCCGCAGATGATGCGAGCACCGTGTTCCTCCAGGAACGCGGTGAGTCCCTCCGTGAGCTTGCCGGACCCGCCGAGCGGGATGCTCCAGCTCCGCTGTTGACGCGAGTAGATGAGCGAGTACGCGAGCGAGCCAGAACCAAGGGCGTCCACCGCCTGGACCGTCTGAAACGCCTGCCAGAGCATGTAAGACTGGATGTAGCGGTTCTCGAACTCGTGGCGGATTACGTCCCATGAGCTCATCGCCTCGATGCGCAGCCACTTCTGCCCGTGCGGCGTCGTGAGCAGCCTCTCCTGCAGGGACGGGCCGAGTCCCGGAGGCGTGAAGCGGGCGGCGCCATAGGCGCCCTTCACCTCGTCGTACTCGGCCATCATCCGCCGGTACGCCTGGGCGTCGTGCTTGGAGAAACGAGCGAACTCCTCGCACGTTCGTTCTAGGTCGAGCCAGTGCGTGAAGTACTCGCCGTCCGCAAACGTCACGTGCGCGACAGGGTCCGGCTCGACATAGGTCAAGCCGTATTTGCCGTGCAGGCCAAGCTCGTCCTTGGTCAGGAGCGGATTGACCCGGATCAGCGTATGGCCGGTCGAGCAGGTATCGATCAGGTAGCCAGGTAGTAGCGGCTCTTCGGTCGACGCGCCGCCGCCGGGGATCGGGCGCGCGTCAAGGACGATCACGGAGTAGCCCGCCTTCGCAAGGTAGGCCGCGGTGATCATGCTGTTGTGTCCGGCGCCCGCCACGACGATGTCTGCTTTCTGGGTCATGCCTTCGGCTCCTCTCTGCTCACGTTGTGGCCGATGTTGCTGGCGCCCGCCTCCTCGCCGAGGTACAGGCGGCTCACCTCGGGGTCCTCGAGCATCTTCAAGCCACGCCCGCGAAGCTTGATCCGCCCGAGCTCCATGACGCAGCCGTCCTCAGCGTGAGCGAGCCCGAGCCGCGCGTTCTGTTCGACCATGAGGATGGTGGTCCCTGCCGCACGCAAGCGATCAACACGTTCGAGGACAACCCTGGCGATGCGCGGCTCGAGGCCCATGGTGGGCTCGTCGAGGATCAATAGCTTCGGGTCGACCAGCATCGCGCGGCCGATCTCGACCTGTTTCTGCTGGCCCCCGCTCAAGAGGCCGGCGCGCATATTGCGCTTCTCCCCCACCACCGGAAGCAGTTCGATGACGCGGTCGATGCGCTGCTTCACGAGCCGCCGGTCGCGGATCGAATATGCGCCCATCAGCATGTTCTCCCAGACCGTCATGTCCGGGAAGGTGTTGCGTCCCTGCGGCACCGTGACGATGCCGTCCCGAAACACCAGGTCGGGTCGACGGTTGCCGATGTCGCGGCCTTCGTAAATCACCCTTCCCTTTCGCGGGGAGAGGACGCCGGTGATCACCCGCAGCAGGGTCGACTTCCCGGCCCCATTGGGCCCGATGATGCACACGTAGGCGCCCTTCTCCACCAGCAGGTCGACGCCCTGGAGGATGTCCCCTCCAGGACCGTATCCGGCGTAAACGTTTTCGACCTCGAGGAGCGCGGTCAATTTCCCAAGTAGGCCTCGAGCACGGCGGGATCGGCGCGGACCTGCGCCGGGGGACCGTGCGAGATGACCGAACCGCGGTGGAGCACGACGACTTCATCGGAAAGGCGCATGACGAAGCCCATGTTGTGCTCGACGATCAGGAAGGTGACGCCGATCTGGTTGAGCTCACGGATGTAACCGGCCAGCCGGTCGATCATCAGCGGGTTGAGCCCGCCGGAGGGCTCGTCGAGCAGCATGATCTGGGGCTCCGCCATGAGCGAGGCGGCCAGTTCGAGGAGCTTTTGCTGGCCGAAGGAGAGGTGACCGGCCTCATCGTTGATGAATTGCGACAGCCCGACGAAATCGAGGAGCCGCTCGGCCCGCACGCGCTCATGGCCCTGGATGCCATCCCAGAACATCGCCTTGAGCCCTGTCCGCCGAGCTGGCACGACCATGTTCTCGAGCACAGACATCCGTTTGAAGACGCGCGTGATCTGGAACGTCCGGGCTACCCGCTGGTGGACGATGCGGCTCGGGGTCCAGCCGCTGATGTTGCGATCGCCGAGCATGACGGTCCCCTTGTCGGGCACGTAGAAGCCCGAGATGCAGTTGAAAGCGGTCGTCTTGCCCGAGCCGTTGGGGCCGATCAGCGCCGTGATCTTTCGCGCGGCGACGTCGAAGGTGCAGTCCTGGAGCGCGTGCACGCCGCCGAACGACTTGTCGACGCCGCGCACGTGCAGCGACCGGCTGGTCGCTTCGGCGATCGGGGCAAGCCCCTCGAGAAGCTGGCTGCTCATCGCGCCCCACCCTCGCGCGGAGGCTCACCCGCGACTGCAGGCGCAGACTCCCAGCGTGGCGGTGGCCGGCGCGCGATCAGCTTTTGCGCTGTGACCAGGAGCCCGTCGGGCATGAACCGCGCGACCAGCACCAGCACGACCCCGAGCAGGGCCAGGTGGACCTCGCCCGCGATCGTGGACGGCAGCCAGTAGACGAGGTAAGACTGGAGCGGGAAGAGGATGAAGGCGCCCAGCACCGGGCCCCAGACCGTGCCCCTGCTGCCGAGCAAGGTCATGACGATCATGTTGAGCATCACGATCAGCTCGAATGCGAGGTCAGGGTCCACGTAGTCCAGGTACTGCGCATGGACGGCACCGGCGACGGCCGCGAACCAGATGCTGATCATGAAAGCCACGATCTTGAACAGCGAGGTGTTGATTCCCGACCCCTCCGCCTTTCCCTCGTCCTCGCGGATCGCGATCAGGCCTAGGCCGAAACGCGACCGGCGAATGCCGATCGCAACCGCAATCGCGAGCACCAGCACGCCCAGCATGTAGTAGTAGAAGAGGGCACCCCGGAGCAGTGGATCCATGTTCAAAAGAGGCAGATAGAGTCCCGCGCTGCCACCGGTGATGTCCTTCAGGTTCAGGGCTAGGAACTGGACGATGAAGGTGAATGCGAGGGTCACGATGACGAACGACGGTCCGCGAGTTCGCAGCGCCACCCAGCCGACCGCAGCTGCGGCGAGGGCGCAGATGAGGCCCACGAGCGGCGCCGTGAGCAAGACCGGCCAGCCGAGATGTGTGAGCATCAGGCCGCCGATATAGGAGCCGAGTCCGAAAAAGCCAAGGTTGGCGAGCGAGATGTAACCGGTGTAGCCGCCGATGATGTTCCAGCCCACCGACATGGCGGCGTACGTGAAGGTGAAATAGAACAGGTCCAGGTAGAAGCCTCCCAGCCCGTTGAATGGCAGGACCACCAGGATCAACAGCGGCACCACCGGCCAGGCGAGTGCAATGAGGCGTCGTCTGTTCAAAGGCTTTCTCGGGCTACGTGGCCGAAGAACCCCTGGGGCCGGACGATCAGGACCGCGAAGAGGAACACGAAGAACACCATCGCCGCCCAGTCGGCGGGCACGTACAGGACTGAGACCTGCTCCGCGATGCCGAGGATGAGCGCGGCGAGCAGCGTTCCGCGGAAGCTGCCGAGTCCGCCAAGAACGACGATCGCCATCAGCTTCCCGATCCAGCCCCAGTGGGAGTTCGGGTAGAAGGGGTAGTACATCCCCATCAGCGGGCCGGCGGCGGCGGCGACCGCGATGCCGATGCCGAACGCGATCATCGTGATCCGGTCGACGTTCACGCCGACCAACTGAGCCACACCACGGTTCTGGGTCGTCGCACGGATCGCGCGTCCGAGATTGGAGTGGTTGAGTAGCACGTAGAGGCCGCCCAGGAGGATCACCGAGGCGGCAAAAGTGATGATCCGGATCAGTGGGACGTAGATGTCACCGACGTGGTAGGTCAGGACCGAGTAGTCGGTGTGGATAGCGTGGAAGGACGACGTCCAGAATGCCCCTTCCATCCCTTCCAGAATGTTGGCGACGCCGAGGGTCGCCAGCAGTGCGAGCGACAGGTCCTTGTCGATCAGCGCGCTCAGGATGCCCTTTTGCAGCAGCGCCCCTGCGATGAAGAACACGACCACCAGGATCACGATCGAGATCAGCGGGTCGATGCCCCATGAGGTGAACAGCATCCAGGAGAGATAGGACGCGAAGATGATCACCGCCGCGTGCGCGATGTTGATGAGGCGCATCACGCCGAAGATCAGGGTGAGCCCGCTTGCCATGAGGGCGTACATGCCGCCGACCAGGATGCCGAGGACTGTCCCCTGGACCAGGAGCATGCTTCAGGTTCTGCTAAGGAAGGATTGAGGGAGGGCCATGACAGGCCCCCCCTCACGCAGCATCGTGCCTACCAAGAAGGCTTGGGGAAGGTCGGAGTGGTTCCGCCCGTCGCGACGGCAGAAGGCCAGACGATGTTCAGATGGCCTTGCTGCCACTGAATCAGGTCGAAGGATCCGCCCTGAGGCCGGCCGGCCGCGTCCCAGCCGAAGTTGCCCTCGATGGACTGGACCTTGTTGGCGTGCAGCCAGGTGATCAGCTTGGCGTTGTCGACACCGCCCGTCGTCTTGATCGCGGTAGCGAGCACCTCGCCGGCGGCATAGGCCTCTGCTGCCTCAGCCGGCACCACGTTGTCCTTGTTGGGGAAGAGCTTCAGATAGGTGTCGACGAACTCTTTGTTGCCGGGGACGGTCGACTCCTGGAGCCAGTCCAGCGAGGTCATCGTGCCCTCGGACTTGGCCGCGATCAGCTGCAGCCAGGTGCTGGAGCTGTCCGGTCCGCTGGCGAAGTACGACACCTTGGGCTGGAAGCCGACCTGCGAGTAGCCGAGCACGGCGCCGGCCGCGTCCTGGTCGGCGACCGAGCCCTGCACCAGGATGTCTACGCCGGCCGCCTTCATCTGCGTTCCGATGGAGGTGAAGTCGGTCTGTGTCGGCGGGTAAGTTTGCTTGTAGCCGGTCTTGATGCCCATCGCCTCGAACGCCTTCTGGACGGTGTCCACCACCGCTTGGGCGAAGGGGTCGTCATTTGTCGGGTACCCGGCCACCGTGGGCCGCTGGGCCGCAGGCAATGACTGGATCCAGCTGACCAGCGGGTCGGCTTGGTGCTCGACCGTGGCGGGCTGGACGAAGAACACGTTGGTGAAGTTGCGGGCGAAGACCTGCGGGGAGCCACCCGTGCCCTCGACGAAGATCTTGTTGTACTGGGCCGCGACCGCCTCGGTCGGGATCACGAGAGCGCTGCTGACAGGGCCGAGCAGGACGTCGGCATTGTCGACCGTCACCAGCTTCTGGTACTGGCTGACCGCCGTGTCCGCCAGGCTGTTGTTGTCGTACTGGATGATCTTGACGTGGCGGCCGTTGAGCCCGCCGTGCGAATTGACGACGTTCTCCCAGACCTTGTAGCCGTTGTCACTGTTGGTCCCGATGTCGGACTTGTCCCCGGTAAGCGGCTCCGAGATCCCGACGATGATGTCCGCGCCCGTCGTTGGCGTGCTGCTGCTCGACTGGGTGCCCAATCCGCACGACGTGACTGCCATTGCCATGACCGTCAGCGCTAAAGACGCCCTGGTCAACCGAAGAGTTCTCATTGGCTTCCTCCTCCAAAAACGCGAAAGAACCGGGCCCAACCAGGCTGTCCGTTGCCCACGACCCTGTCCTCTCCTCTAGTTAGGACAAACGTTTGTGCAAATGTAACAATGGCTTCTCCGCCTGTCAAACGGAACCTCGGGCCTGGTTGGACCAACCTAACCGGATGTGGCATTCAAAGGGGGCGTCAATGACCGTCTCTACGACCGATACCAGCACCTTCGTCAAGGACACCTGGGAGGCCTTCAGCTGGAGGATGATGTCCAACTACGTCTCACCCTGGGAGCGCGATCGCCTCCAGGAGCGGATCACCGACTGGAGCGACTGGTGCTCAACCTGGTCAGAAGCCGCCGCCGAGCACGTCGCCCGCGGCGACGACGCGGCTGCCGCACTGCATGGCGAGACCGCGGCGGCCGCGTACATCACGGCCGGGCTGTTCTACCACTGGGCGAGCTTCCTCTTCACCCACGACGCTCAGCAGTTCCGGACCGCGCTGGAGGCTGGTGAGGCGGCTTTTGCAAAGGCGGCTCCGATCGCTGAGCACCCGATGGAGATTCTCAATATCCCTTTCGAGGGCACGGAGCTGCGTGGCTACTTCCGCTACCCGAGCGGAGCTTCGGGACGCGTGCCGCTGATCGTCCTCATCCCCGGTGCCGACTCGAACAAGGAGGAGCTGTACGACCACGGCGCACACATCCTTCGACGTGGCGTGGCCGTCTACTGCTTCGACGGCCCCGGCCATGGGCTGGTCAGCTTCGACCTGAAATTGCGGCGCGAGTTCGAGGGCCCGATCTCGGCCGTGCTCGACACGCTGCTCAAGCGTCCCGACGTCGACGCCGGCCGGGTCGCGCTGGGCGGCATCTCGTACGGCGGCCAGTTCGCCATCCGCGGCGCCGCCTTCGACAAAAGGGTCAAGGCCGCGGTGTCGATCAGTAGCTGGTACTCGGCGGCCGGTCGCTACCCGAGCCAGCGGCCGGTCAGCAAGCTCGCGCTGATCCAGTACCTCGGCCCCGACCCCCTCGCGGTCCAGAACACGATGACCTTGGAGGGGGTGGCGGAACTGGTAACGGTGCCGGTGCTGCAGGTTTACGGCGGCAAGGATCCCGCCTCGCCGATCGAGCAGGCGGAGCGGATCGCCGCCGAGGTGAAAGGTCCGCACCTGCTGAAGTTCTATGAGGACGGGGTTCACGTCTGCAACAACGTCTGGTTCAAGGCGCGGCCGTTCGTCGCAGACTGGGTCGGCGACACGCTGAGATCGCTGTGACGCAGACCGATCCTCGCGAGCGCACTGAGCACGCTCACGGCGCGCAAGACGAGCGCGTCGCCTCGGCGGCCAAGCACTGGGCGCTCCGCTTCGTGTCTAACGGCGTCGAGCTCGGCGCTTTCCAGTCGACGATTCAGCGTATCGAGCGCTGGGAACAGTGGTGCTCCGAGTGGGGCGTCACGGCGCGAGGTTATGAAGAGCTCGCCGAGGCGGCCGAAGCCCGAGGCGACACCCTCACGGCGGGCGAGAGCTGGGTCCGGGCGGCGATCTGCTGGCACTTCGGAAAGTTCGTGTTCATCGACGACCTCACACAACAGCGCGCGGCCCACAACCGGACGGTCGCCGACTTCCGGAAGGGAATGGCGAGTCTCGAACCACCGGCCGAGCGCGTCGAGATCCCGTACGGGAGGCGGCGGCTCGCGGGAATCCTACGCAGGCCGTCCGGGGTCAAGAAACCACCGGTGGTGGTGCTGATTCCAGGTCTCGACTCGGTCAAGGAGGAGCTCCAGTACACGGCCGACCACTTCCTCCGCCGAGGCCTGGCGACGCTGTCGATCGACGGGCCAGGGCAGGGTGAGGCGGAATACGAGCTGCCCATCGAGCCGGCCTACGAGCGACCGGTGGCGGCGGTCCTCGATTGGGTCGAGACACGCGGCGACGTGGATGCCTCCCGCGCCGGCCTGTATGGGATCAGCCTGGGCGGCTACTACGCACTCCGCGGGGCCGCGCACGAGTCGCGTCTCAAGGCGGTGGTCTCGAACGCCGGGCCCTTCAAGTTTGGCGACCTCTGGGACCAACTGCCTCCACTCACGCGGCAGGCATTCACTCAGCGTTCCGGCGCGTCAAGCGAGCCCGACGCCCGCCGTCGGGCGGACCTTCTGACGCTCGAAGGAGTCGACAGCGTCCTCTGCCCCACCCTGCTCGTGTTCGGAAAGCTCGACCGCATCATCCCCTTCTCGGAAGCGGAGCGAAGCGCGCGGATCTTGGGCGTTGAGCTCGTGACCTACGAGACGGGCAACCACGGGGTGACCGACCAGGCATTCGAGTCGCGAACGATGGTCGCGGACTGGCTTACGGGGAAACTGGCTGGATAGTGCGGGCTCCATCGCCCCCCTCGCTCGCCCCCCTCCCTCGCCCTCCCCCTTACGGGGGAGGGGATCAGACGCGGAGCTTGTTCAACAGGAGTTCGGCGGCGGCATCGACCTGTCGCGGAGCGTCGTCACCTTTGACCGTCACCAACAACTCGGTGAACCCGCGCTCCACCAGCGCCTCGGCGTCGCGGAGCGTGCGGTCCGGGTCCTCCGGTCGGAACGGCAAGCCGATCGAACGCCGGATCTCGGCCGGGTCGCGCCCGACCTCGTCGCAGTGCGCGTCGAGGACTCTCGACAGCCTCAAGGCCTCGTCGGGCGGCGCGCCGACCACGTTCCATACATCCGCATGCTGGGCGACGACGCGCAGCGTTCGCTTCTCGCCGGCACCGCCGATCCAAAGCGGCGGATAGGGCTTCTGGACCGGCTTCGGCTCGGAGATGGCTCCGTCGAGCCGGTAGTAACGCCCTTCGTAGCTCGCCACATCCCTGGTCCAGAGCAGCTTCAGCACCTCGCACGCCTCGGCCAGGCGCTCGATCCGCTCCCGCGCCGGCGGGAAGGGGATGCCAAGCGACGTGAACTCGAACTCGGCCCACGAGGCGCCAATCCCGAACTCGAGCCGCCCGCCTGAGAACTGGTCAACGGTCGCGGCAGTCTTCGCCAGCACTGACGGGTACCTGTACAGGTTGCCGGTCACGTTAACGCCGATTCGGATCCGCTTCGTGACCTCCGCCATCGCAGCGAGGGTGGTCCATGCCTCGAACACCGGGTCGGCCGGCTCGAACTGGTACCAGCCGGTTGCCGAGCGGACCAGCGGCATGAAGTGATCCATGATCCAGAGGTGGTCGAAGCCTGCCTGGTCGGCAGCCGTCCACACCTCTCGCATCCGAACCGGGGTGGTCGCCATAGGCGCGTACTTCAGGCCAACCCTCACCGGGTAGATCATCGGAGCAGCTTCGCCGGCTCCTCGACGGCCGCGACGAGGTCTTTCAGGAACAGCGCGCCGCGGGCTCCGTCCACGGCCCGGTGATCGCAGCCCAGGGTCAGGATCATCGTCTGGGCTGCGAGAACCTTTCCGTTGCGTGCAACCGCCCGCTCGGCAATCCTGCCCACGGCCAGGATGGACGCCTGGCCGCTGTTGAGGATCGCGGTGAAGGCGTCAACTCCATGCATGCCCAGGTTGGTGATGGTGAACACGCCGCCCTCGAGGTCCGCCGGGTTCAAGCGGTGCGACCGGGCGCGCTCGACCGCTCCCTCGCGCCACGCGGCTATCTCGGCGAGCGACTTGAGATCCGCATCGAGCAGTACCGGCACCGTGAGGCCGTCCTCGGAGGCGACGGCGACGCCAATCGAGATCCGTGAACTCTTGACCAATCGACCCTGGCGCCAGGCGGAGCTGACGTGCGGGTGGCGTTTGAGGGTTAGCGCTGACAGCTTGACCAGGAGATCGGTCACGGTCACCTTCTCGCCCTTTTCGGCGAGGCCGGCGCGGAAGACAACGAGAGGCTCCGCCATCACCTCGCGCGTCAAGTAGAAGTGTGGAGCGGTCCATGCGGTGGCAATGCGCTCGGCCATGACCCGCCACGTCCGACCGACCTCCACCTCACTTTCACCCGATGGCGTTTCAGGAAGGTCGGCCGCCTGGACCGCACCATCAGGTCCGGTTCCGGCCACGGCCGCCAGGTCCATCCCGGCTTCCGCCGCAAGCCGCCGGGCGAGAGGTGAAGCGGCCTTCAGGCGGGTTTCGCCCCGGGCGGATTGAGTCGCTCGGCTTAAATGAGATTGTTCTCCCCCACCCGGCGGCTTCGCCGCCGACCTCGCCGGCGAGCGGGGAGGTGAAGTCGCCGTCCCGGCGCTTTCGCCAGGACCGAGGATCACGGCGATGGCTGTTCCCACCGGCACCTCGGCGCCGGCTTCGGCGGAGATTGAGACAAGCGTGCCAGAGGCCGGCGCCTCCACCTCGACGACCGCTTTGTCGGTCTCCACCTCCAGCAGCGGTTCGCCCTTTGAGACCTGGTCGCCGGCCTGCTTCTTCCACTGAACGACGATGCCCGTCGTCTGCGCCATTCCGAGCGCCGGCATGATTACATCCGTCGGCAACGTCAGTGCGCCCAGTGTTCCGTCACGGACAGACCACTAAAGGTTTTGCGCTCCTTCCGCCCGGGCGCCCGCCAGCACCCGCTGCTTCGGTGTGGGCCGGCCGGTGTTCTTGTGCGACTCATGTTCGCGAGTGGTCGGCAGCGGACCCTTGACGCTGTAGTAACGCTGGCCCGCGACCAGCAACTCCTCGGCCGGGAAGCGGGTGATGACCTCGCAACCGTCCTTGGTGACGATCAGCTGCTCCTCGATCCGCGCCGCCGACCAGCCGTCCGTCGATGGCCAGAACGTCTCCAGCGCGAAGCACATGTTCTCCTCGATCACCTCCGGGTGCTCGAGCGACACAAGCCGGCTGAAGATTGGCTTCTCCCAGTGCGAGAGCCCGCACCCGTGCCCGAACTGCAGGGCAAAGGCGGACTCCTCGTCGGGGAATCCAAAATCCGTGGCTGGCGGCCAAAGCGACGCCACTTCGGCAGTCGTGACGCCCGGTTTGATCATGTCGATCGCCACATCGAGGAGCTCGCGGCTGCGCTTGTACGCGTCGACCAGCGCCTGGGAGGCGCTGCCGATCGCGAAGGTGCGGTAGTAGCAAGTCCGGTACCCGTTGTAGCTGTGGATGATGTCGAAGTAGGCGGGATCGCCTGGCCGCAGCGCGCGGTCCGTGTAGACGTGCGGGTGCGGGTTGGCGCGCTCTCCCGAGATCGCGTTCACTCCCTCAACGAATTCGGACCCGAGATCGTAGAGAACTTTCGCGACCAGTCCGACGCACTCGTTCTCTCGCATGCCGGGCTTCATCGCACGGTAGAGCTCGTCGTATGCGGCGTCGACCATCATGCACGCGGTGCTGAGGAGGGTGATCTCGTCCTGGGTCTTCACCTTCCGCACGTTCTGCATCAACTGCTGTCCATCGACGACCTTGATTCCCTCCCGCTGCAGAGCGAAGAGGACTGGGGGCTCGACCAGGTCGACGCCGAGCGGTGCGTCAAGGAGGCCGCGCGCCTCGAGCTCTACTTTGATTTTCCGGGCGACGTCCTCGGCCCGACCCATCTCCGGGGAGAAGCTGCCGCGCATGGTCGAGATGCCCGCGCGGGACCGACCCTCGCCCAGCCAGGGGTTGAAGAGCTTGTGATGGCGCGCGGCGGAACCGAAGTCCCACATGATCGGTTCGTCGCCTCGCGGAAGGAGCGCGAAGCGCGCGGCCTTGTCCGTGGCCCAGGTGCCGATGTGTGTCGCGGTGACGTAGCGGATGTTGTACATGTCGAAGAGCAGCAGGCCACCCATCTCGGACGTATCCAGCGCGGCTCTGGCGCGCGCCAGGCGCTCCCGGCGCAGCCGATCGAAATCGGTGCGCTGTTCCCAGTCGACAGCGTTGAGCCCGTAGGTTTTCGTGAGCCGGCTCATGACACCTCCATAGCGATATGGACGCTTCTCATTTCCGGCACAGCCGGCGCGCCTCCGCGGCAACTGTTGCGGCGGTCGGCACGGTCAAATCTTCCAGTACCGGCGAGAAAGGCACCGGCACGTCCATCGCGCCCATCCGCTTGACAGGCGCATCGAGGTAGAAGAAGGCGCCGTCGGAAATCACGGCGGCGATCTCGGCGGTGACGCCGTAGCGCTGGTAACCCTCGTCGAGGACGATGGCGCGGGACGTTTTCTTCGCAGAGCGGACGATCGCCTCGACGTCGAGCGGCACCGTCGTCCGCGGGTCGACCACCTCGGCGCTGATCCCCTCCGCGGCCAGGAGCTCGGCAGCCTCGAGGGCTACCAGCACCATGCTGCTGATCGCGACGATCGTGATGTCCTCGCCCACGCGCTTCACATCCGCCACGCCCAGGGGCAGCACGAAGTCGCCCTCGGGTACCTCGCCCTTGATCGCGTAGCCCATCTTGTCCTCGAAGAAGACGACCGGGCTGTCGTCGCGGATGGCCGCTTTGAGCAGGCCCTTTGCGTCACGCGGCGTGCTCGGCAGTGCCACCTTGAGACCGGGGATGTGGCTCGGCCAGGCGTGCAAGCTCTGGCTGTGCTGAGCAGCCGAGCGGCGGGTGGCGCCGAGCGTCGTGCGGACCACGAGCGGTGCTTTGAGCGTGCCGCCCGACATGTAGTGGACCTTGGCCGCCTGGTTGGCGAGCTGGTCCATGATCAGTCCGAGGAAGTCGCCGAACATGATGTCGACGACCGGCCGCATCCCGGTCATGGCCGCGCCGACGGCCAGTCCGGTGAAGCCGGCCTCCGAGATCGGCGTGTCCATGACGCGCTCGGTCCCGAATTCCTCGACGAGACCAGACAGGACTTTGAACGGGGTTCCCGCCTCTGCCACGTCCTCGCCCAGGATGAAGACGGTCGGGTCGCGCCGCATCTCCTCGGCGAGCGCCTCGCGCACCGCCTGACCGAAGGTCAGCAGGCGGGAGGTCCGGGCTTCGGTCGGGCTAAGCGTAGACATCCTCGGTGACCTCGCCAGGATCCGGGAACGGGGCATTGAGGGCGAACTCGACCGCGGAGCGGACCTCGGCCTGGACCTCTTCGTCGATCTGGTCGAGCCGGCTCGCCTGCGCCATGCCGCCCGAGGTGACCCACTCGGCGGCCAGCTTCACCGGGTCGCGCGTGTCGCGCCAGCGCTCCTCCTCTTCCTTGGAGCGGTAGTAGCGCCGGTCGACGTCGCCGACGTGGTGGCCGTGGAAGCGGTAGGTGTGGCAGTTGAGGAAGGTCGGGCCCGCGCCCGCGCGGGCGCGCGCGACAGCCCTTGTCGCCGCGAGGTACACCGCCTGCACCTCCTGGCCGTCGACGTCCTCGACGGGGATGCCGAACGCGGTGGCGCGCGCGCCGATCTCGCCGGCGATGGCCTCGCTCATGTGCGTGTACTCGTTGTACTGGTTCTCCTCGCAAACGTAGACCACGGGCAGCCGCCACAGCGACGCCATGTTCATCGTCTCGTAGAGGACGCCTTGGCCGAGCGCCCCTTCGCCGAAAAAGCACACCGCCACCTGCCCGCTGCCGCGCTTCTTGGCCGACAGGGCAGCGCCGGTGGCGATGCCCGCCGAGCCGGCGACGATCGCGTTGGCGCCGAGGTTCCCGCGCTCGGTGTCGGCGATGTGCATCGAGCCCCCCTTGCCATGGCAGTAACCGGCTTCCTTGCCGAGCAGCTCCGCAAACATGCGGTTGAGCTCGGCGCCCTTGGCGAGGCAGTGACCGTGGCCGCGATGGGTGCTGGTGATGTAGTCGTCGTCGTGAAGCGCGGCGCACACACCGACCGCCACCGCCTCCTCGCCGATATATAGGTGCGCCAGCCCAGGCATCTTTCCGCTGCGATAAAGGTCGATGACCTGCTCCTCGAAGTGGCGGATACGCAGCATGCTCCGGTAAAGCTCGACCGCCATCTCGCTGTCGACAGCGGTTGCGACCTCCGCGGAGCTCAAGGCTGCGAGCCTCCCGCCATCGCCTCCAGAGCGTTGAAAAGGACCGCGAAGTCCTTCTTCTCCAGGCCCAGCGCTCGCGCTGAGGTCAGCAGCTCGTTGGTGACCGCCGTGGTCGGGAGGGGAACATTGGACTGCCGTCCTAGCTCGAGGGCCAAAAGCATGTCCTTCTGCATCATGTTGACGTCGAACCAGGCCTCTTCTGGCATCTCGAGGACGAATGGGCACCGGTACTTGATCATCGGCGAGGCGATCACGCTGTTGAGCATGACCTCGACGGCAGTCTTGCGAACGATTCCGCCGCGCTCGGCCAGCAGCACGCCCTCCGAGAAAGCGACCATCTGGACCGCAAGCTGCAGGTTGATCGCGATCTTCATCAGCACGGCCTGGCCGTTGGAGCCGACGTAATTGACAGTCGGACCGATGTCCTCGAGCACCGGCAGCACCTTCTCGAAGTCTTCGCGAGTCCCGCCGGCCATGAGCGAAAGACGGCCCTCCTCCAGCGTGCTCACGCTGCCTGAAACGGGCACATCCAGCATCGCCCCGCCGGTGGCCCGGACCCGCTCGGACAGCTCGCGCGAGTACTCAGGGCTGGAGGTCGACATGTCGACGTAAAACTTCCCAGGCCCGAGGCCGGCCAGGATGCCGTTGTCGCCCTCCACGGCCGCCTTCAACGCGGTCGTGTTGGTGACCATCGTGAAGACGATCTCGGAACTCTCAGCGACCTGGCGCGGCGTCGCGCAGAGCGTCAGCCCCTCGTCGACCAGCCACCGTGCGCGCTCCGGAGTTCGGTTGTAACCGCGCACCCGATGACCGGCTTTGAGCAGACGCAGGGCGACCCTTCCGCCCATGGTTCCGAGACCTACGTAACCAAGTTCCGCCATCGGCCCTCCCATCAGAGCAAACGTTTGCGCACGATCGTACCAGCGGTCCGCCCGTGTGTCAAAAGCGGTGTTTAAACCCGGCTTGGATCGGTTGAACCGCGGACGATCAACTCCGGCGGCAGCACCACTCGTTTCGGCTCGCGCCGGCCCGCGACCATCTGCTCGAGCAGCATCCGGGCGGCAGCACGCCCGAATTCCTGGGCCGGCACGTGGATGGTAGTCAGGCTTGGTCGCAGGCGCGTGGCGAGCGGGATGTCGTTGTAGCCGGTGATGGCGAGGTCCGCGGGAATGCGAAGACGCATCTGCTCGGCCGCGTCGTAAGCGCCGACCGCGGCAACGTCGTTCACCGCAACGATCGCGGTCGGCGGTTTGCGCTGCTCGAGGAGCCGATGCGTGGCCACCACCCCGCCGCCCGTCGCGAGGCTGGTCTCGACGATGAGCTCGGGGCCCGGATGGATGCCCGCGGCCTTCAGCGCTTCCTCGTAGCCGCGCCGCCGATTGAGGGAGGTGCTGTAGCGAGGCGACCCGGCGAGGTGTGCGATCCGGCGGTGGCCCAGGGACAGGAGGTGCTCGGTTGCGAGCCTGGCGCCGAGTTTGTCGTCGGTGCCCACGAAGTAGTCCGTCTGATCGCTGTAGCGGTTGACGAGCACGTGCGGGACGTCGTGAGCGCGAAGCCAGCGGACCGACGAGTCACGGAGCGTGGCGCTGGCCACGATCATTCCGTCGATCATTCGCGACTGCAGCGTGAGCAGGATGTCGCGCTCGCGGTCCTCGTGGCCGTCCGTACTCGAAAGGATGACCGTGTACCCCTCCTCGAGAGCAGCGTCCTCCACGCCCCTGAAGATCGCTGCAAAGAGCGGGTTCAACACATCGGGCACCAGCACGCCGAGCACAAAGCTCTGGCGCAATTTCAACCCGCGCGCCATCCCGTCGGGGCGATAACCGGTCTTCTTGAGAAGGTCCTTGACCCTCCCCCTGGTCTCGGCCGAGACCCTCAGGCGGGGATCGTCGTTGACGATTCGCGAGACGGTCGACGGATGCACACCCGACTGGGCGGCAAGCTCTTTCAGGGTGATCCGCATCGGGCTGCAGGTAGTTTGACACCGCGCACACCCGCCGCCTAGAGTGATCGGGCAAACGATTGTCCAAGCTCATCGGAAGCAGCACCAGCGAGACTGAGGTCGTGGATGAACGCGTGGCCGTCGCGACCAAGCATTGGGGGCCGAGGTTTGTCGCCCAGGGCGTGGACCTGAACGACTTCAACCGCACCCTGGCGCGGATCCGGCGCTGGGACGACTGGTGCCGGGAATGGGGCGTGACGGCCGGCGAGTACGAGCGCGCGGCGGAGGCGGCCGAGACGGCCGGGCACAGCATCACAGCCGCTCAGTCCTGGCTACGGGCCGCCCTTTGCTGGCATTTCGGCAAGTTCGTCTTCGTCCAGGACCTTGCGCAGCTGAAGGCCGCGTCCGACCGGACGGCGGCATGCTACGCGCACGGCGCCTGGGCGCTGGAGCCTCCTGCGGAACCGGTCGCGATCCCCTACGACGGGATCACGCTGCGGGGTCTTTTTCGCAAACCGGCCGGCGTGGAACGGCCGCCCGTGCTCCTGATGATCCCAGGGCTCGACTCTGTGAAAGAGGAGCTGCAGGCCACCGCTGAGCACTTCCTGCGGCGCGGCGTAGCCACGCTGGCAATCGACGGACCGGGCCAGGGCGAGACAGAGTTCGAGCGGAACATCGAACCCGCTTATGAGAAGCCGGCGGGGTCGGCCATCGACTGGTTGGAGAAGCGGGACGACGTCGACGCGGCGCGCGTTGGTGTGTACGGCGTCAGCCTTGGCGGCTACTACGCCGTGCGCGTCGCCGCGACTGATCCTCGCGTGCGCGCGACCATCGAGCTGGCCGGCACATACTCGCTTGCGGCTCACTGGGACAAGCGGTCGGTGGTCAGCCGGGACGCTTTCATCAAGCGCTCTGGCGCCCACGACGAGGCGGAGGCGCGCGAGCTCGCAAAGCTCATCGACATGGAAGGGCTCGGGCCGCGGATCTCTCGGCCGATCCTCATCCTCCACGGCAAGCGCGACCCGATCGCACCCTTTGAGGGCGCCGAGCGGCTGGCCGGCGAGACGCCGAAAGGAACGCTCGTGATGTATGAGGACGGGAACCACGGGATGACGAACCGGGCCTTCGAGTCGCGCGTTCTGATGAGCGACTGGATGGCGGCGCAGCTGGCGGCGAACTAGAGGCTCGAACCCCCCACCGGCGCTTCGCGCCCCCTCCCCGGCGAGCGGGGAGGGGATTAGAAGCTCGATCCCCCCACCCCGCCCGCTGCGCGGCCGGACCTCCCCGGCGAGCGGGGAGGTGATTGGGGGCTCAAGCCCTCCACCGGCACTCCCCACCCGGGCTTGCGGCCCGACCTCCCCGGCAAGCGGGGAGGTGAATTAAGTCAGCCGCACAACAAGATCTCGCGAGGCACCGCGTGAAAGCTCTGTACGCCGTTGGCGGTAACGCGCAGCATGTCGCCGACCTGCACGCCCATCCGCTCGTCAGTCGTGACCACGTTCGGCTGGACGACGATCACCATGTCCTCTTCGAAGGTGAAGCTGTGCCCGGCACCTCGAGTCGTGGGACGGGTGCGCAGGAACGGCGCGTAAACGCCACCCACCGCGCAGTGCACAAGATCGTCGTAGATCGTGAAGCCCGCTGCGTGGATCTTCTCCGCGATATCGAGGATCGTCTCGCTCGACACCCCAGGTCGGATCGCGGCGCACACCTCTTTGTAGACCGCGGTCGCCAGCTCGTGAGCGCGCGAGTATTCAGGCGTGGGCTCGGCACCAACGATCAGCGTGCGCAGCACCTGGCCGTAATAACCACCGCTTGCGGCGCTCAGCTCGGTGAGGATCACGTCGCCGTCACGCAGCCGCCGCCCGGTCGCGAACTGCCGCGGCACACAGAGGTCGGGCTCCTTCATCGAGGTCGCGCCCAGGTAGTGGATGTGGGTCGTGCCACCCGCGGACAGGTACGCCGCCTCGACAATCGCCACCAGGTCGTGCTCTGACAGGCCAGGGCGGGCTTCGCGCCGGAGCGCCAGCAGCGCGGCATCCGACAGCGCGGCGCCGGCGGCGATCATCTTCATCTCCTCTGCGCTCTTGACCAGCCGCAGCCGTGCGAACTGCGATTGGAGATCAACCGGCGCCACACCGAGCGCATCCGCCAGAGCGGCGTAGCGCCGGAAGCTCAGCGGGCCGGCTACGCCGACAGCTTCGCGGGCGTGGCCCTTCTCGTTGAGAACCGCAAGCGCCGCACCGACCGCGTCCTCCCCGCGCGGGCGAACATCTTCGAAGACGGACAGCCGCCTGGCGTCTGGCACATGGTTTTCGTAATGGACCAGCAGGGTTGGATCGCCATCGAGAGGAAAGACCAGCAGCGCCTCGCCGCTGACCGGGTATCCGGAGAGGTACTGCACCTCATGCGCCGCGCCACGGCTGCCGAAAACGAGAAGCACGCCGACCTCGGCGGCGCGCATGAGGTCCCGCGCGGCTTCCCATCGGCGCTGAAACTCCCCGGTTGAAAAAACCAGTTGGCCAACCTCCCCGAGCAAGAGCAATCGTTTGCCTACAATAGCCGCGGGGTGGCCGCCGGACCTTCGCCGATTGGATTCCTTGGCCTCGGCGCGATGGGCGCCGCTATCGTCCGCCGCCTCTTGGCCGCCGGCCACCAGGTCACCGGCTGGAACCGTTCTGAGGAGAAGGCGGCTCCTCTGCGTGCGCTCGGAATGGGCTGGGCGCCGAGCCCGCGACAGCTCGCGGCGGGCAGTGATGTGATGGTCTCGATCCTCACCGATGCGAATGCGCTCGCGCAGGTGGTGACAGGGCCCGGCGGGGTGCTCGAGGGGCTGCGGCCAGGCGCCATCCTGGCCGACATGAGCACGATCTCGCCCGACTCGAGCTCCGCTGTCGCGGCCAAGGTCGCGGCCGCGGGCGGCATCATGCTCGACACGCCGATCTCCGCCAGCCTGGCCACGCTCGAGGCCGGCAGCGCCTCGATCATGGTCGGAGGCGACGCCGGCGCTTACGAGCGGCTGCGTCCAGTCCTCCTTGCGATCGGCCCCAAGGTCACCCACATCGGCGCAAACGGCCAGGCCCTCTACGTGAAGCTCGCCATCAACCTCGCCCTGGTCGTGCAGGTCGTCTCGTTCTGTGAAGGAGTCGCGCTGACCGAAAAGGCCGGCATCAAGCGCGAGGTGGCAGTCGACGCGTTCCTCAAGAGCGTCGTCGCCTCGCCGGTCCTTGGCTACCGCGGACCCTTCATCCTTGAGGGACGGATGCCAAAGACAGCGTGGGCGGACGTGAACCTGCAGCAGAAGGACCTCCTTCTCGCCCTTGAGGTGGGGCGCAAGCTGGGCGTGGCCCTGCCCACCGCCGCGGCCGCCAACGAGATGCTGAACGCGGCCCGCGGGATGGGCCTCCAAGACCGCGACTTCGTTGTGGTGTACGAGGTCTACCGCGCGCTCGGCGGCATGCGATGACGGGGCCGTACCGCGCCAACTGGAAAGACGTTCCCGAGGAGCCAAACCTCCGCGAGGACCAAGGCTGGGTGCGCATGCGCGTGCAGTTCGGCGTCGGCGCTGCGACCGGATCCGACCAGCTGCTGCTGGGCCGCACGGTGCTGCCGCCCGGCGCGCGCCACGATCCGCACAGCCACCCCAACTGTGACGAGTTCCTCTTCGTCGTCAGTGGACACGGCACGATCTACACCGACGATGGAGAGGAGCCCGCGGGCAGAGACGACGTCATCTTCACTCCGGCGGGATTCGTCCACGGTTTCAACAACACGTCCGACGACGAGGTGCTCCTGCTCTGGGGCTGGCGCGGCGCCGGCTCTCTGGATGCCGCCGGGTACGAGCTGCACGGCCATCGCTGACCTGCGCGTCACAAACGGCATGGCGGCGCAGCTGAAGATGCGTCGCGAGGTGCTGTCATCGGGCGCGCGACATCTCGGCTGGAAGGTCGGTTTCAGCACCAGGGCGGCGATGGACCGCTTGGGCACAAGCGCGCCACTCTTCGGCTTCCTGACCGACCGCGGACTGCTCGAGACGGGAGCGACCGTGTCCATCGCAGGTTGGACGCGGGCGGTCTTAGAACCCGAGATTGCCGTCCACCTTGGCTCGAATGTGGAGTCGGGCGCGGCCGAAGCGGAGGTGAGAGCCGCCATCTCTGGCCTGGGACCCGCAGTCGAGCTGGCCGACTTCGATCCCACCGTCGAGGACGTCGAGGGCATCCTGGCCGGCGACATATTTCACCGCCGCGTGCTGCTGGGTCCGGTCGATCGCTCGCGCGCCGGCGGCTCGATCACCGGCATCGAAGCCCGGGTGTTCCGGGATGGGGAGAAGATCGCAGGCGCGCCGGGTCCGACCGACTTCCCGAGCGAAACAGTAGTCGTGCTGCTGGCGCTCGCCGAGATGCTGGAGGCAAACGGCGAGTCTCTTCGGGCGGGCGACATTGTCATCGCCGGTTCCCTCGTTCCGCCTGTCAAGGCGGCGCCCGGGCAGGTACTGCGGGCTGAGATCAGCCCGCTCGGCGAGATCGAGGTGAGGTTTCAGGAGGTGAGCACATGACCCTCGGGACGATGGCAACCGACGTAGAGCAGAGGATCGACTTCGACGCGTTGCGCGCGTACCGGCTGGGAAGGGCACGTGAACAGCTGGTGAAAAACGACTTCGGCGCTTACCTTTGCTTCGACCTCGACAACATTCGCTATATCACCGGCACGGCGCTCGCCGAGTGGACGCGGGGCAAGTGGGTGCGCTGGTGCCTGCTGCCGCGAGAGGGCGACCTTGTCCTGTGGGAGAAGAGCAGCGCGGCCGCCGTCAAGCGGCAGCTGTGCCCCTGGATCAAGCCGGAGAACATCCGCACCTCGATCGAGTGGAAGCATGGCGCCAACCCTCACGCGGTCACGCTGAGCCAGATCGCGAAGGTCGTCGGGGAGATCAAGGAGGTGCTCGAGGATCGCGGCATGGCTGACATGCCGGTGGCCATCGACGACGCCGACCTCTACCTGCTCGAGGGACTCCGGGGTGCCGGGATCAAGGTCGTCAATGGACTCGAGTCGCTCTTCGACGCGCGGCTCATCAAGTCCGCCGAGGAGCTGAAGATCATCGAGCTGTCCGCCTCTTTGGTCGACGGGGTATACGCCAAGCTGGCCCACTTCATCCGTCCGGGCGTCCGCGAGAACGAGGTGGTGGCCGAGATCTCGCAATGGCTGATCGCGCACGGCGCGGAGCGCATCAGCGGGATCAACTGCGTCTCAGGACCGCGAAGCAACCCGCACCCGCATGACTACTCCGATCGGATGATCCGGCCCGGTGACCTCGTCTTCATCGACATCATGAGCCACTATCTCGGCTACGCGACCTGCTACTACCGCACGTTCGCCGTGACCCAGGCGTCGCAGCGTCAGAAGGAAATCTACAAGCGGGCCAACGAGTGGCTCGAGGCCAGCATCGACCGCGTCCGGCCCGGCGCCACGACGGCCGACATCGCCTCCGCGTGGCCGTCGGCCAAAGACCTCGGGTACTCGAGCGAGCGCGATGCGCTCGGCCTGGCGGTCGGCCACGGCATCGGCATCAGCCACCACGAGAAGCCGTGGATCACGCGGAACTGGTCGCTCGAGAACCCGGTGCCGATCGAAGCCGGCATGCACTTCGCGCTCGAGACATTCTGCGGCGAGGGCGAGGACGGCGCGCGGATCGAATCGCAGGTGATCGTCACCAACGACGGCCATCGGGTGATCACCAAGTGGCCGAGCGACCGGCTCCTGGTCCTTGACCCCCATTGAGCGCTAACCGGCCGCGAACCGTCGCCGTTGTCGGCGGGGGCAGGATGGGAAGCGCGATCGCGGAGGCAATCCGGAAAGAGGGCTTCAAGGTGCGCGTCTACGCTCGCACGCCCGCCAAGGTGCTGGAACTGGTCGAGCGGGGCGCTGTGCTTGCGCAAACCCCGGCCGCCGCCGCCGCGGGCGCGGACGTGGTCATCACGAGCCTGGTCGACGACCGCTCGGTGGCCGAGGTCGTGCAGGGCCAGAACGGAATCCTCGCCGGCATGCGACCGGGCGCCGTCCACGTCGGGGCCACGACGGTGTCGCCGCGCTTCGCCGGCGAGCTGGCCGGCTGGCACTCCGCCCACGGCAGCATCTACGTCGCCGGCCCTGTCGTCGGGCGCCGCGACCTGGCGGAGGCGCGCCGGCTGACCACTCTGGCGGCGGGAGACCCGGCCGCCATCGAGTATTGCCGCCCGGTCCTCGAGGCATACGGGCCGATCCGCATCGTCGGTGAGCGCCACGGCACGGCCAACACGGTCAAGTTGATCGTCAACCTCATCACCGTCTCGTGGCTCGAGCTGATGAGCGAGGTGTACGCCTTCGGTGAGAAGAACGGCGTCGACGCCCAGATCGTCCACGACATGCTGGTGTGGGTCTTCGACCGTCCCGGGTTGCGGAACTATGCCGCCGTGATGCGCGACCGCAACTTCGACGAGGTCGGGTTCGAACTTTCGACCGGGTTCAAGGACGTGCAGCTGATGCTCGAAGCCGCAACCGACGCCCGAGCGCCGCTGCCCTATGCGGAGCTGATCCGGTCGAAGATGCTGACCCTTCTCGCGAACGACCTGGGTGAGAAGGACTGGGCGATCATCGCTGAAGTCGCGCGCGCCGAGGCGGGCCTCGACTCGCGGATTTAGGTACTACTAGTACTTCTTCGCGTCGGGCTGCGCGTAGCGCGAGGTGATCTTCTGGAACGATTGGTCCCGCGACGTGATGGCGTCGATGACGGTCGGCCGCTTTGAGCCGATCGCCGCGCGCAGCGCGCCCGCGAGCTCGTCAGGAGTTTGGACGCGGATACCGTCGCAGCCCATCGCGCGGGCGATCGCTGCGTGGTCGAAGTCGGCGAACTCAGAGGCAATGAGCCGCTCGCCCTGTCCGTGCACGACCCAGCCGAGGATGGAGTTGTTCATGACCAGCACGACGATCGGAAGCTCTTGTTCACGTGCAGTCATCAGCCCGTTCATCGACATCGCGAATCCTCCGTCACCGCAGACGGCAACCACCGGCCGCCCGGGGTTCAGCAGCTTAAGCGCGAGCGCCGAGGGTATCGCATAGCCCATTCCTCCGATCGCGGCGGGCTGCAGGAACGAGCCCGCCGACTTGGCCTGGAAGTGATGCGCCAGGAAGATGCGATTCTCGCCCGCGTCGCCCGTGACCATGCCATCCTCTGGAAGCGCTCGC
The DNA here is from genome assembly GCA_036513135.1 of Candidatus Dormiibacterota bacterium. Taxonomy (GTDB): domain Bacteria; phylum Chloroflexota; class Dormibacteria; order Dormibacterales; family Dormibacteraceae; genus Palsa-870. The sequence continues at coordinate 2,404 of DATBZP010000091.1, read as the reverse complement.
TGTAGCTCGGCGATGACCCGCTGGGGCCGCATGGGGATGGCATCGGAACGGGAGTCGTCGGTTTCGAACCCACCCAGCCGCCGGCGCGCGTCCTCGACCCGGCCGGCTCCGTCCGTTCGGGCACCGTGCGCGCCAAGGGAGGCGGCGAGCTGCGCGAGCGAGCTGGCCGCGTCGCCGACAACCACGTGGTCCACGGGAAACGTCCAGGCGGCGTTGAGCGGCTCGATGTCGAGCTGGACAAATGTCTGCCGGACCGGATCGAGCAGGTCGGGAGCCTCGTTGACGGTGTCGGACGGACCAAGCTTGGTGCCGACCGCGATCACGAGGTCCGCGTCGGCGATCACCGCGTTGGCGGAATCCAGGCCGAATGTGCCGAACATGCCCAGAGCCAGCGGATGGTTCTCGGGAAAAACGCTCTTGCCCGAGGCGGTCGTGGCGACCGGCGTTTGCAGCAGCTCTGCAAGCTGCCGCAACTCGTCATACGCCCGGCCGACTCGTACACCGTTGCCCGCGATGATCACCGGCCGCTCGGCCTGGCGAATCGCCTGCGCCGCCGCTTCCACGGAGCGCGGGTCGGGCCCCCTGTGGGCTGCCGGCAAATAGTGTCGGGTCGGGTACAGAATCGGCGCGCTGTCCGGACCGACCTTGGAACGAAGCGCCTTGGTTGAGTAGAGCAGCGCCACCGGTCCCGGCTGGCCGGTCAGCGCGTGCTTGATCGCAAGCTGAGTGGCCTGGACGGCCTGAACGCCCTCGAGCGGGACCATCGTCTCCTTGGTGAAGCCCTGGAACGCCTGCTTCGCATCCCAGTTGCCGTACTCGCCCGACCCTGCTTGATAAGGCGCGTGATGCGAGTACAGGAGGCCATCGGAGAGGTCGCTTAGGATCAGCATCGGCGAGCCGGCGAGGAGCGCTTCGAGCGTCCCGAGCGCAGCGTTCGACAGCATGAAAGCGCCCTGCCCCATCGCCACTCCGGGGCGCCCGGTGACGCGCCCGTAGACCTCGGCCATCACGCCCGCTATCGACTCGTGCCGCACCAGGACGGTCCGGATCGTGTCGCGATGATCGTGGAGCGCGTCATAGATGGCCAGCGTCCTGCCGCCAGGCATCCCGAACACGGTATCGATGCCGGCCTCCTCGAGGACCCGCACGATCGCCTCGGGCACGCTGACCGCCTCCGTCAGCAGGCGCTCAGTGGTCATCTCCACCCGTCATCGTAGGGCGTGAGCAAACGTGTGCGCAGTCGCACCGTTCATGCCATCCAGGTTCAGTTCCTGACGGCAGATCCTCCTGACAGAGCGGCACATATAGACGACGCGCACGAGCCCATCTCCGCATGCCGTGGCTGGTGCGCATCTGCATCCTGGCAGCGTTAAGCGTTAAGTGCACCGTTACTATTCAGCCCACCGCCCGTATTAGAGGAATAGATGCCAGCCAGCCGCCGACGCGCCTCCGCCCGCGTCGCCGTCGCCGTGGTGGTGACCGCGGTGATCTCGCTTGCCGCCTCCACAGCCGCTCAGGCGGCTACCAACCCGTTGTCCATCGTGGTCAAAGTGGGTTACTCGGGCTTCGTCAAGGCCCAGCAATGGATGCCCGTGACGATCGATGTCACCAACAAGGGCCCAGACGTCGACGGCACGCTCGAGGTCACCACCCCTGTCTCATCCAACGGGCCGCCGATCGGCTCCGCTGTCTACCAGACTCATGTCAATCTCCCGTCCGGAGCGACAAAGCACCTGAGGACCTACCTGGTCGAGGACCAGGCCCCCGCGCCGGTGTCCGTCCGCATCGTCCAGAACGGGCGGGCGGTGGCGGCGGCGGACTCCCAGTCAGGCTCAGCCGCGACGGTCCTGGTCGGGGTGCTGTCCGACCAGCCGGCCGCCCTGGACAGCTTTGCCGCGGTGCATCCCGGAAGCATTGCAGCCAGCGTCGTGCATCTATCGCTCGAAGACGTGGGCGACTCGGCCATCCTGCTGCGCGCATTCGACCTGCTCGCGATCGACGATTTCGCCACAGACACTCTGACCGCGGCCCAACGCAGCGCCCTCACGGACTATGTCCAGAACGGAGGCAACTTACTGCTGGGCAGCGGCGCCTCATGGCGCAAGACGCTCGCCGGAGTGTCTTCGACGATCCTGCCGATGCTGGTCGCCGGCACGACCACACTCGGGGCGGTCGGGGCACCCGACAAGCTGTCGGGGCTGGAGGTCGCGACGGGCGGCGTCAGCACGGGGTCAAACGCCTGGCTGTCGGAGGGCAGCAGCCCGTTGCTCGTGGAGAGGTTCGTCGGCAGCGGAGTAGTGACCATCGCGACGTTCGACTGGAACCAGGAGCCGATCGCCAGCTGGAGCGGGACAAACGCGCTGCTCCGCCAGATCCTCGTCCGCACCGTGTTCAACTCGGCATC
>DATBZP010000090.1:0-56300 GCA_036513135.1 Candidatus Dormiibacterota bacterium | reverse complement strand
TCGAGGACCGGTACTTGCCTTGCGGCTTGTTCCTGCCCTTTCGAACGTTTCCCTCGGGGCCGTTGCAAAGAGTAAATGGCCACCCGTGCGCTGTGCAAGCCCGAAAGTCAGTTCGCCGCCAACCAATCAGTAGTAGCCGTTCGCCCCGCTGTTCTTGCGTCGCCAGCAGGCCGGATTTACTCCGGCCGTCCCGAGGCGCGCATGAATGTCTCCGTGCGTCGCAAGGAGTAACTATTTCGAAAATCCCATCCGGGGAGGATGAGCGCCGGCCCTGTCAGTAGCTTCTTGTGCTACGCGAGGCGGCTGAGGGCCGGGTGCCCGTCGGCGAAGCCGACCGGCCGATGCGATCAGTAAGTCCAATCCTGCTCGCGCCCGGCGCGCAGAAGGAACCGACCGGTTCCTTCTCATAAACCGGTCCGTGAGACACTGGTTCGCATGCCCCTGAATCTTCATGACGCCAACCAGGTGATAGGCCGGGCGCACGCCAAGGCGGCGGAGCTTGGCGTACTGGTGACAGTCGCCGTAGTGGACGAAGGCGGCCTGCTCATCGCCCTCGCCCGGATGGACGGCGCGCCACCGCTTTCACCGCAGATCGCGGAAGCGAAGGCCGTTGGATCAGCAATGCTGCAGCGCGATGGCGCTGCGCTTGCCGAGATCGCCAAGGACCGCCCTGGATTCTTCAGCGTCGCCGACCGGCTGGTCCGGGTGCCGATCGTCCCCGGCCTGGGTTCGGTCCTGATCAAGCGCGAGGGCAAGGTGCTCGGCTCGGTGGGCGTCAGCGGCGCACGGCCCGAGCAGGACCTCGAGTGCGCCGAGGCTGGGGTCAGCTCAGTCTGATTGTGCGGAGCGGCTCGTAGACCGAGCCGGCTCGGCCCAGGTGACTGCTGTACAGGATCAGCTCGTCGGCGTGCCAGGGCGGCAGGTCTGGGGGGCCGGGAAGCGGTGGCAGCAGGGCGCCATGTCGAGCTCGTGCCCGTGCCAGTGTCAGGTGCGGCTGGAATGGCCGCACTTCCGAGACCAACCCGGCCCGACCGCACTCCGCCTCCACCTGGGCAGCCAGCTCACGAGCTTCGTTGGCGCCCGCGCTGGCCTGGAGCCAGACCACGCGCACGAGCGGCCCGCGCTTGAAGGTCCCGACCTCGCCCATTTCTAATTCGAACCCCGCCAGGGGGCGCTCGGACCCGGGCAGCCGCACCTCGGCCAGCCGGTCGGCGATGCCATCCACGACCAAGCGCTCGACGCTGCCGATGAAGCGAACCGTGAGGTGCAGGTTCGGAGCCGGCGCCCAGCGAAATTCGGGTGCCTTCGCCGCGCAGGCTGCTAGATAGACGTCGAGCTGCTTGCGCTGCGCTTCGGGCACCGGCAGCCCGAAGAACGCGCGCACCCTCAGCGCTGGGCCGGTTTCTTCCAGTTGGTCGGCGCCCATTGGCTCGGTGCGGTCGGCCGCCAGCCGTAGTGGGTGCTCACGGAATCGATGCCGTCCGCCACGTTCGGAAGCTGGATCGTATTGATCTCGTCTGGAGTCACAAGCGGGTTAGTGCTGAGTGTCTCCATGATCATGGCGCCCGGGATGAGTAGCGCAACAGGGAGCCTCAATTTGCGCTTCTTGATGCCTCGTGCCTGGATGAACCAGTCGAACATCGTCTCGTAGGTGACGACCTCGGGACCGCCGAGCTCGACGATCTTGCCGAGAAGCTCCGGATGGCCGATCGTCTCGACCACGCAGCGCGCGGCATCCTCGCGGAGTATCGGCTGCATCTGCGCCTGGCCGCTGCCGGGAATGATCAGGAACGGTCCGAAGTTCGCCGCTCGCTCGAAGTCGGTGAGCACGCCCCCTTCCTCGGCGAGCACGAATGAGAAGCGAAGGATGGTGCCGGCGACGCCGGACTTCGCGAGCTCTTGCTCCCCCATCCACCGCGACGTCAGGTACTTGTAGTGTGCGTCCAGCCGGGCGCCGATCGCGCTCACGAACACCACCGACGTGACCCCGGCCTCCTTGGCAGCCTGCGCCATGATCCTGGGACCGTCGACGTTGACAGCGAGGTATGACTGGGGCCGGTTGCGGCGCACCGCGACCAGGCTGATGATGTGTTCGACGCCCTGGGCCGCCTGTGTCACGGCTGAGGGGTTCAGCGCGTCTCCCACCATGATCTGCGCGCCGCGGATCTTGAAAGCTGCTGCTTTCATCGGGTCGCGAACCAGCACCCTCAGCTGATGTCCGCCGTCGATCAGCTTGTGCGCGACACCGCGACCGAAAAATCCCGTCGAGCCGAGCAGCAGGATCCTCGCCACGGGTGTGATCGTAGCTGTTGACATACTGAGCGCCAGTGTTCGGCCAGGCGGCGGGGGGATTCGGGCTCGGGTTGCTCGCCTGTTTGATCGGCGTCGCGGGAGTCGCGGCCGCGCTTCGGACGCGACGCCGGAGGGCGAGTAATCCGGATACGTACGGAGCCTCGGGCGGGATCATCTACACAGTGGTCCAGGTCGGATGCTCCGGACTGCTCTTGCTGGGCGGCGTCGGTCTGATGATCCTGGCAATCGCCTTTCGCCGCTGATCGGGAAAGTCCCGGGCAATTTCACCTTCCCGCTCGCCGGGGAGGTCGGGCCGAAGGCCCGGGTGGGGGCGCCCACTCCAGCTCTACCGCTAAATGACGTTCTTCTCTTTGACCAGGGCGCCTTTGGCGAATCGGGCGAAAGCGAACGGGGTGATGTCGATCTCGGACGAGTGGTCCAGCAAGAGCTGAGTCAGCAGCAACGCCGCCGCCGGCGCCTGCATGAACCCGTGTCCGCTGAACCCGGCAGCGCACCAGAAGCCCTCCAGTTCCGGCACCGGACCAAGGATCGCCTGGTGATCGGGAGTCGTCTCGTACAGCCCGGCCCACGCGGTCTTGACCCCAGCGCCGGCAAGAGCCGGCGCCCGGCGCGCAGCCTGTTCGAACATCCTCTCGAGAAAATCCCAGCTGACGTCGGTCCCGAATCCCGGTGGCTCCTCGCGATCGCTCATGCCGATCAGGACCCCGTCACCTTCCGGGTGGAAGTACAGCGACGTCCGGAAATCTACGGTCATCGGGTTCGTCCGGGGCACTTTCGGAAACGGCCCGGTGACGGCGATGTGGCGGCGATAAGGCAGGACCGGGATCTCAATCCCGGCCATGCGCCCGAGCGAAGGTGACCACGCCCCCGCGCAGTTGACGACCAGGCGAGTGGCGACATCGCCGCTGGAAGTGCGCACTCCCTGCACCCGGCCGGACGCGATGTCGATGCCGATGACCTCGACACCCTCTTTCAGGCGCGCACCATGGCGCCTGGCGGCCGCCGCGTAGCCGGATGTGACGTCGGCCGGGCTCGCGATGCCATCGCTCGGACAGAATGTGCAGCCGAGGACGTCGTCGACGTTCAGCACGGGCACCATGCGCGAGGCTTCGGCAGCATCGACCCATCGCGCCTCGGTCAGGCCGACGCGATGCCACATGTCCATGTTGATGCGAAAGTCCTCGACCTGCTGTGGAAGTGTGAGGACGAAGAGGTAGCCGATCTGCCGAAAGTCGGCCGGATGCCCTGTCTCCTCTTCGAACCCTTCGAGCATCTTCACCGTCATGCGCTGAAGGCGCACGTTGGCCTCCATGGAAAACTGCTGCCGGACCCCGCCCGCGCATTTGCCTGTGGATTGAGAACCGAGGCTTTCGCGCTCGAGGAGCAGGACGTCTACATCGCGCTTGGCCAGCTGGTACGCAAGCGCGCAGCCCATGATCCCGCCGCCGGCGATGACTACATCAGCGCTTTCCATAACCTTGAACCCCTGCAACAGCCCGGGTCCGCGACATCCCCCACAACTCGAAGATCAACTTGAGCGCCGCGAACGTCGTGATGTCTCCATTGTCGAATGGCGGCGAGACCTCGACGATGTCGAAGCCGACCAAAGTTGCGCGCGCGATGGCGGTCCTGAGCAGCTCCAGGGCCTGCCGCGTCGACAGGCCGCCTGAGGATGGGATCTCGGTCCCCGGCGCGAAAGCCGGGTCGAGCACGTCGATGTCGAACGAGACGTGGACCTTCTGACCGGCGAGCCGATCGGCGATCTTCTCGGCCGAGCGCGAAGGATCCCGGGCCAGCTCCTGCACCGATACGAGCAGCATCCCGTTTGCCGCGATGAACTCGAGCTCCTCCGGGTCGTAGTCGCGCCCGCCCGCGATGATGACCCGCGCGGGATCCAGTCCCGAGACGTCCAGGGCGCGGCGCAGCGCGCAGCCACACGTCCAGCGTCCCCCACGCGAGAACTCGCACAGGTCGGGGTGGGCGTCGACCCACAGCACGGCAAGGTCCGGGTGACGCTTGCGCTGAGCCGCGAGAGTGGCGATCGCTGTGCAGTGGTCGCCGCCGAGCACTGTGAGCAGAGCCTCTTTAGGGACACGCGACAGGCGCTCTGCGACAGTCGACCAGCCGGACTCGATGTCAGCGCCGGCGTCGAGGTCGCCGATGTCCGCGACTCGCAGTCCGGCGAGCAGGCGACCTTCCTCGGTCACCGGCGGCATGGCCGCAGAGAGGCTCCGAATCCGCTGGGGAGCCAGCGCCGCGCCCTTCCGATAGACGGCTGATCCGTCATAGGCGATCCCGGCCACGATCACGTCGGCCGACTCGGGGGAGCCCCCCACCAGTCCGCCCCATGGCAGCAAACCGTCGAGATTCATCTCGCCCGGCCCTCGGGCACCTTCAAGATCAACAGCCCACCGATCAGCAGCCAAGCACAGAAGACCGAGAAGATGACGGGATAGCCGCCGGGCAGCCCGAGAATGGGGGGTCCGGCGTTGAATGGATCGAGTAGAAATCCGCCCACGAACCGAGCGATGATCCCAGACCCGGCGGTCGCGATGTTGCTGAAGCCCATGAACAGGCCTGCCTCATCAGCAGGAATCACGTCCTGAATGAAAGCCCAATCGACCGAAAAGAACAAGCCGTAGCCGATCCCGATCAGGACCCCCACCAGCGTCGCTTGCGCGGCGAGCTCGGGAACCCTCAGGGCACCGGCCAGTACGTCGATCCACTGGGGCGGCAGAAGCTCGTAGTGACTGAACACGAGCATCAGGAGTCCCGCGGCGCCAAGCAATCCGCCGACCAGGATGAAGGGCCGGCGGCCGAAACGGTCCGAGGCTCGCGCGGCGGGAATGGCGACGATCAGGGCACAAACGATGACCAGGCCCTGGAGCGTGAAGCTGGCGGCGATCGTGGCCTTGCGATCGCCCCCGAAGAACGCGTCGCTGAAGTAAAAGAACACGAAGGACTGGATGCCGACCAGGCCCATGAGAATGAGCAGGCGCGACGCCATCAGCCACATGAAGCTTGGAAACTCAAGCGGGCGCGCGAAGGTCGTGATGAGGGCGTTCCGAATGCCCGTGAACTGGTCGCGGTTCGGTTGGGCGCGATCCGGGATCAGCAGGACCGTGGGCAACATGGTCGCGAGCAGGAGCCCACAGATGGTGAGGATCGCCACGACCCGCCCGGCGTGCACAAGGATGATCCCGGCCCCGACAGTGCCGGCGAGCAGGCCGATGACGTTGGACACGCCGTAATAGCCCGAGGCGGTGCCGCGCTGCGATGAAGGGACCACGTCCGGCATCAAGCCCTGGTAGGGGCCCTGGGCAGTGTTGGACGCAGTCTGCAGAAGGAAGTAGAAGACCACGACCAGCCAATAGCTGCCCGACAGCGCAAGCCCGATCAGGAAGATGACGTCGCCCACCGTGCCGACGACGATGAACGGCCGCCGGCGTCCCCATCGCGTGTGCGTGCGATCCGAGATGGCGCCAACGACAGGCTGCCAGACGACCGCCATCAGGGCGCCGATCCCTTCCAGCACGGCAAGCGCGACGCCTTTGTGCGCCCTGCCCACGAGCTGCAGCACGAGGTCGGGAATGATCAGGCCGCCGAGGCTGGTCCACAGGTAGCCGACCGCGACCCAGTAGATGGACAGGAGGGCGAAGTCGAGGTGACCGAGCCGGCGCGAGGAGCCTGCGGCCGGCTTGCCACCGGCCGCGGCCGAGATCAATCCGCGGTGTAGGGCGGGAGAGACTTCTTGACTGGCCGGTCTTCGCGGTACCCGAGTGCGTACTCGCCCTGGAGAATGGTGTGGACCTCGCGGGTGCCTTCATAGATGATCGGTGCCCTGGCGTTGCGCAGAAAGCGCTCGACTGGATACTCGGCCGAGTACCCGTACGCGCCATGCACCTCGATCGCGTCGTGCGCCGCGTTGAAGGCCGCGTCCGTCGCGTACTGCTTCGCCATCGACACGTCACGCGTGTGCCGCACGCCCGTGTTCTTCATCCACGCGACTTTGAAGTAGAGCAGCCGGCAGATCTCGTAATCGCGCGACATGGTTGCGATCATCTGCTGGACAAGCTGATATCGGCCGATCTCCTGGCCGAACGTCTTGCGCTCGCGCGCGTACTTCACCGACGCGTCGACGCATGCCCGCACGGTGCCGGTCGCGCCGGCGGCGACTGTGTAGCGTCCGTTGTCGAGGCAGCTCATCGCGATCTTGAACCCGTCGCCTTCGTCGCCGATCCGATCGGCCTCTGGCACCTCGACGTCGGTCATGAAGATGGAACCCACGTCGCCGGCGTGGATGCCGAGGCGATCCGGGATCGGCTCCGTGCGCAGCGCCCTGCCGCAAGCAGAACGGTCGAGCATGAAGGCGGAGACTCCGCGCGACCCGGCTTTCGGGTCGGTCTTGGCGAACACGAGCATGAAGTCGGCGGTGTCGGCATCGGAGATCCAGACCTTCTGGCCGTTCAAGACGTAGCCGTCGCCTGAGCGCCGAGCCGTCGCCAGCATCGACGCCACGTCCGAGCCGGCGTTGGGCTCGGTGAGACCGTAGCAGGCCAGCTTCTGCCCCGAGGCCATGGGCACCAACCACCGCTTCTTCTGGTCTTCCGTCGCCCAGGTGTAGAGGCCCATCCCAACCAGGCCGACATGCACAGAGAGCACGGTCCGGTAGACCGTGTCCACGTATTCGAGCTCCTCGCACACGAGCCCTAGGGACAGGTAGTCGAGCCCGTAACCGCCGTAGCGCTGCGGGAAGCAGACGCCGGGAAGCCCGATCGAGGCGAGCTTGGCGAAGATCTCGGGGTCGTGACGGCCGGCCCGGTCGTCGGCCTGGATCGTGGGGGCAAACTCGCGGGCGCAGAAGTCGCGGACGGTGGCGACGAGCTGCTCCTGGTCAGGGGTCAGCGCCAAGTCCAGCATCTACCTGGGTATTACACCACGTGGCCTGTAGGCCGGATTCACTCCGGCCATCCCCATGCGTCGCTTGAGCCGCCGGCGTGCCGGGAGTGACTCGGTGTTACTTCTTCGGGGTCGGAGACGGCGTCGTCAGGCGGGTTGTGCTCGCCGTGATCGACTTGAGGTCGCTGGGTCCGACGTGACCGATGAAGGGCAGGTGCTGGCCGAAACCGAGGATGAAGGGTGCCGTCCTCGAGCTGTGGAGCTGTGGCTGCAGGAAGTCCGTGTAGATCTGCTGCAGCTGGTGGATGCCGGCGACTGAATCCAGGTGCGCTCCCGAAGACTTGGCACCAGCGGTCTTCAGGGCCTGCAGGTCGGACTTGGAGACCATCGCCGAGGTGATCGGATTGGAAAGAATCTGCGACTCGAGCTGGTTGACCTGCCCAAGGGTCAGGCTTGCGGTTTTTAGAGCGGGCTCGAACGCGTTGTCGAGGGTGACCAGCGCCGAGACTGCGAGATAGATCACGATCAGTGTCACCACCGCGTTCACGACGACGCCGAGCAGGCCGTCGATCCCGCGGATCGCTTCGAGCCGATGAAAGGCGCCTCCGATCGAACCACCGATGGCGCCCATGACCACGGCCAGGATCAGGGCGACGAAAACGGCGAGCACCGCATTGAGATGCAAGAGCTTCTGCATCTCGTTCGTGTACTGGTCGTGGAAGCGGAAAACCGCGAGCAGGGTGCCGAAGAAGAAGATCTCCGCCATTAGCGGCTGGATCACCCCGCGCTGATAGCCGACGATCAGGGAGACGATCAGGATGAGCACGACGATGACGTCGATGATCACTCTTGCGTCCTCATGCCACCGTCAAACGCCTCACCGGCATTCGCGACTCGACCACGAGATATCCAACGAACATAGCGACGATACCCAGCGCCTCGCTGACGGGTTGCGCCACGTAAACCCCCTTGGTCTGCGCGAAGCTGTGTCCCCCGGCGACGATGAAGGCGCCGGCAGCGATGACGGCCAGGCCCACCACCCGATTGCGAGGTGCTCCAGCGCGCGCCGCTCTCCACGCTGACCATGCGGCGCCGCCGATCAAAAGCAGCGAGCCGCCGAGGTTCGTGATGAGAGGCAGGACCGCCGGCACGTCGATCGCGCCTCTTGCTGGGACCTGGGCTTTGAGCAAATTGTTGTCGGTGTGCGCCATCAACACCGCGAACAGAGCAACGATCGAGAGTAGAACCATCACGATCGTCGCGATCCGGCCGACACGTGGCGAGCTGAGCAGCAAGAGGGAACCAAGGCCGAGCCAGCCGACGTTGAGCAATCCACCGAACAGGTAGTAGCCGCGGTAGGTGGCATCCGACCATCCGAATGCCTGGCCGGCAGTCTCGAACAGCGCCGCCGCTGCGAACATGGCGAGGGCGAGGGCCCACATCGCCTGGTACGGCTTTCGACGGCGGATGTACTGGCCGGCGACGACCACGGCGAAGGCGGCGCCGACCGCGCCCGCGATCAGGGGGATCACAAACACCGGCGCAATTCTAGAGGGCGGGCTGGAGGCCCCGTCGAGAGATTCGGCGGCGAGGTGGCCGAGACCCTAGGCGCGGCCGAGCACCGCAGCGCGCGCATTGTGGATGCGCAAGCGAGGAGCGGAGGCCGCAACAACGGGGATCGGCCGCATCGGCGGCGAAGATCCGATGGGGATCTCCGGTCCGGCCTCTCAACGGGCGGGCTGGAGGCCCCGTCGAGAGATTCGGTGGCGAGGTGCCCGAGATCCGAGGCGCGGCCGAGTAACGCAGCGCGCGCATCGTGCCATGCTCGCGCGAGGCGCGGAGGCCGCAACAACGGAGATCGACCGCATCGGCGACGAAGGTCCGGAGGGGATCTCCGATCCGGCGTGTGCCAGTGAGAGGCCGAACAGACCGGCGGCGCCGGGCTAGAATCCCCGTCTTCAGCTAGACTCGGGCCAATCTTGGCCCGAACGATCGCCGTCGCCATGCAGAAGGGGGGTGTCGGCAAAACCACCACCGCCGTGAACCTCGGCGCCGCCCTGGCGGAGTTGGGCCAACGCGTGCTCCTCATCGACCTCGACGCCCAGGGCCACCTCACTCTGTACATGAAGCCGCCCGCCGAGATCGACAAGACCATTTACCACCTGCTCGTCGAGCCCGACACCACCGTCACCGACGTGGTGCAGGAGGCTCGACAGATGGGCGTCCACTACATCCCGGCCGACATCGAGCTGGCCGGCGCGGGGAACCAGCTCATCAACGAGATCGGCCGAGAGAGCATCCTGCGCGACAAGCTCGAGCCCGCACAGAAGCGCTACGACTTCATCATCATCGACTGCCCGCCGGCGCTCGACCTCATCGTTATCAATGCGCTCGTTGCCGCCGACGAGGTGCTCGTCCCTCTGCAGGCGGAGTTTCTCGCGCTGCGAGGGATGCAGGAGCTGCTCGTCACGATGGAACGCGTCAAGCGCCGGCTGAATCCGCGCCTGGAGCTGATCGGCATACTGCCAACGCTTTACAAGCAGCGCGCCCTGCATTCCCAAGAGGTGCTCGCCGCCGTCAGAGAGAAATATGGCGACAAGGTCTACGACTTCGGCGTGACCGCCTCCATCCGTTTTGCCGAGACCCCTCTCGCAGGCCAGTCGATCCTTCAGTACGCCCGCGAGTCAGAAGGTGCGAAGTCATACCGTGCACTTGCAGCCCGCGTGTTGGACAATCACCGAGGGCCCAGTAATGATCGACGCTAGCCAGGTCACCTCGGGTCCCCGCGAAATCGAAGATTTCGTGGTGTGGAGAATCGTGGAGAATCACAGGTAGGAGCTGATGAGAGACTGATGCCGACGTTCAAGCGTGTGTCACTCGCGGGATCTGAAGAGTTGTTCCGACCGACGCGCCCACAGGTTGTCACAGACACGGACGACGTCATCAAAGGCGCGGTCGACCGGCACGTCGAAGTGAAGGAGGTCGTCTACCGGACTCTCAACTTCACCCCCGAGGAGATCGAGCTGCTGCTCGAGGCGATCCAGGCCGCCAAGTACCCTGAGCGTCCTGGCGCAAAACCGGCGCTCGACAAGTTCGACTCGCTGGACGCGCTGCGCGTCAAAGTCCAGGGAGTGGTCGAGCAGTAGAGCGACCCGGCGCGGAGGCCGGATTTACTCCGGCCGTCCCCCAGTCGTTCACTAGCCCTCCAAAGCGTCGCTGGGAGTGACTACTGAAAGAATCCCATCCCGGGAAGGTGAGCAGGGCCTCGAATCCGGCCGAGTTGGCGACAGAAGCAACTCATGCGCGTGCGGCCGTTGAGAGGCCCGATGAGAGGGAACCGAGCCGGTTCCCTCTCATAATTCCAGGGAGTGGTCGAGCAGTAGAGCTCACAACCTCTTTTTGGAGCGCCGGCGGATGTAGCCGTAGACCCAGAACAGGCAGATGAGCGACAGGACGACGGCGAACCCGACAGCGGCATAACGCTCCATTGCGGTACATAGTGAGCGATGCCCAAGCTCTCCATCGTCAAGGTCAAGCTCGATCGCGAGGTCAACGGTTACGTCGTGTCCTGCTCGACCACCAAGGAGGCGATCGTCATCGACCCTGGGCTACCGGTCGAGAAGATCGCCGAGCAGCTGAAGGGCCTAAAGGTCCGCTACATCCTGGCCACGCACTGCCACCCGGGGCACGTGGCCGGCAAGGACGAGCTCAAGGAGCTGGTCGGGGGCGAGACCGCTCTTCACTCCGCTGACGCGAAGCAGTTTCTCCGCTCCGCTGACCGCTATCTGCTGGACGGCGACGAGCTCGAGTTCGGCGAGTTCAAGGTCACTGTGCTGCATGTGCCGGGCCACACGCCCGGAAGCGTTTGCTTCGTGGTCGCCAACCACGCGTTCGTCGGCGACACCCTGCTGGCCGGAGGCATCGGCAAGCAAACACCTGAGACCGATCTGCGGCGCCAGATGATGAGCATCGGGACCAAGCTCCTCCGCCTGCCGCCGTCGACCGCGCTGTACCCCGGGCATGGACCCGCCACCAATCTCGAGCGCGAGGTCGCCCAGAACCCGATCTTCGGGGGCGCCCGCGCCCGCTAACCCCACTTGGCCACCAGGCCGGATTCATTCCGGCCGCCCCCCAGTCGTTCACTAGCCCCGCCAAAGCGTCGCTAGGAGTAACTACTGAAAAAATCCCTTCCCGGGAAGGTGAGCAGGGCCTCGAATCCGGCCGAGTTGGCGACAGAAGCAACTCATGCGCGTGCGGCCGTTGAGAGGCCCGATGAGAGGGAACCGAGCCGGTTCCCTCTCATAACCTAGTCCGCCAGGCTTAGCGAGATCTTGGTCACCCCCGAGCTTCCGTCCACTCCGACAATGCCCGTGAACTTCGAGTTGCTCTTCCGGCTGAAGATGGCGGAGAACGAACCTTTGGCCGCGCCGCTGAACTGAGTGCTCCAGTCGCCCTGGGTCAGTTTGCTCGAGTAGAAGGCCTGCACCTTGTCGACGCTGTCGATCGTCTCCCACTCCATGCCCCACGTGGTCTGTCCATTGGCCGTGAAGCTCGCCGCTCCAATCAGGCGCGCGCTCGTATAAATCGGGACATCCGGCGGGAAGCCGCTCGGCATGGCCACCTCTGGGTCGAGCGTCGAGGGGGACGCTTTCGGGCTGGATGACACCCGAGAGCTGCTGGCCGCATTGCTCGAGGTCGAGCCACCGCAAGCGGAGACGGCCACCAGCGCAACCATGAAAAGCAATACCAGACACAGGTGGAACGCGGATTTCATGGCCTGCACCTGGTGAGAGTCTCGCAGTTCAGGCCCTCGGCCGGGAGTATGTCGGACGCACCATGCGACCTCTCGCCCGCCCGACTTGCTTGCCGTCGCGCACCACTGCCGCACCGCGCACAAACACATCCCTGACGGCGAAGCTGAACTCCTTGCCGTCGAGGGCTCCGTGCCGCTGGCGCGAGCGCATGACGCTAGGGCGGACCAGCGTTTTGCGATTCGGATCCACAATGACGAGGTCGGCATCGAATCCCGGGGCGATGGCGCCCTTTGTCTCCTGCAGGCCGGCGAGCGCCGCCGGGCCCTCGCTCACCCAGCGCGGGGCGAGCGACGGGTCGCCCAGGCGCTTGGCGAGCTCGAGACAGCTCAGGTAGAGCGTCTGGACGCCAGGACTTCCAGAAGGAGCGTCTTCGAACGGCCGCGACTTTTCCTCATCGGTGTGAGGCGCGTGATCGGTGGCGATGATCCTGATCACACCCTTCGCGGCGGCCTCGACCAGGGCCTCGCGATCGGCCTCGGTGCGGATGGGTGGGAACACCTTCATCGCCGTGCCCAGCCGTGCGTAATCCTGGTCCGTAACCCACAGGTACTGCGGGCAGGTTTCCAGCGTCAACTGCGTGCCGATGCGCATCGCGTCTTCCGCGGCGCGCAGGCCGAGTGCGCTGGAGAGATGGGCAACGTGCAGGTGGAGCCCCGACTCTTTCGCGACGGCTGCGGCAGCCGAGATGGCCACGGCTTCAGCCTCGGCGGGCCGCGCTTCGAGAAGGTCTGTGTAGGTTTCGAGCGGTCGCCGAAAGGCGGCGAGAACCGCGGGGTCTTCTGCATGAATGGCCAGCGGCAGGCGCAGCCGTGCCACCACCGGCGCGAGTCGAGTCAGCGTCCCGTAATCAGGCGGCGCCTCCAGGTCAGGGTCGTCCGCAATCGGCGTCTGAAGGACCTGCTTGCGACTCATGCTGAAGCTGTAGCCCAAATACGCCTTGAAGCCGACAGCGCCCGCCTCGGCCAGTCCCTCCAGCTGCGCTTCAGTGGAGCTCGATCGGATCATGCCCCACAGGCCGAAGTCGACACGCGCTTTGCTGCGGGCGAGGGCCGCCTTCGCCTCCAGGACGCCGGCCGCGTCCACAGCCGGCACCGTGTTCGGCATGTCGAACACGGTGGTCACGCCACCCAGGGCGGCCGCCGCCGTAAGCGTGCCGAAGTCCTCCTTCTCCGGGAACCCCGGGTCGCGACTGTGCACGTGGACGTCGATCGCGCCCGGCAGCACATACATGCCATGCGCATCGATGATGGTGGCGCCGGCCGGAGTCAGGCCGCCGAGGTCGACCGACGTGATCACGCCGTCCGAGACGTGGACGTCGGCCTTCCGGGGCCCGTCTGGACCATAAACCGTTCCCCCACGAATCACGGTCGACACGCGCCCTGCGCGCGCCTGGCCCAGTTCAGTCAAGTTCGAGGTCTTGGACGCGGAACAGGGGCGAGTACGGGATCCCAGCGCCGCGAATGTTGTCCTCGCCTCCTTCCTCGCGATCGAGCACGACGACCAGGTGGATGACGTCCGCTCCCGCGTCACGAAGCACCTGCGCCGAACGCAGCGAATCGCCGCCCGTCGTGACCACGTCCTCGATGACAGTGATCCTCTCGCCAGGGGCGAGGCGGCCCTCGATCTGTTTCGACGTCCCGTACCCCTTCGGTTCCTTGCGCACGAGAACGAGCGGCAGGCCGGTCTCCATCGAAACTGCTCCTCCGAGCAGGACCGCGCCCAGCTCTGGTGCGGCGAGACGCTGGGTGTTGCTCGGAACCAACGCCGCGAGATGCTTGCCGAGCCTTCTCAGCAAGGCCGGATCGGTCTCGAACAGGAACTTGTCGAAATAACGATTCGACCGCTTGCCCGAGCGAAGAACGAAATCGCCTTTCAAGTAGGACGCTTTGACCAGGTCCCGTCCAAGCTCGCGCCATTCGGATGCCCCGGTGTTCACCGACCTAATCTAGCTGATAGATGTCTGCCCCTTTGACGGTTGGGCTGTTGCGCGTGGTGCTGCATTTGCCGGATAGCGAGTCGCTCAAATCTAAGCGAATGATCGTGAGCGGTTTGCTGCGGCGGTTGCGCCAACAGCTGAAGGTCGCCGCCGCCGAAGTCGGCGAGCTCGACCGCTGGCAGCTCGCCGAGCTCGCCGTCGCAACCGTCTCCGGTGACGGGCGCCACGCCGACGAGGTGCTCGCGGCGGTCCTCACGTACATCGAGGCGCACAGCGACGGCGCTCGCATCACCAACGTGTCAACCGAATTGGTCCGGCTGTGAAGACTATCGATTCCCTGGTTGAAGAGTTCGAGGCGGGGCTGCCTTTCAAGCTCGATGCGTTCCAAAAAGAGGCGATCGATAAGCTGGAGCGAAGTCGAGGTGGCGTGCTCGTCAGCGCACCCACGTCGAGCGGCAAAACAATGGTCGCTGAGTACGCAATCTTTAAAGCGATGCGGGACGGCGAGAAGGCTCTCTACACGACACCACTCAAGGCACTGAGCAACCAGAAGTACCACGACTTCGTGCGCCTGTATGGCGAATCCAAAGTCGGCCTTGTTACGGGCGAGAACACCATCAATGACAATGCGCCTGTCGTCGTGATGACGACCGAGATCCTGCGCAACTTGATCTACGAAGACCCCAAGCGCCTGGACCTAGTCCGCTACGTCATCCTCGACGAGGTCCACTACATCGACGACTTCCCGCGCGGATCGGTCTGGGAGGAGATCGTCATCCAGGCGCCGTCCCCGATCAAGCTCGTCGGCCTCTCCGCCACCATCGGCAACTACAAAGAGATTGCCGACTGGATGGCCGAGAACCGCGGCGACATGGAAACCGTCTTCCACGACGTCAGGCCCGTCGAGCTGAAGATGTGGCTGGCGATCAACAACCACTTCCTCCCTCTCTTCAAGGAGGACGGCGGCATCGACCAGCGAACGTGGAGCAAGGGGGCGCAGGAGGAGGAGGCTTCATATCGCATCGGCGGCTATCGCGCACTGCCGTCGAACGACCTGCTCCACGTGATCGGTCAGCTGCGCGGACTCGACATGTTGCCCGCGATCTATTTCATCTTCTCTCGCCGGGGCTGTCGCGAGGCGCTGCAGCGCTGCTCATACCACGAGATCGACCTGACCACCGCCGCCGAGAAAGAAGCCATTGACCGTGTCGCGGCGGAGCGATTGCAGGGCCTTACGGACCACGACGAGGAAGCCCTCTTCAGGCGCATGGTCGATGCCCGTCTCTTGCGCCGCGGGCTGGCCGAGCACCACGCCGGCCTTCTGCCGTACCACAAGGAAATGGTCGAGGAGCTCTTCCAGCGCGGCCTGATCAAGGTTGTCTTCGCGACCGAGACCTTGTCGCTGGGCATCAACATGCCGGCGCGGGGGGTGGTGGTGTCGTCGTTCACCAAGTTCGACGGCGTCAACTTCTCCAACCTGACGACGGGCGAGCTGACGCAGCTGATGGGGCGTGCAGGCCGCCGCGGCATCGACGTGATCGGTCACGGCGTGATCCTCAAGGAGCAGGACGTCGAGGTCGGGACCATTTACGAGGTCGCGATGGGGCCCACGCTGGTCGTCGAGTCCAAGTT
The DNA here is from genome assembly GCA_036513135.1 of Candidatus Dormiibacterota bacterium. Lineage (GTDB taxonomy): Bacteria > Chloroflexota > Dormibacteria > Dormibacterales > Dormibacteraceae > Palsa-870. The sequence goes on along the minus strand of DATBZP010000090.1, from coordinate 40,706 downwards.
CCTGCCCAGCTACAACATGGCCCTCAACCTCCTGCGCGTCTACACGCCAGAGGAGGCGGAGGCACTGATGAAGCGTTCGTTTGGCCAATTCCAGAAGCGCCTTGCCGCGGAACAGACGAGCGAACGCCTTGGCAACGTTCGTGAGCGGCTCGCCGACATCCGTCGCATGTGGGATGACCGGGAGGTCTCCATCGAGGATGTCACGCAGTACTTCAAGCTCGAGGACCGCCGGCGCGCGATCCGGATCGAGCTCAGGCGACTGCGGCGTGAGGCGGGCGCGGAGCGGAGAGGGCGCCGCGGACGCCACACGCGGACCTTGGGCTCGACAGGACGCGTCGTGCAGCGGCTCGAGGTCGAGGCAAAGGGCCTGCTGGAGCGCCAGCGGAAGCTGAAAGTGGTGCGCTCGCCACGCTTTGGCGAGCTGCTGCAGAAGTACGGCGAGATCCGCACCCTGCAGAAGGAGCTCGAGGGCGGACAGCGCGAGGTCAGTGGGCAAATGGACGAGTATCCGCGCAAGCTTCGCCGCCTCTGCAAGATCCTGACCGAAGCGGGCTTCCTCGCCCACGACCGGCCGACGGACAAAGGGCTGTTCGCTTCGCGCGTATACGGGGAGAACACGATTTTGGTCACAGAGGCGGTGTGGCTCGGGTGGTTCGAAGGCCTGACGCCGGAAGAGCTGTGCGCCGTGCTGGTGATGCTGACGGTCGAGGACAGGGAGCGCGGCGGCAGGGATCGCCAAGCGCGTGGCCCGCGTCGCTATCCGACGCCCGCCATCGCTCAGACCGCCCGACTCGTCCGCTCGCTCTACTTCCGATTTGCCGACATGGAGAATGACCTGGACGAGCCGAATCTGCGCTCGCCATCGCATGACTACATCGACTTCGCATACCGCTGGGCGGCTGGGGAGCCGCTTGACCAGATCCCCCTCCCCGCCAACGTCGACATCGGAGACGCGATCAAAGCGATGAAGAGCATCTACTCGCTGCTGCGCCAGTTGGAGTGGGCCCTTCGCGTATCGAAATCACCGTTGCACGAGGCCGTCTCGCGAGCGGTCGCGCAGATGGAACGCGACGTGATCAAACGCACATACTGAAAGGTATGGGAGGAAACCTAGGTTTCCTCCCATGGCTCTTTTTCCTGCAGGTTGGGATTGTTTTGAGAGTTCTCCTAGCCACGCATGGCAGGCGAAATGGACGATTGGCGGACGGCCTGGCGAAGCCAGGCCTGCCGGCGACGCGCGTTTTCCGGGGCTAGACTGACCCAAAACATGGCATCCAAGAAGAGACGCATTCTCGTCACCGGCGTTGCCCGCTGGTGGGGCGCGCTGGTCGTTCAGCGCCTGGTGGAAGACCCTGACGTCGCCGAGGTCATCGGCATCGACATCCGGGAGCCCCACTATGACCTGGGGCGCGCCGACTATCTCAAGCTGGACGTGCGCCACTCGCTGATCGGCAAGCTCGTCCGAGCTGTCGGCATCGACACTGTAGTGCACACGCTGACGCGCATCGACTCTTTCGACATGGACCCCCGCCGGGCCCACGAGATGAACGTCATCGGCACCCTTAACCTGCTTGCGGGGTGTGCCGGCGAGGGCAGCCCGGTGCGGCGATTCGTGCTCAAGTCATCCAGCCACGTCTACGGCTCGCGCTTCGACCTGCCGGCCGGGTTGCGCGAGGACCATCGCCTGGATAGCAACTCACCCCACCAGTTCGTGCGCGACATTGTCGAGGTCGAGTCTTATGCCAGCGACTTCGCGCTGCGCAATCCCGCCATCGACATCCTCGTGCTTCGCTTCGCCAACAGCCTCAACCCGGAGGAGCCTCAGCCGCTCGCCCGGTACCTGGACCTCGAGGTCGTGCCGACGGTCGCCGGTTACGATCCCACCCTCCAGCTCATCCATCGCGACGATTGCGTCGCCGCGATGGTCCTGGCGACGAAGCGAGGGCCCGCCGGCGCCTACAACATCGCGGCGGCCGGAGCGGAGCCGCTTTCCAAGCTCCTCGACGCCGCGGGCAAGCTGCACGCTCCACTGCTCCCGCCCTTCGGGCTCGAGCTGGCCGCGTTCGCGGTCCGCAAGGCGGGCATGGCGTTTCTTTCTCCACAGCTCCTCGACCTCCTGCGCTGGGGACGCACCTTGTCGACAGCCAAAGCGGCGCGCGAGCTCGGCTTCCGCGCCGCGCGTGACACGCGCGCCGCCTTCGAGGACTTCACCCAGCAGCGCCGCGTCCTCCGGTACGCACCGGACCGCCACGCTTATCAGTACGAGAAGGAGCTGGAAGACTTCATCCACACCCGCCAGCTTGCGTCGGAGAACGGGGAGACGGAATCAAACGGGACCGAGGTGCCCGCCGGCAAGCCACCCGCTAAGGCTCGCCCCCCCCGCCATCGATCACGATCACTTCCCCGTTGACGTAGCTCGCGGCGTCGGACGCCAGGAACGCGACCACCCCGGCAACCTCGTTCGGCATACCGATCCGGCCCATCGGGTTGGAGGCCAGCACGCGCTCGAGGATGGCCTCGTTGCCCCATAGCGCCTCGGCGAAACGCGTCTTGATGAGGCCTGGCGCGACCGCATTGACGCGCACTTTGCCGCCCAGCTCGCGGGCCAGCTGTCGCGTGAGCATGATCACGCCTGCCTTGGTGATGTTGTAGACGCCGAGGCCGAAGCCTGGTCGCAGGCCCCCGATGCTGGCGACATTCACGATCGCCCCTCCATGCGCCTCCATCGATGCCTCGTAAACGAGCTTGGTCAGGATGAAGACCCCGCGCAGGTTGACCTCGAAGGTCTTGTCCCACGCCAAGAGCTCCGCGCCGATCACCGGCCCGAAGTAAGGATTGGTGGCAGCGTTGTTGACCAGGATGTCGATGTGCGCAAAACGTTCCATGACCGACTTAACCAGCCGCTCGAGTTCTTCCGGCCGGCCGGTGTGAGCGGCGATGGCGGTCGCGCGCTCGGGGTACTTCGCGTTGATGCGGGCTGCCTCTTCGTCGAGGTCGGCCTGCTTGCGGCTCGAGAGGACGACCTGGGCACCCTGCTCGACCAGCGCGGTCGCGATGGCGCTGCCAATCCCGCGGCTCGCCCCGGTGACCAGGGCGACTCGCCCCGATAGGTCGAACCGGGAGCTTGCGGGCACGGCTGATACGATAGGCGACTCCAGTGCGCTGTCCCGGAAGTTCCTTGCATCTTCGCGTCCTTGGCGGCCGGGCGCCATCCCACCCCACAGAATCTGGCGCTTCCGCGGGGACCCCGGGGGCGCTGAAGGCTGCGTCAAGGGTCCCGGCGCGGCGTCGCTGCCCCCGCGCGACCAAGGCGCGGGGACCCCAAAGGGATGCGCTCCTCCTTGCGCCACCCTTTCCTTGCCTCCGGCCGCCGATGCCGCGAAATATGCGGCGGACCTCCGGTACAGCGCACTAGTGGCCACGATCTCGGGGAAGGCGGCCGAGGACATCCTCGAGCGGATCTTCCAACCGACCACCAAACCGAGCGCGCGAGACCAGGCCGAGGAGACTCTGCGGCATCCCAAGCGATTGGTGTACGTCGCCATGTCGAACAAGGTCTTCTACTGGCGGGCACACATCCAGAAGTTCGTCCTGGACTCGGGACTGGTCCCCGTCAGCCCTTTCATGCTCTTCGACTACTACCTGATGCACACGGTGTCGAAGGAAGTGGTGCGCGAAGCGATGAACAACCTGCTGGCGCGCTGCGACGAGGTGTGGGTGTTCGGGCGGCTCTCGCTCGGCGTCAAGGTGCAGGTCGGCATCGCCAAGCGGATGAACAAGGCCGTACGGTATTTCGACATCGCCGATCTCCCTGTCACGGTCATGCCGATCACCGAAGAAACGGCTCAGGAAGAGCTGAAGGACTAGGCGCCGGCAACCAGGCGTCGGTACCAGGCTTCCGGATGCGCCAGCTCGTCCAGCCGCGGCATATGGACCTCGCTGGTCCACACCTGGTTGAGAACTTTCATTCCGTGCTGGTCGAAGATCGCCCGGCAGAAGGCCTCGCCGTTGCGGTACTGCTGCAGCTTCAAGTCGAGGCCGGTGAGCTTCCAGATCAAGACGTCCAGTGGGCTCTTGCCTGAGCTTCGCTCGCGATACGCCTGCTCGAGCCGCCCAAAGCCGGGCAGCAGCTTGCCCCCGAGCTCGTTCATGACCAGGTTGCTGTACCCCTCGATCACCGACATCGTGCCCTGTACCTGGCGCATGACCCTCCATTGAGCCGGCAGGACTCCGGCGAACGAGGCGATGCGGGCGACCGGTGCACCTCGCTTGGTCACCGAGTCGATGAGCACTCGCATCGAGTTCTCCATGTGGGGGCGCAGCCACGAGTGCGCCGCGAACTGCCACGCGTGGGTCATCTCGTGAAGGATCAACCATCGCCGCAGGTCCTCGCCCGGCAGGTCGGCGCGGCGTGCCCACTCCTCGATATTCGACTCGACCAGGTACAGGCCTTCGCCGCCGGCCGGCTCTGCACCCAGGAGCTGTGGGTCGTACTGGCCAAGGACCCGGCGCCCGATGAACGCCAGCATGAACGCCACATAGTGGTCGACTCCGGTCCGTCCGACCTCGACGATGAGTGAGTTCGGCACGCGCCCGTTTTCGAGCACGGGGTCGATGGCCCGTCGCAGAATGCCCAGGTTCAGATCGAGCCAGCCGACGCGATCGAGCGCTTCGAACTTCGGTATGGACGAGCCTTTTGGGAGTCCGCCGACGAATTTGAGCAGCGGCCTCTCAAGGTCGGCCGCCATCAAGCCGTAGCCCTTGGCGGCCGCGGCGAGCTCGGACCGGCCAAGCGACGGCGTCTCGAGGCGCGCGCGCGCGGCGCGTCGCACCTCCTCCCAGTCGACGAGCACGGTGGTCCCGCCGCGCGGCCTGACTGCCTCGGCCACGGCCGCGGTGGCCAAACCGAGCAGGGCGCCATAGATCGCAACCCTTCCGACCGACCGCCTCATGTCACCACACTAGAGAAACGCGGCGGAACGAGGTTTCAGGCCAGGTGTTCAGTAGATATAGGGCCAGCTCCGGTTGCGCTTGAAAACGACCTTGCATCCCTCGCAGCGGAACACGATCTGGAGGTGCCGCCTTCCGATCGCCGCCGCGTCGCGCCCGCACACCGGGCAGGATGCTGTCTCGTCCTGGAAAGGAGCCGGCAGGGGTTCGACCTTGATCTCTAAGCGTCTTCTCTTCTTTGACATATACCTTCCATCAACCCGGAACCGGGGGTTATTCAGACGTCGAGCTGCGACACGTCCAGGTTTTTCAGGCCATCCGGTGCTTCGACACCCGCGTTGTGAAGCCGCTTGAGCAGCGCAAGGATGTAGCGAACGCCGGCGAGATTGACGTGATGCTCGCGAGTGAGCGTCTGGATGGCCTGCAGCTTCATCACGTCCCGGCGCGAGTAGCGCCGGCGATTCGTCACCGTCCGCTTCGGTTGGATCATCCCCAAGTGCTCGTACATCATCAAGGTCCGCGGATGGACCTCCAGGATCTCGGAAGCCACGCTGAGCGTGAAAATTGGCTTGTCGAGATCGATCGTGCCGGCTGGTGAGGCCGCGGCCGTGGCCGCGATAGGTTCGCGCTGCCTGAGCTTCATATCGTTCTTGGTGGGGTGGATTATATGGTTTAAGCGACTGTGAGCCTAACTTTGGGTGACAGGGGCGTTTGCAGATTCGGTGCAATTCTGAATCCGATTTGTCAATCCGGCAAAGTGTTTTTGTTAAGCGTTGCCAGCAAAATGCCGAATCTCGGCGTCTCCATATAGTTACGCCCGTGTCCGGAATGTTCGGCCTGCTGCTCGTCAGCGTGTCTGTCGGCCTCAGCAACTTTGCCGGGGCGATCGGGATCGGCCTGAGCGGAATCGACGCCCGGACCAGGATCCGCGTCGGCGTGGCGTTCGGAGTCTTCGAGGCCCTCATGCCGCTCATCGGGCTGGTACTTGGGGCGGCGGTCGCGGGCTACATCGGAAAGAACCTGGCCGGGTACGTCGCCGGCGCCATCCTGATCCTTACCGGCGTCTACACGATCTGGCAGGGGCGGCAGGTGAAGGGCGAGGACGCAGCACCGCAGGGACTGCAAACGCACCGCCTCATCGTTACCGCCCTTGCGCTGAGCATCGACAACCTGGCCGTGGGCTTCGCTCTTGCCGTGTACCAGATTCCCATCGTCCTCGCGGCCGTCACGATGGGCGCAATCAGCGTCGCCATGTCGCTGGTGGGGCTCGAGCTCGGCCACCGGCTCGGGAGAGGCGTCGAGGAATGGAGCGAGGAGATTGGTGGCGCTGTGCTGATCTTGGTCGGCATCGCCATCGCTACCCACCTGCTCGGATAGCCTCCAACCTAGGATTACGACATGATTGAGATCCCGGCACTCAAGCAGGTCCTACGACGACTTACGACCAATGAGTGAAATTCCGAACCTAGAGCAGGCGGCGCTCTCGATCGACGGGCATGTGGCCACGGTCATGCTCAACCGCCCTGAACAGCGCAACCCGCTTTCCGGCGCCATGCTGCGAGACCTGGCGGCGGCGTTTCGCTGGTGCCAGAAGGAGCCAGAGGTCCGCGTGGTCGTCTTGACGGGCGCCGGCGACAGGGCGTTCTGCGCGGGTGCGGACCTCGCAAGCTTCGAGGGGGACATAACCGACCTCGAGCGCCATCGCGCGCGAGAACTCTTCGTTGAGCTGTTCACCCTGATGGCGAGCCTGGGTAAGCCGATCGTAGGCCGCATCAACGGGCACGCACTTGCCGGCGGCCTCGGGCTTGCTTGCTCGTGCGACCTCGTGGTCTCGACCGACACCGCGACCTTCGGCACCCCGGAGATTAACGTTGGGATCTGGCCGATGATGATCCAGGCCATCCTGTCGCGCAACCTGCCGCGCAAGGTCCTGCTCGAGATGGAGATGCTCGGCGACCGATGGACAGCCACGCAGATGCAGGCTTTCGGCATGGTCAACCGGGTGGTGCCACACGACCACCTCGACACCGCCGTCAAGGAGATCACGGACAAGCTGGCCAAGAAGTCGCCCCTGGCCATGCGGCTCGGTCGCGATTCGTTCTACCGTCAGCAGGACATGGAGTTCGCGGCCGCCCTCGCTTACCTGCACAGCCAGTTCACGTTGATCACGCTGACCGAAGATTCGAAGGAAGGCATCAAGGCCTTCTTCGAAAAGCGCGAGCCGGACTTCAAGGGACGGTGAGCTCGACGGGTAAGTCGCGGCATCGAGAGCTCCGCGAACGGGCGTTGAAGGGTGGCACGCGCTACTTGCAGAAGCTCCGAGAACAGCACAAGCTCACTGCGCGCGAGCGACTCGACCTCCTTCTGGATGGGGGCTCATTCGTCGAGGACGGGCTCTACGCGAACGTCCTGGCGGAAGAGCTGCCCGCGGACGGGGTGGTGACAGGGCTCGGCACCATCGACGGCCGCCAGGTGGCCGTGATGGCCAACGACCCGACGGTCAAAGCGGGCAGCTGGGGCGCCCGCACCGTGGAGAAGATCGTGCGCATCCAGGAAACAGCCGCGCGGATCCGCGTCCCGCTGTTTTACCTCGTCGATTCCGCCGGCGCACGAATCACCGACCAGGTGGACATGTTTCCGGGCCGCCGCCACGCCGGACGCATCTTCTTCAATGAGGTCCAGCTGTCCGGCCAGGTGCCGCAGATCTGCCTCCTGTTTGGACCGTCGGCGGCCGGTGGCGCTTACATCCCGGCTTTTTGTGACGTGGTCATCATGGTCGAGGGCAACGCATCGATGTACCTCGGGTCACCTCGCATGGTCGAAGTCGTCGTCGGCGAGAAGGTGACCCTCGAGGAGCTCGGCGGCGCCCGCATGCACTGCACCGAAAGCGGCTGTGGCGATGCCCTGGTAGCCGATGAGAAGGAGGCGATCGAGTTCGCGCGCGCCTACTTCAGTTTCATGCCGCAGAGGTCCGGAGAAACGCCGGCCGTGCGCGCGGCGAAGCCTGCGCGCGTCGGGTCCAAGCCAATCGGCGAGCTGATCCCCGACGAGGCGCAGCGGGGCTACGACATGCGCAAGGTGGTCGAAGCCATCGTCGATGAAGGGAGCTGGCTCGAGATCAAGAAGCTGTTCGCGAAGGAGCTGCTCACGGGCTTCGCCCGCCTGGACGGGCACGCGGTGGGCATCCTCGCCAATCAGCCGATGCAGAAGGGCGGCGTGCTCTTCGGCGACTCGGCCGACAAGGCAGCCCGTTTCATCTGGTTGTGCGATGCATTCGAGATCCCGCTGCTTTTCCTGGCCGACGTGCCCGGCTTCATGATCGGCACCGACGTCGAGCGTCGCGGCATCATCCGGCATGGCGCGAAGATGATCAGCGCCGTCTCCGAGGCCACCGTGCCGAAGATCTGCGTGATCGTCCGCAAGGCATACGGTGCAGGTCTTTACGCGATGGCGGGCCCAGCTTTCGACACTGATTGCGTGATCGCGCTGCCGTCAGCCCAGATCGCGGTCATGGGCCCGGAGCCTGCGGTCAACGCCGTCTTCTTCAACAAGCTCGCAGAGCTGCCCGAGGAAGACAGGGCGACGCGCCGCAAACAGCTCGAGGACGAGTACCGCGAGGACGTCGACCTCTACAAGCTCGCTGCCAACCTCATCGTCGACGACGTCGTGGAGCCCGAGCAGCTGCGCGATTCGCTGATCGCGCGCTTCAGGGCTTACTCGACTCGGGTCTCTGCCCGCCCGAACCGCAAGCACGGAGTCCCCCCCGTCTAGGCCCACCGCCCCCAACCCGACGCTTTACCCCACGAAGTCTTCGACTTCGCGGGGGCCCCTAAAGCGCGCCGACCTCCCCCTTGCGGGGGAGATGAAGGCTAACCCGTCCGGTGGAACGGGACCGCGTAGTGGACGACGATCACGTAGAACGTCACGCTCGCGCTGATCACGGCCAGATGGAACAGCTCGTGATAACCGAAGACGCGCGGCCACAAGCGCGGCCGCTTGAACGCGTACGCGGCAGCCCCCAGCGAGTACTGGAGGCCACCCAGCGCCATCAAAAGCGCCGCCACCCATCCAAGCGCCGCGGTCAACGGCAGCAATGCGACCACCGCCACCCAGCCCATCGCGAGGTATAGGGATGCGAGAAGCTGGCGCGGGATGCGCAGGAAAGGCGCGGCCCCCGCGACGCCGGCCGCTGCGCAAATCCAGACCGCGGCCAGTACCCCAACGCGCCACCACCCTTCCAGCACGTTGAAGACCAGCGGCGTGTAGGTCGCCGCGATGAAGACAAAGATTGTCGCGTGGTCCGCGCGGCGCAGCCAGTTCTTCGCTTTCGGCGGCCAGTTGATGATGTGATACGTGGCGCTGACTCCGAACAGGAGGACGAGTGCCGTCCCATAGATGACCATCGAGACGAGCTTTGCGGTGTCATGGCGCGTGATCACGATGAGGGCGATGAGCCCGGCTATCGCAACCAGCGCGGCTGCCGCGTGTGACCACCCCCGGAGCAGCGGTTTGGCAAGCACCACTTCGGTCGGTTTCATGACAGGCCGAATCTTAGTGGTGCATCCGGGAGGACCGCTGGGGACTGCACCACGGAATCAAACCAGGCGCGACGCAACGAGCCCTAGTGACAGCGCGACGATGCCCCACGAGAGCGCCGCGAGCGCTCGCTCGAGAGGGCGCAGCAATGTCGCGCTGTCGAGCGCAACCTGCGAGCCGTCGCTCAAAGTCAAAGCACCGGTCACCGACCTGCTGCGCCGGCGAAGCAGCCGGGCCGGGGTGCTGAGCATCCGCTGCGCATACGAGAGGGCGTAACCGGCAATCGCGACCACCAGCGCGGCGAGCGACAGCCGGCCGGACTGCGCAAAGTACGCGGTGAGGACTGGGAAGGCGCCCCAGGAGAGCGCGAACCAGAAGTCTCCGTGCACACGTCCGCGCAAGAGCTCCAGGTTGTACGCAAACACGAAGAAGATACCCATCGCGATGAAGGGGATAAGCCACGGCCCCACCACAAAGACACCCGCGATCCCAAGGCTGACAGCGCCCAGCAGACCGATCGCGGCCGCCGCCATCAGGGCGGCGCCCGGGATCTCTGTCTGCAGTGGCCGGCCCCTGAGCTCATCGAGCGCATGCGCGGCAATGCCGACAGCGAGGAAGAAGGCGAGGACGCTGGCGACCAGCCGGACGATGTTCAAGGTCGGGGCCAGGCTGGCGCCGATCAACACGTAGGAGAGGTGCCACGCGGTGTACGGCGGATGGAGCACGGCCCAGACGTCTCGGCGCCACCCGGTGGTGTGAGCGGCGTAGTAGGCCGGCGCGAGCGCTTCAGGTATTGCTATGACTTTGTTCCCCACATCACGATTCCTCCACCCAGGCTCATGACCCGGCATCCAACCTCCACCATCCCGGCCGCCTTCCAGGCATCGACAATCCGCTCGATCGGCCAGAGCGCGTAATGGCTCTCGATGTTCGGGCCGAGAAACCGGCCGACGTCCCACCAAGCCTTGCCGCCGAGCAGCAGGCCTGCGGCCGGCAGCAGCGTGCGCGTGTAGGCCCGCCATGCGGCCCGCCAGACCACGCTCGGCGGGACATAGAAGTCGAGGCTCGCCATGTGGCCGCCCGGCCGGATCACACGGGCGAGCTCCGCCATGGTCGCGGCTGGATCGTCGACGTAGCGCAACAGGTAGGTGAAGCTGACGGCATCGAAGGACTCCGGTTGGTAAGGAAGCGCTTCGGCCCGAGCCGGCTCGAGCGTGATCCGGCCGGCCAGGGCCGACCTCCTGACCCGTTCACGACCGCGCGCGAGCATCGCATCGCTGATGTCAACGCCTGTGATGCGGGCCTCTGTCTCAGCCGCCAGCGCGATCGCCACACCACCAGTCCCTGTGGCGACGTCAAGCAAGGTGGTCGGTTCGTGCAACGCAATGTGCTCGACCAGTTCGCGACGCCATCGCCTGTTCTGCCAGAAAGACAGGACCTCGGCCAGCACGTCGTAGCGCTCGGGCAGTCCCCTGAAAAGCTCGATGGCGAACGCGTTGTCATTCAATGGGGTTCAGCCTACGGTGGCCGGCCTTAGGTCGCAAACTTGCGATCAGTGGCGCGCGATCAACCGGATGAGGATGCGGAGCGCTTTCAAGCGTGGCAGGTGGCCGCGCTCACCGAGCACCCGGCCGGCACAGAGCTGCATTCGTTCGGACCATTCCGAGCTGTGGTTCCGGCCGTGAATCAGCCCGGCGGCTGGGTGACGATCGTCGACGGGACGACGACCGAGGAAGAGACGAAGGAGGCCGTCGCCAACCTGCGTGCGGTCTTCAACGAACGCCAGACCGCGCTCGAGGTCGAGTACAACGAGGCGCTTTTTCCGCAGGTGGGAAGCTGGTTGGAAGCCGCCGGATTCACATTCGCCGAGCGCAACCCGTTGATGGCCTGCAGGCCTGACCGGTTCAAGCCGTTCGCCGCGCCTGAGGTGACACTGCGGCTCCTTTCCGCCGCGTCGCATACCGAAGACCTGTGGGCGTTCCAGACAATTCGCTGGACGGACGGCGGAGATGAGGACCGGGTGGTTCCCCCCATCGAGCAGCTTCGAAAGGACCTTGCATCGGTAACAAGCTGCTACCTGCTCGCGTGGCTGAATGGCGAGCCGGCCGGTACGGGCATTTCGCACGCCTTGAGGGGGGGCGCCGAGATCGTCGGGGTTGTGACATCGGCAGACAAGAGGCGGCGAGGCGTCGCCGCGACGGTCACGTCCGACCTGGTCGCCCGGCATTTCGCCTCGGGCGGGGACTTCGTCTTCCTCGACGCGGCCGACGACGCGGCGGCGAGGGTGTACGAGCGGCTCGGATTCAAGAGGTTCGGAGCGAATCTGGTCTATCGCTGAGAGCCGGGGCGACCGATACCCCGGGCGCTATCGTTGACGTGGACGGTGGCCAGCACGATCAAGCGAGTGGACGAAGAACCTTCACACGGGCATGGTGCCACCGGTCCGGTGCCAGCGATTGTGCTCAAAGAGGTCTACGAGCAGCGCTTTGACGCGGCCGATCAGGCGGCCAAGGAAGCCATCTGGCGCGAGCTCGGCCGGTACCTGCAGCTCTTCATCGTGCCGAACGCGCGCGTGGTCGACATCGCGTGCGACCTCGGTTATTTCATCCGCAATATCAAGGCCGCGGATCGCTGGGCGACGGACATCCGCGACGTCGAAGACGCGCTGCCCAAGGACGTGCACTTCGTTCATGCCAGCGGGCTGGAGCTGGCACATGTCATGCCCAACGATCACTTCGACCTTGCTTTCTTCAGCAACTACCTCGAGCACCTTTCATCGACTGAGACGGTGCTCCAACAGCTTCGGGTGACATTCTCTCTTTTGAAGCCAGGCGGCCGCGTGCTCATCCTGCAGCCGAACATCCGGCTGATCGGCGGCTCGTACTGGGATTTCATCGACCACCAAACCGCGCTCACCGAGAAGAGCCTTGCCGAGGCGGCAGTGATGGCGGGCTTCGAGACCAAGAAGGTGATCACACGATTCATGCCGTACACGACGAAAAGCCGCTTGCCACAACATCCCCTGCTGGTGCGTGCCTATCTCGCGTTTCCACCGGCGTGGTGGTTGATGGGCAAGCAGACCCTCTACCTGGGCGAGAAGCCCACGTAGCGATACGAGTTCGAAGCTGGCCTCCGCGCCCCGGGCTGAGCATGCGTTAGACCCAGCCGGGCCGCGGCTCCGGCAAAATACGAGAATGCTGCAGAACGCCGAGCTGACCCAACTTGAAGGGAGCCTCGATCACATCCGCGAGGCGCCCGCGAACAGCGGGACCGTCGAGTTGATCGCCCGGCGGCCGGCTGTGGACGAGCGGGAGATTCTGACCGAAGCTTGGCTCGACGTCCACAACGGCCTCGAAGGCGACAGCTGGCGCGCTCGTGGCAACAGCCGGACCGCTGACGGCGCTCCCGATCTGGAAGCGCAGCTGACCCTTATGAACGCCAGGGCAGCGGCCGCGATCGCAGGCGAACGCGAGCGCTGGCCCCTCGCAGGTGACCAGCTGTTTGTGGACCTCGACCTCAGCCGCACCAACCTGCCCCCCGGGAGCCGGGTTCAGATCGGGTCGGCGGTGATCGAGTTCAGCGAGGCCCCGCACACGGGGTGCGCGAAGTTTTCAGCCCGCTTCGGCGTCGATGCGCTTAGATTCGTCAACTCTCCAATCGGGCGCGAGCTTCGCCTACGAGGAGCTAACTGCCGGGTCGTGGTGGCCGGCACGGTGCGACCCGGCGACGCGATCAGGAAGCTGCCGAACTAAAAGCTTCTGACAAGAGTGGTGCGCCTGGCAGGAATTGAACCTGCTGCCTTTCGGTCCGGAGCCGAACGCTCTATCCGGTGAGCTACAGGCGCGGATCGGCTCACCAGTCTAGTGAAGGCGACGATAGTAAGCTGCGCTCCCCATGAGACGGCTCATCACGATCCTCGCTCTGAGCGCCCTGGTCGCTGCATGTCAGAGCGGCAACACGAATCCCGTGGCCAGCCCGCTGCCCACCCCAACTCCGCATACCGCGGCGACGGACGCAGTCTTGCAGTCGGCGGATATTCCGGCCGGGCTCAGCCCGTGCCTGGGTTCAGGTCCGATCGACGTCTACGTCACGACCCTCGCGCACGCGGACGCGACCCTGGCCGGCCAGGTCGGTGCGCAGTGGGAGCAGCTTCGCGTCGCCGGTGCGACAGCCGGCGCCATCTCCCTCTTCACCGCGAGCCCGGCCGCCTGTAACGCCGAGCTGGCGGCAACCTCGAACGTCAAATCGGTCACGGCGTTCGTTGGACTCTTCGCCGACCCTGGGCAGGCCGATCGCGCGTGGGGATCCGGTGTCTTCGGTTTCGAGCCGCCCGTGCCGGCCGAAATTCGTCCTGGCGTCACTCGCGGGACAGCCACCGGGCTTGGCCTGAGCTCCTGGACCTACGATCGTGCGCCCGTGCAGCTGGCCTGCTGGCACAAATCGGTTTTCGTCGCGCTCGTCGTGGTCAGTAATCTCGACGCCGCCACGTTCAAGGCGGCTACGACGGCCATCGACGCTCGATTAAACTGAGCGAAGCGCCCTGCGCGCGGCCGGCGACTGAACCACTCGCGCCTGTAGCTCACCGGATAGAGCGCTTGCCTGCGGAGCAAGAGGCAGCAAGTTCGATTCTTGCCAGGCGCACCAGCGCGCCCGTCAGCCGCCGGACAGAAACTTCACGAGTCCGGCCTCGAGGGCCGCAGCGATCACTTGCTGCCCGGCTGGATCAGTCGCCATCCGGGCTTCGGCGGGGTTGGTCAAGAACAGCGGCTCGACCAGAGCACCGGCCATCTGGCTCGGTTCGTCGACCCAGCCCGCAGACATCGGACCGAGCTCGATGAGGTGACCGTATGTACTCCCCGAGCTCGTGAGCGTAGGAGCGGCCAGCTGGTCGTCGGTCCACACGCCGCGATCAGGCGTGGCGAGGGCACCGACCAGGGCTGACTGGAGGTCGGTTGCAAGCCGGCGATTCGCCGGTGCGAAGGTCCTGGCGGAGTCGTAGAAGGTCTCCGTACCGCCCACTGTCGGGTCGGAAAACGCGTCGAAATGAATCGACAACAGTACGGTGGCACCGGCGGCATTTGCGCAAGCTGCACGCGTGACCAGGTCTCGATGTTCGGCGGTGGCGGTGAGCGAGCCGAGTATCGAATCAGAAGGCGACAGCTTGACCACCGTCGAGTCGAGCGTTCGTGCCATGACGACGCGATAGCCGGCCCCTCGAAGCAGGTCGCTCAACTGAGAGGCCACGGCGAGCGTGGCATCCTTCTCGAGCAACTGGTGCGCGTCTGTCCCGCCCACCACACCGGGATCCAGACCTCCGTGACCTGGATCGATGAAGACGGTCTGCCCTGAGCCGGATCGGGCCGGCGGGAGGCTCATGCAAGCGCCTGCCTCGATGCCCGGTAGCGAGACCTGGCTCGCCACCAATACCGGTGCTGGCGTCTGCGTCAGCGCCCCCGCGATGGCGATCCCCTTGCCGGTCGCATCCACCAGCCTGGTGACTCCGAAGGCAAGCGTGATCACAAGCGCGAGTACGAGCGCTATGCGAAGCAGGGGCAAAGAGCCCCGCCGGCGCCGAGTGCGGTGTGGGACGTGGCGAGCGTTTGCGATCGGCCCGGCCAGTTTACCGGGAGGCGCACCAGCTCCGCGCTCTTTTGGACCCTCTACTTGATCCGGCTGTTCTCCGCGAGGGCGACGCTCTTGCCGGTCGCCGCGTCGAGGTTGAGGATCGCCAGGATGACCATGAATACCTTGTTCTGCCAGACGGCGACGTAGAACGACTGGTTTGAGACCGCGATGCTCAGCACGATGGAGTTCGGGGTCAGGCCGGTCTTGGTACCTTCAACGACCGGCGTACCGCCGCTCTTCAGCGACGATGCGCTGAACCCGAAGATCGATTCGCTGGTGTATCCCTTGCTGGCGCTTGCTTCGTCTTTGAACTGGATGGCGAAGTTGACCACCAGCTTGTAGGTCGCGCTGCTGATGTCCGATGAGTTTGATTCGATGCTCGCGCAATGCGCGGTGCTGTCTGAGTAGAAGGCCGCATAAGCGGCCGTCGCGCCCTGCTGCTTCGCAGCGGTCCACTCCGTGTTGGTCGATTGATAGGTGGCGGGGTCCTTCGTCTTCGACTTGCTCAGGAAGCTGTCGATGTCTCCGGACAGGTCGCACTTGTGCATGCCACTTGGAACGTCGCCCGGCTGCACCGCAATGCTTGCCGCTGTGGGCCCTGTGCTCGAGTTCGACGCAGGGCCGCCGCACGCGAAGACCATCAGCATTACGGCCAAGCCGGCTAGTGATCGTTGGAGCATCGGCTCAGTCTGACAGCGACCCGTGGAAGGGAGCCGCCCTAGAAGAAAATCGTACGGCGTCGCTGCCGCAGCCGGTGCAGAGTTTCCTGGATCCAGCCGCGCACTTCCTCGGTCAATTCGACCACCAGCCGCGAGTTGTTTGCCGCCTCAGGGCCGAAATGAAAAACGTCGATTGGCTTCCCGAATGCAATGAACCATTTCGATGGCAGCGGAAGCAGTCCCGCCAGGCCAAGCCATGGAAACGTCGGTGTGAGCGGAGCGGCAGGAAGCCCGAAAAGCCTCGCGAGCGGCTGGAGATCGAACAGGACCGGATGTACCTCCTCCGACCCGACGACCGCGACGGGAATGATCGGAGATCCGGTTCGGAGGGCCACCTGGACGAATCCACCACGCCCCATCCGCTGGACGCGATAGCGATCTCGGTAACGCTTTGCTGCACCTTTGACGCCCTCCGGGAAAACGCCCACGAGCTCGTCGCGTTCCAAAAGAGCGGTCGCGTTGTCGGGATGCGCGAGCACGTTGCCGGTCTTGGTCAGCAGCATGCTCGTGAACGGCATGGCGAAAGCCCAGTCGACGACAAGCATGCGAGCGTGCCGCGGCTGGGGATGCTCGGCGATGATCGCGGTGCGGATCATCGCCCCGTCGTAAGGAACCATGCCCGCGTGGTTGGCGACCAGGAGCGCGCGGCCATGAGCCGGAACGTTGCGTATCCCATCGACCTCGACCCGCCAGTACTTTCGATAGAACCAGAGCGCGATGCCCTGGACTCGTTCGGTAAATTCCGGATCGAAGCCGAAGTCGTCGCTTCGGTACTCCGGCGCTTGGCTCGAATCCAATACGCGAAGAGCCCCCACCTCGTACGAGTATGGCAACATGCAGTCGGCCTCGACATGGCACTCGATTTGCAGGCCGCCGCCACGGAGTATCTCGGCTGGCTTCAACTTGAAGCCAATCGGAGCACGAACACTGTCCGTGCCTACGATTCTGAGCTCCATAAGCTGATCGGCTTTCTTGGCACCAACAACCATTCGCTGTTGGTCGAAGACCTGCGTCACGACGACCTGCGCGCGTATCAACGCCACCTGGCCGGCCGTTTGAAGAGCCCGGCTTCACGTGCACGTGCGCTTGTCGCCATCCGCTCGTGGCTGAGGTGGATCGCGAAAGAAGGCTTGATCGATCGCGACCTCTCGAACGGCATCACGCTGCCCAAGCTCGAACAGCGCCTGCCCAAACCCATCGACCCCGACGAGCTCACCCGCCTGCTTGGCGCCCTCCCGAGCCAGACCGCACACGAAAAACGCGACCGTGCCCTGGTCCAGTTCCTCATCAGCACCGGCTGCCGCATCTCCGAAACCCTGGCGCTCGACCGCACAGACTTTCCGCGCTCCGGAAACCGCCTCGTGGTGACCGGTAAGGGATCCAAGCAGCGCTCCGTCTACCTCACGGCCGATGCCCGTGCCGCGCTGGAGGACTACCTGGGCGCGCGCGAAGACGCTTGCATGGCGCTGTTCGTCAACTTCGACCGTTCCGCTGCGGACGATCGCGCTCGTCGATTGACTTCCGCGGGCGCGCGTTTCATCGTGCGCAAGCTGCGCGTGCAGCTGGGCGCCTGGTCGTTCAAGTCGCCTCATGTCGCGCGCCACACAGCGGCCACGACCCTGCTCGAAGTCACCGGAGGCGACGTGCGCCTGGTCCAGGAGGTGCTCGGCCACGCCAACCTGAACACGCTGCAGGGCTACACGAAGATCGTCGACAGCCGCAAGCAGGAGGCGTACCGCCGCTACCAGGAGTTCCTGGACGAGAAGAAGGCCGGGCGCTAGGAGGCCTGACCGCGCCTCCTAAGGCGCAGAACAGACCTTGTCGGAACGAGCCGCGGCGAATACTATCTGGGCGTGGTCGAGGTCAGACAAGCAAGGCTGTTCCAGGGACTGCCTGAATCAGAGCTCCGCTCCATCGAAAAGCAGATGAAGACCGTCAAGCATCCGGCCGGCCACGAGATCGTGGTGAAGGGCGAGAACGGCGTCGGCTTCATGATCATCCTCGACGGCACGGTGACCGTCGCGACCATCCAGGGCAAGTCGCGAAAGCTCGCGCCAGGCGATTCCTTCGGCGAGATGGCCCTGCTCGACCAGGAAGGCCGCAGCGCCACCATCAAGGCGGACACAGACGTCTCCCTGGCGACCATCCCGGAATGGAGCTTCAAGCCGTTTCTCAAGGAGCACCCGGAGGTCGCGTACCGGCTCCTTCAGGTCCTGAGCCAGCGGATCCGCCAGGCCGAAAGCAACCAGTAGGGCAGAGCAACCAACAACCTAGGAGAGAATCTCTTCTGTCGACTGCTGCTAACGCCTTGACTTCAGGTACCTCGGGCGCCCACGGATAAACTTCGCACGGTGGGTACCGTCACCAGAGTCCGTCACAGGGTGCAGCGTGCCGGATGGCTGCGAGCGGCCGTGCTCGGCGCCAATGACGGAATTGTTTCAGTCGCCAGCGTTGCGATCGGCGTGATTGCGTCCGGTGCCCCGACGAGTTTCGTGCTGACGGCTGCCATAGCGGCATTGGTCGCCGGAGCCATGGCCATGGCCGCCGGTGAGTATGTATCCGTCAGCTCGCAGCGAGACGTTGAGCGAGCCGACCTCGACCAGGAGCGAGAAGAGCTACAGGCGCAGCCTGAGGTTGAGAAGCGGGAATTGGCCGCGATCTACGTCGACCGTGGGCTTAGCACGGAGCTGGCCGAAAAGGTCGCCGAAGCGCTCATGGCTTCGGATGCGCTCGGCGCCCATGCGCGTGACGAGCTCGGCCTCGCTAAGATCCTGGCTCGGCCGGTCCAGGCGGCACTCTACTCGGCGGTGAGCTTTACGGCCGGTGCGTTGTTGCCGATTGTCGCCTTCCTGTTGGTCCCCACCTCGGCTCGGACGGTGGCCGTGGTTGTGAGCGCTCTACTTGCTCTGGTGGCCCTTGGCATCGCAGGGGCTCGCGCAGGTGGCGCGCCGCTGCTGCGCGGGGCCGTCAGGGTTAGCGTCGGCGGCGGATTGGCAATGGCGGTCACCGCCGGGGTCGGTCACCTGGTGGGAGGGATCTCGATCTAGGCGGCCAAGGCAAAGAAAAGGCCGGTTCCGCGTTGGAAACCCGCCTGAGAAACATCACGCACCCCCGGCCGCGGCGGCTATCAGTTTGGCCACGTAACTCGGAGATTCGCCAAGGTCCGCCGCTGTGAACCAGATGTTGCCATCCGGTCCGGCGGTGATCGCGGTTGGAGAAACCGGGCTGTCGATCGCCGGTTGCGCGCCGTAGACGTCCGGGATCGCGTACTCGGTAATGACACCAGAGGTGCTGACTTTGGCCACCCTGCCAGCTGTCGTCGATCCAGTTGCACTCTCGGTGACCCAGAGGTTGCCATCCTGTCCGCTCGTGATCGCCGTTGGATACGTATCGGTGTGATGGAAGGTGTACTCGGTGACCAGGCCCGAAGGAGTGACCTTCGCAACTCTTCCAAAGGCATCCGCGGATGTCTCAGTTACCCAGAGATTTGCATCCGGCCCCAGTGTGATCCCTCGGGGCACGTTGCCGATGGTGGGGAGAGTGAAGATGGTGAACCTGCCCGAGGTGGTCACCTTGACCAATTTCGATGCCTGGGTTTCGCTCGTCATCTCAGCCACCCAGAGGTTGCGGTCCGGCCCCACCGTGATCGCTATCGGCCTGCCGTTTGCGATAGGGATCGCGTACTCGGTGAATGTGCCCGATGTCGTCAGCTTGACCACCTTGTTCGCGCTTCTCTCGATGAACCAAAGGTTGCCATCCGGTCCCGTCGTGATCGGCCCAGGGTCTCCATTTGGGGTGGGGATCGTGTATTCGGTGAAGCTGCCAGACATAGTCATCTTGTGCACGTGGCCCACGTCGATGGCTCCAGCGCCACCAACGACCCACCGTTCGGTAAACCAGACGTTGCCGTCGGGTCCAAATGTGAACCCGCCAAAGACACCAGCGGGATAGCCGTCTGCGTTCCTGGGAGCCACGAACTCGGTGAAGCATCCTGACGCGGTCACGTTGATCACTGTGCTGTCGGACGATCTAGGTTCGCCGGCGGCAAACCAGAGGCTGCCGTCGCGGCCAACGGTAATGTCCGCTGGGTAGCCAGGGTCGGTAGGGACGGGATACTCGGTGATGATCCCGATGCGACTTGTTTCGGACCGCGGAGTGGCGCAAGTGCTGGGGCCGGGCTGTGTGTTGATGGTAGGCGCCGCGCCGCGAGGTGCTGCCGGTATCGCACGGTGCGGGCTTAGCTCGGCGCGAGCGAATAGAAGACCGGCTACGACGGCCACCGCGAGCAATGCCGCGATGAAGCCGGCAGCCCATTGGAAGGATGGCGTGCCGTACCGATGCGAGGGCCGGTCATCTGCTCGGATCGCACGGGCAAATTCCTGGCTCCTGTGAGCGCGTTCGGGGCGGTCGGCCACCCCTGTGGCCTCACCTACCGCTGAAGCTGCTTTGGCTCGATCAACTAGCCCGGCCGGCACCTCGAAGCTCAGGTCTTGGAGGAATTGCTCTAGAGAATCGGTCATTTCGGTTGCACCCCTTCGGAGAGGAGATTGCGGAGGATGGCCAGCGCTCGTCTGGTGGCCATCAGGGCGCCCGCCTCCGAGACTCCGAGCGCCTGCCCGACCTGGCGATAGCTCAGATCGGCCCCAAAGCGGAGGGCTATGACGGCGCGGTGGCGCCGAGATAGCGCGCGGATAGCGTCGATGACCTCCTCAGTCATCAGCCGATCGCCAATTTCGACGAATCTTTCCTCGGGCGACCACCGGTCGACGAGGACTTCAAAAATGAGGCGCTGCCGCCGAGCTATCCTGCCAGCATTCCGGCCTGCATTAACCACGATGCGCCACAGCCAACCTTCGATTTCACCCTTTGTAGAATCGAATGTTTGGAGCCCTCTGATCGCACGCTCTAGAGCGTCCTGGGCCAGGTCTTCTGCGTTGGCGGAATCAGCAGAGATCAGCTGGGCGAATTTGTAGACCCGGGCTGCGTAGGCCTGACAAAGCGCATCAGCAGTCACCGGTAAAAGGCCAGCCGCCTGCCCTCTCTTGTCGACTGGGAGCACGACGGCAACATCCTCCACACCAGATCTACTCATTGGCGGGTGGAAACCTAACGGCGGAGCGAAGGACGCTCACGGCGAGCTACATGATGGTGCTCGCTCAGGGTGTCGAACGCGGAACCTTGGGATGGGATGACAGATCAGACCCTGAGCGATTCACCTGACCGAAGTAGTTGTCAGATGAGCGGTCACAAACCGATCTGGTTACTAAAGCGTGCGCCAACCGTCTGAGGCAAAGAAGAAGGCCGGAATCGTATTCGAAACCGGCCTTGGAGGCTTACCGAAAGTAGCCGAAGAGCCTACTCGTCCTCGATCTGGTTGTACATCAAGCTGTCCTGGATCTCATACAGGGCGTCCATGGCCTCCATCACGGAGGCCGGCTTGGCCTGGGCCAGGACCGTCACCTCGGGCGAATCCTCGATCACTTTATTGATCGCGACCGAGAGCACCGGCGGCATCTGTCGCTGATCGGCCAGGTTCAGCATCTCAAGCTCGTTAAGGAGCCTATCGATGTGATGCATCTTGTTCCGGCGTGCGTACTTGGCACGCTGGATCCTCATCTCCCGGGCGGTCATGCGTTCGATGGCGCGGCTCGCCTGCTTGATCATGGTCAATTCTTTTTCTCCTGATGCCAAGTTTACGGGCCCCCTCCAATTTGTCAAGGACGGCCTGTAATAAATGCTTCAGGGCTGTGCTAGCATGGCCCGCCAGAAAATCCCCACGAACTCCGTGAGTTCGCGGGAGCCCCCGTTTTGACCCGGATGAGCCCCCTATGATTGCCGGCCGGTCGACCCGTATGGAAGTCATGGAGCTGCTCCGGCGCAAGGGACGCTGCAGCGCGGAAACCATGGCCAGCGACCTCGGCGTCACACCCAACGCCATCCGGCAGCACCTCACCAACCTAGAACGCGACGGGTTCGTCGTGAGCAACCCTCAGCGCAGCGGGCGCGGGCGGCCGGCACTGCTCTACTCGCTTACCGAGCGGGCGGATTCCGTCTTTCCCAAGCGCTACGGACAGCTCGCGACCATGGTGCTCCAGGAGGTCCAGGAGATGGGCGGCCCGGAGGTGCTGGACGAGCTCTTCTCCCGCGTGGCCGCCCGGCATGCGAACGCCATCGAGCACGATCTCGAGGGCCTCGACTTCGACCAGAAGCTGCAACGAGTGGTGGACTGGATCGGGCGTGCCGGAACGCTGGCGGAGCAGACTCAGACTGCGGAGGGCGTCAAGGTCACCATCCACAACTGCCCGTTCCGCAACACCGCGCTCAAGTTCCCGCAGGTCTGCACGATCACGCCGCACCTCCTGTCGAGGCTGCTCGGAACGGCGGTGTCGCAGTCCGATTCCATCCACCGTCGCGACCCCTACTGCTCGTTTGTCGTCCAGCGGCCTGCCGATTAACCTCACAAGCTCGGAGGCTTCGCCGTGAATTCGGGAGGACCCCTTTTGACCAGCCGCCAGGTCAAGGAGGTCGACGCGCTTGCTCAGGAGCGCTTCGGCATCTCGCTGGACTGGCTGATGGAGGCTGCTGGATGGCAGGTTGCCCGGTTCTGCCCCGCGGCAACGACGGTCGTGTGCGGCGTGGGCAACAACGCGGGAGATGGTATGGCAGCGGCGCGACACCTCCACCGTTGGGGCAAGCTGGTACGCGTCTGCTGCGTGGATGCCGCGCGGCTGCAGGGTGCGGCTGCACAAGAGTTGGTCGCGCTGCGCCGGATCGGGATCGAGGTCTCGAGCGACCTACGACTCGACGGCGCTCAGGCTGTCGTCGACGCGTTGTTCGGCACGGGCCTGTCCAGGCCCCCTGCGGCTCTTTTCGCGAAGTGGATCGAGGCCATCAACTCATCTCAATTGCGCGTGATCTCCGTGGACGTGCCCTCTGGGCTCGACGCCGACTCCGGGGTCGCCTACGCTCCCTGTGTGCAGGCGCACACGACAGTCACCCTCGGCCTTCCGAAGCCGGGCCTGCTCGCGGGCGACGGGCCGCGGCTCGCCGGCGAGGTCTGGGTGGCGGACATCGGCGTGCCTTTTGAGGCTTACGCGATGGTGGGTGCGCAGGTACCCCAACATCTCTTCTCCACCGACGATCGGGTCCGGCTGGATTCCGTCTTGTGACCCGGGAGGTCGTTTGGGACCACGGGGTCTCGCTACCCGGGCACCGCCTGTGGCTCGACCCACTCGTGGTCAGGACCTTCGCCTTCATCTCGCATGCGCACACCGACCACGCCAGGCGCCACAAGGAGGCGCTCCTCACGCCGCAGACACTCGCCCTGATCCCGGAGTCGCGCCGGCCCCGAGGCTGGAGGATGCTCGGCTACGGCGAGCCGATGCGGCGCGGCCAGGCCACGGTGACGCTGCACCCGGCCGGCCACATGCTTGGATCGGCGCAGCTTCTCTTCGAGCACCACGGCACGACCCTTCTCTATACAGGCGACATCAAGCTGCGCCAAGCCGGAGGCGCGCCCTCGACCACCATCCCGAAAGCCGACGTATTGATCGTCGAGTCGACGTACGGGCGCCCGCACTTTCGCTTCGGCGACCCCGACTCGACCATCGAAGCGATCGCGATGTGGTGCCGCCGCGCGCTGGACAGCCGCGTCACGCCGGTGCTCCTGTGCCATGCGCTCGGCAAGACCGAGGAGATGATGCTCGCGCTAGCGCCTTACGGCTTCAGCTTTGCGCTCGAGAAGCGATGCGCTCCCTGCGCGCGGGAGTACGCGACGGCTGGCCGCGCCCTGCCTGACTGGGTCGAGCTGGACGGCCAGGCCGAGCCGGGCCGGGTCGTGATCGCCCCGCCCGCGGGCAAGGACGAGGTCCGGCGACTGGGCCGGTATAGAACCGCGCTCGTCTCGGGCTGGGCCAAGGATGCCGAGTTCGCGCGCCTTTTCGGCGCCGACGCGACATTCGATCTCTCGGACCATTGCGACTTCGATGAGCTGGTGGAGGTCGTCGAACGGTCTGGCGCCGACCAGGTTTACACGGTGCACGGCTACACGGCGGACTTTGCCCGCCACCTGCGGAAGCGAGGCATCAGGGCATCGGCGCTGGAGGCGACTGAACAGCTGGCGCTAGCCCTGTAGGGTTTCTGCCGAAGCCTATCCTGAGGCCGTCGGTATGCGCACCCGCGCCAGAGTCACGCTAGCAGTCGTGCTTGTCGTCGCCGGCATCGCCTTCGTGGCATGGACACAGATGCGTCCTCTGGTCGACGCCGGCCAGGCCTCATCCATTGCCCTGGCCGTCCAGGCCGGCCCAGGTCACGCAGGCTGGCGAGCAGCGTCCGCAACACTTGAGTACAACGGCAATCGCCCGCACATAGACCTGCCTGGGTTCCGCGATTTACCGAAATGCTGGGGGGCGTCACTACCTATCGGTGACAGCTATTGCCTCCCGTACCCTGTATGGCACGTCCATCTCGTTGCCCCCTCGACCGGTGGGCAGTCCACTCACATCGTTGTCTTTGTAGACGCACGGCAATCACACGTTGCGATGTCCTTCAGTGAACCGGGACCCAGCGGCGCCTGATCCCCCTCTGCTAACGGATCAGCGAAGAGCCCAGCCGGACCGGAGCACCGCGCGGCGTAGATCAGGGTCGACGGCGGCCGCGTCGCTCAGCTTGGTCAGCAGAAGGTCCACCCATGCTGACAGGCGAACCGGCGGCAAGAGCTCCAGCTCCTCGTTCTTCACGCGGGCACGAAAGCTGCGGCCCGCTATGTCGAGCATCAGCTCGGTGATCGGGCCTCGGTTCAGGTGGCCCCGCTTCACCTTCGCCGCGGGGATCCGCTCGACGAGGTAGTCGAGCAGCTCGGTCGTGTCCTCATCGCCGCTGATCGGCGCGTGACAGAAGACGCAGGCGCCATCGAGGGGCAGCGCCGGCGCAGCGCAGACCGAACAGCTCAATCCGTATACCGCGTGATCGTCTGATCCTCGCGCCTCTTCTCGGCTTGATAGAGAGGGCAATCCTCGAAGTTGCGTACACAGATCGGAGGGCTGTCCCTGAGAGCGTACTTGCGCTTCGAGAGGCGGTCCACGTGACAGTCAAACCTGTAGACCCGCAGCAGGGAGCGCCTCTCTTTCAGGTATTCCTCGAGATATGGACAGCGGCGCATCGCGAATTACGATAGGCCACCGTGCTCGGACTCGTCGGTGCTTGATTTCGCCCGTGCCGCGGCGGCGGTCGGTTCCACGTCCGCCACGCTCGAGAAAACACGCATCCTCGCAGCGTACCTGCGCAGTCTTGACGATGACGACCTGCGCCGCGCGTCCGTGTTCATGAGCGGGCGCGCGTTCAGCCCGTCGCAAAGAAGGACGCTGGGGCTCGGTTGGTCTGCGGTCAGCAAGGTCGTGTCGTCACTGTCGGGCCGCGATGAGGATGAGCTCGATCGCATCTTTCGCAAGCACTCGGACGTCGGCGACTGGGCGGGTGAAGTGCTCGAAGGCCGCACACAACCGGAACCGGTCTCATTGCAGGAAATCGAAGAGGCGCTGGAGGCGATTCGCACGGCGCGCGGTTCGGCCAAAGCCGCGCCACTCGAACGGCTCCTGCGCCGCCTGCACCCGGAGGCCGCACGCTTCTTCATCAAGATCATCGCGGGCGAGCTGCGCATCGGCTTGAGCGAGGGCCTCGTCGAAGCGGCCATCGCCGAGGCATTCGACGTGTCGCTCACGCAGGTCAAGCAGGTCCACCTGATCAGCGGGGACATCGGCGAGACTGCGGTCCGCTGCAAGCACAAGCAGCTCGACACCACCCAGGTCACCCCGTTCCAGCCGGTGCGCTTCATGCTCGCAAGCCCGGTGGAGACCGCAGCCGAAGTCTTCGAGCGGATGGGTGCGAGCAGCGTGTGGACCGAGGAGAAGTACGACGGCGTTCGCTGCCAGCTTCACCGCCAGGGCGACCGAGTCGAGCTCTTCTCCCGCGACCTCAAAGAAACGACAGCCTCGTTTCCCGAGCTGGTTGAGAACGTGCTTTCAATCGGCCACGACGTGCTGTTCGACGGCGAGGTGCTGGCGCATCGGGACGGCCGGGTCCTGAGGTTCTTCGAGTTGCAGCGACGACTCGGACGCAGGAAGGTCTCGACCGAGCTTCGCAAAGAGGTACCCGTCGTTCTCGTCATCTTCGACTTACTGTGGCTGGATGGCCGGTCCGTATTGGACGCGCCGCTCGAAACCAGGAGAAGGCTTCTGGAAGGTCTGGGTCTCGAGCATCCGTTTCTCCTGGCGCGCGTCGAGGAGGCGACGGGACCTGACCACCTTGACCGGATCTTCGCTGAGACCCGCGCGCGCGGCAACGAGGGGCTGATGGTGAAATCTCCGCTCAGCACCTATACGCCGGGGCGCCGCGGCCTTGCGTGGCTGAAACTGAAACGGCCACTGGCGACCCTTGACGTCGCCGTCACCGCCGTCGAATGGGGATACGGCAAGCGTAAGGGCGTCCTCTCGGACTACACGTTCGCCGTGAAGGACACGAGCACAGGGAGGCTCGTGAACGTCGGCAAGGCCTATACGGGACTCACCGACGCAGAGATCGCGACCATGACCAGGCGCTTTCTTGAGATCACGGTCGAGGATCACGGCCACGTCCGGTTGGTGAGACCAGAGGTCCTGCTCGAGGTCGCCTTTGACTCGATCCAGCATTCCGCCCGCCACAAGAGCGGATACGCCCTTCGCTTCCCGCGCATCGTCCGCATCCGCGACGACAAGCCGGTCGACGAAATCGACACCCTCGAGCGCGTCACCGAGCTGTACGACCGCTACTTCGGCGAGAAGACAGTACCTGCTCTGAGCGACGTTGCCGAGCTGGGCCCCCCCACCCCGGCTGCGCCGGACCTCCCCGGCAAGCGGGGAGGTGAGAATCCGACCAGACCGGCTACGCCGGACCTCCCCGGCGAGCGGGGAGGTGGGGATCCGACCACCCCGGCTGCGCCGGACCTCCCCGGCGAGCGGGGAGGAGCTCAGACATGAAGTTGACGTTCATGGGGACGGCCGGCGCGCGGTTCATGGTCGCCAAGCAGCTGGCCGCCTCCGGCGGCCTTTACCTGGAAGATGGGAATACCCGGATCAGCCTCGACCCCGGTCCCGGCGCGATCGTGCAGTACGCCAAGCGCAAGGTCGACTTGACCAAGCTCGACGCGATCGTCCTCAGTCACCGCCACCTCGACCATTCAGGCGACGTGAATGTCATGGTCGAGGCGATGACCGAGGGTGGCTTCGCGCGGCGCGGCCGCCTCTTCTGCCCGTCCGACGCCCTCGACGTCGACCCCGTCGTCCTGAGCTACCTGCGCAGCTTTCCGCAGGAGGTCGTCCGGCTCGAGCCACAGGTCTCGTATACGGTGGGCTCTGTCACGTTTACGACGAGCCCACGTCACTTGCACCAGGTCGAGACCTACGGCTTCCGTTTCGGCAACCGTCTCGGCTGGGTGACCGACTCCGCCTACTACGACGGCATCGCAGAACAGCACAAGGCGGACGTGATGGTGATCCATGTCGTGCTCATGCAATGCCGCGCCGAGCTGCCGCACCTGTGCCTCGACGATGCGGAGCGGATCATCCGCGAGGCCAAGCCGCGCCTCGCGATCCTCACTCATTACGGCATGACCGTATGGCGCGCGCATCCGTGGGAGCTCGCCGCCGACATGACGCAGCGCATCGGGACTGAGGTCAAAGCCGCCCGCGACGGCATGACGCTCGAGCTATGAAGACCCCACGAAACAACCCCACGAAAGACCCCACGAACTCGGAGGCTTCGCCGTGAGTTCGCGGGGGCCCTCAGTCGGAGGCTTCGCCGTGAGTTCGCGCGGGCCCAGGTGTGAGCTGACATGACGGCAGAACAGCGTTTTCTGCTCTTGCTCATCTTGGTCGGGGCACTCGCGACGGTGCTCGGCCTCGTCTCGAAGCGGGCGCGCCTGCTCCCCTACCCCGTCGTGCTTGCCGCGGCGGGAATCGCGGTAGGACTGCTGCCGGGGGGCCAGTTCCCACGTCTCGGCGGCAACGTGATCCTGCTGGCATTCGTGCCCGGGCTGGTGTTCGAGGCTGCCCTGACGCTCGACCTCGTGGAGCTGAGGCGGCGAATGCTGCCGGTCGGGCTGCTGGCCACCGTCGGGGTGGCGATGACGGTCCTCTTGATCGGGGGGCTGGCCCATCTGACGCTCGGGTTCAGCTGGGGGAGCGGGATGCTGCTCGGGGCTATCCTCGCGGCGACCGATCCGATCGCTGTCATCTCCTTGCTGCGCCGGCTGAAGGCGCCGGCGGGGCTCGCGACGATCCTCGAGGGCGAAAGCCTCTTCAACGATGGCACCGGCGTCGCGGTCTTCTCCGCGGTGGTGGCCACCATCCTGAGCGGGGCGCCATCCTTCAGCGACGCCACAATCCGCTTTTTAGAAATCACCAGCGGTGGCACCGCCATCGGACTTGCGGTCGGGTTTTTGGGCCTGGCCCTGCTCCGGTTCGCGGAGGACGCTCCGCTCGAGATCCTGGCGACCCTGGTCATCGCGTACGGCAGCTACCTCGCCGCTGACCTCCTGCATGCCTCTGGCATCGTCGCCGTGGTGGTCGCCGGGATCGTGGTGGCGCGTTACGGAGCGCAGATCGGCCGGTTGCATGGCCCCCAGCTGCTCGGCTTCTGGAACCTGCTCGCTTTCGTTCTCAACGCGATGCTGTTCATCCTCGTCGGCGCCGCCATGCCGGCCTGGACCTTGCTGCCGGTGGCCTGGCTCGTCGTGCTCGCATTCGTGATCATGCTGGTGACGCGCGCCGTGCCGGTCTACGGGCTGCTCAGTCTCGCGGCATATCGCGGCCCATCGATCCCGTGGCGATGGAGGCACGTGACCTTCTGGGCCGGCTTGCGAGGCGCGCTGTCCGTTGCGCTGGCGCTTTCCGTCGCCGGGTTGGCCGGCGTGGACAGCCGCCTATCCGTCGTCGCCTATGGCGTGGTGCTGCTGTCTCTATTGGTTCAGGGTGCCTTGCTCGCGCCGGTCATGCGCGGTCTCCAGATCGAGTCTGAGAATTGACGCGCTGGCGCTGGCGAGGATCGGTCGCCTTGCTCGGAGTCGCGGTTGCGTTCGTGATCTATCCGCTGGTCGAGGGCGAAAACGACGTCATCAACTCCGACTGGCCGGCGTTCGCCACCGGGGCTCGAATCCTGGTCAGCGACCCGGGCCATCTCTACGACTTCGACGTCCAGCGCCGTGTCGAGCTCGACGTCACCGGCGGGCGAACCTTGATCACGCTCGGCATCAACGGGATCCTGCCGTTCGTCTCGCCGGCCTGGGTCGGGTTCTTCGCGGTCCCGTTCGAGCTGCTCGGAACGAACCTCGGCGGCCGGCTGTGGATCCTGTTCGGCCTTGCCTCGCTTGCGCTCGGCCTCTATCTGGCCGTGCGGCCGCGCGGACCAACAGCCATCCTGCCGGCTTTTGCCTCGGTGCCGACGGCGCTTCTGCTGCTCAACGCCCAGGTCGATGGCATGGTCGCGTTGGGGATCGGCGCCGCCGTCACGCTGTGGTCGCGCCAGTTCGTTGCCGGACTCTGCCTGGGGCTCACGCTGGTCAAGCCACAGCTCATGCTGCCGGTGGGCGCCGCCCTGCTGGTGACCAGGCGATGGCGAGTACTCGGCGGCTGGGCTGCCGCAGGCCTGGCCCTGACGGGGGCGGCCGCCTTGCTCAACCCGCGGTGGGTTCTCCAGTGGCTGCCAGCACTCAACGGCCCTGTGAGCCCTGGCAGCCGCGAGGTCGATTTCGCTCACTTCGGCACGGCGCTCCCAACGGCTTTCGAGAGCTACGCGGTGGCGATCCTATCGCTCGTGGCGCTGGTCGCGGTACTCGCGCTGGCCAGGCATCGCGGAACCGAGTTCCGGCCGGCTGCAGCCGTCCTCGTCGCGGGAGGAGTCCTCGTGGCGCCCCATGCCCTGCCCACCGACCTCGTCCTCATCACCGTCGCGCTTGCGATCTGGGGCGAGGCCGAGTGGTACGACTGGCTGCTGCTCTCGGTGGGTGCGGTGATCGCGGCCATCGCCCCCGCGCCGGTTCCTGCGGTCGTGGGCGTGCTGACGATCGGCTGGGTGTGCCTTCGGGCTGGGGGAGTTACTTCGTGGCGGCGAGGACCGGCACCGACGTCTGCTGGATGATCCCGTCGATCAGCCCGTAGTCGACGGCTTCCTGCGGAGTCAAGAAGAAGTCCCGGTCGGTGTCGCGCTCGACGCGCTCGAGCGGCTGGCCCGTGTGCTTGGCGATCAGCTCGTTCAGAACGCCCCTGATGCGGATGATCTCTCGTGCGTGGATGTCGAGGTCGCTGGCCTGACCCTGCAGGCCGCGGCCGCCGATCAACGGTTGGTGCATGTGAATGTTCGAGCTCGGAAGTGAGAACCGGCGACCCTTTGCGCCGGCCATCAGGACCACCGTGCCGAAGCTCGCGGCTCGGCCGATGCACACGGTCGAGATCGGTGCCTGGACGTACTGCATCGTGTCGTAGATCGCGAAGCCAGAGCTGACCGAGCCGCCGGGAGAGTTCACGTAGATCTGGATCTCCTTCGTCGGATCGTCCGCCGCCAGGTACATGAGCTGCGCGACGACGAGGTTGGCCACGACGTCGTCGATCGGCCTGCCAATCAGGATGATGCGGTCCTTCAGCAGTCGCGAGTAGATGTCGAAGGTCCGCTCGCGGTTGCCGCCTTCGTTCTCCGTAACAGTCGGTACGTATCCCACTGGTGGCAGCTTACCAGCGGCTATATTCGGCGAGTTGGCAAGCAGCACCGTACTCGCTCCGGGGGAATTCTTCAGCGGTCTGCGCAAGGGGGTGAAAGCGAGGCTGCCGGCAGCTCTGCGCACGTTCATCAGCGCCCGTGGGCGCGGCCGTCTGATGAAGCTGCACTACGCCCGTCCCGAGTTCCATTACGAGGTCTGGCACCACACCGGGGACGGCCGCCTCGAGATCGGCCTCCACTTCGAAGGCTCGCGCGAGGAAAACGAGCAGGCGTTCAGCTTCTTCCGTGCGCACGTGATCGAGGTCAAGGCGCAGCTGCCCCACGCCGAGCTGGAGCCGTGGGACCGAGGCTGGTCCCGCCTGTACGAGACAATGCGCGCCCCACAGCTCGACGAGAACGTGCTTGACGGCGCGGTCGATCGAATGTCGGACTACATCGTCACCCTGCAGCCGCTGTTGGACGATTTTGTTGGAGGATTACGACAGCGATGAGAACAGTAGAGGTCACCGAGGAGCTACAGGCCTACCTGGACGGCCTCGTTCCGCCACGCGATCCGGTGCTCGCGCGCATGGAAGACGAGGCGCGGCGCGAGAACATCCCGATCGTCGAAACCCACGAAGGAGCGCTCTTGAGCCTGCTCGTGAAGATCGCCGGCGCCAAGCGCGTCCTCGAGCTCGGCACCGCCATCGGCTACAGCGGCATCTGGCTGCTGCGCGGCGCAGAGGGCGGTTCGCTGACAACATTCGAGGTGGACCACAAGAGGGCCCAGCGTGCACGCGCCAATTTCTCCGATGCGGGTTTGGGAAAGCGGGCGTTGGTGTTGGAGGAGGACGCGGTGGGCGGCCTCCAAAAGCTGGAGGCCAAATTCGACGCCTGCTTCATCGACCTGCTGAACTCTTTTCCCTCAGAGGATGTGACGCGCCGCGTCGGGGAGCTGTGCCTCGAACGACTCGACGCCGGAGCGCTGCTCATGGCCGATAACGCGTTGCGCCAGGGCGAGGTGATCAAGCCTAAGAACCAGCAGGCGCGCAACGTCGCCTCTTACAACGAATGGGTGGCGAAGCACCCGCGCCTGGAGAGCGTAGTGATCCCGATCCGCGACGGCCTCTCGGTCGCTCGGGTGAAAGACTAGGCCGACCGGCGGTTCCCCCTAATACTTTTCATACTTTCGCTCACTAGCGTTGCGGGGTTGGCCGGGTCCCCCGGCCATGACTTTGTCTCTCACCCCACCGGGCGTGGCGTGGAGAAACCAATCCTCAGACAAATCCCATCCATATGCCGGAAAGAGAGCAGCGCCTGCGGCGAAGCCGCACGCGCGATGAGAGGGAACCATTCTGGGTTCCCTCTCATACTTTCGCTTCGTCCCCTTCGATCCAGTAAGTGCCGTCGCCGGCGTGCTCTTTCTTCCAGATGGGCACGGACTCTTTGAGGCGGTCGATCCCCCACTTGCACGCCGCGATCGCCTCTGCGCGGTGCGGGCACGAGACCGAAACGACGACTGACGCCTCTCCGATCTCGAGCCTGCCTGTGCGGTGGGCCATTGCGACCCGCGCCTCGGGCCAACGCTCGGCGATCTCGTCGCCGAGCCTGCGCATCTGAGCGGTGGCCATCTCTGAATAGGCCTCGTACTCGAGGTGCGTCACCGAGCGGCCGCGCGAGCTGTCACGCACCACGCCCGTGAAAGTGCAGATCGCCCCGGCGCCTTTGTGCGACACCGCAGCCTCGAGGCGCCGAGCGTCAAGGGGGTCGGCAGTGAGCTCGAAAAGGACGCCCACACCATGAGCTCCTCCGCTCACAGGCGGGATGAAGGCCACCTCGTCGCCGTCAGCGACCCGCTCGCTCCAGTCCTTGAACTCCCGATTGAGCGCGGCGCGCACGGCGCTGCGGTCTGACTCCAGCGCTGGGTGCCGTCGCCGCAGGGCCTCGTACACATCGGCCAGGGTGGAGGCCGCGGGAAGCTCGAGCATCTCCGTATCCGTCCCGGCCTGCTCGCGCAGCCGCGCAAACAGGCGCGCGCGCACGGCGATCGCTACGGGCATTTCATCATCCTAGAGTCGAGCCCGGCGCCCCTCCTCCGCTAACAAAGACGTGCACCTCTTTGCCGGAGTCCAGGGCTCGCTCCACCGTGGCGCGCGTGCCCTTGGAGCTTCCATCCCAGAAAGCGACGAGCACGTCGCACGCGTCAATCAGGCGCTGGTTGCGCGCGGCCGACCGGCTGGCATCGGCCAGCTCATCGAAGCTTGCCGGGATCACCTGGACGGGAATTCCCTTCGTCCGCGCTGCCTTGGTGGCGGCGGCGTCGACGCCACTCGCGCTGCCGGTGATGATGGACGCCCGCGGCGGTAGGGCGTTGACGTAGTCGCTGACGCGGGAGGGTTCCGAGAAGCGCCGGCTCCCCACGATGGCAACCCGCATCGTCCCGACCGCCTAGCCCGCGGTGGAGGCGCTCTTTCCGATCGAGAGCATGTTCTCCTCGAACATCGCCCGCAGCTTCCGGGCCTGGCGGTCGTACGCGTCCGGATCGGCCCAGGTGGCGCGCGGATCCAGGACCTCTGACGGTACCTCAGGCACCTGGTCCGGGATCTGCAGCCCGAACACCGGGTCGGGATGCGTCGCCACCCCGTGCAGCTTGCCCTGTACCACAGCCCGCACGATCGCCCTGGTGTGGGCGATGGACATCCGCTGTCCAACCCCGTACGGGCCCCCGACCCAGCCGGTGTTGAGCATCCACACATCTGCGTGGTGCCGGTTGACACGCTCGATCAGCATGTCCGCGTACCGATCAGGAGGGAGGACCAGAAACGGCGCCGCGAAGCACGTGCTGAAGATGGGTTCCGGCTCCGTAACGCCACGTTCCGTCCCGGCGACCTTGGCCGTATACCCGGACAGGAAGTAATGCCGGATCTGGTCCTCGTCAAGGCGAGCAACCGGCGGAAGAACGCCGTAGGCGTCAGCCGAGAGGAAGATCACATTGTTCGGGTGCCTGCCGGTCCCCGATAAAACGGCGTTGGGGATCAGGTCGACTGGGTACGCGGCGCGCGTGTTTTCCGTCTTTTCCTCCGAGTCGTAGTCGGGGATTCGCGTGCGCGGGTCGTAGACCACGTTTTCCAGGATCGTCCCGAAGCTCTCTGTAGCCGCATAGATCTCGGGCTCCGACTCCTTATGGATGCGAATCGTCTTTGCGTAGCAGCCGCCTTCGAAATTGAAGATTCCCGTGTCACTCCAGCCGTGCTCGTCGTCGCCGATCAATCGACGCGACGGGTCCGCCGAGAGCGTGGTCTTGCCGGTGCCGCTGAGCCCGAAGAACAGGGCGACGTCGGAACCTCCGCTGCCTACGTTCGCGGAGCAGTGCATCGGAAAGACGCCATTCGCCGGCAGGAGGTAGTTGAGCGCTGTGAAGATGGACTTCTTGATCTCGCCTGCATACTCGGTGCCGCCGATGATCACGATGCGCCGGCCGAGATTGACCAGGATGAAGGTCTCGGAGCGGGTGCCGTCGCGCTTCGGGTCGGCCTTGACAGAGGGCAGCGCAATGACCGTGAAGTCCGGCTCGAAGTTCATCAGCTCATCGGCGTTGGGCCTGATGAATAGGTTGCGAGCGAACAGGCTATGCCAGGCCAGCTCGGTCACGACTCGCACGCGGAGGCGGTGGCGATGGTCCGCGCACGCGAAGACGTCCTGGGTGAACACCTCATGAGCGGCGCAGAACTCGTCCATCCGCTCCAGCAATGCGTCGAACTTGGCGGTTGAGATCGGCTGGTTCGCCTGCCACCAGATGGCGCCCTGGCTCGTGGGCTCCTTGACAAAGAACTTGTCCTTCGGCGAGCGGCCGGTGTGCTTGCCGGTCTCGGCGGTCAGCGCCCCCGACGACACGATCGCCGCTTCTCCACGCCGGATGGCGTGCTCGTAGAGCGCGGCCGGGCTCAGGCTGCGGCGTTCGGGCGCGGGTCTAAGCCGGGGAGGCATCGGTCCCGATCATAAGGAATGGGCCTGGTTACGCGATTCGGGCGCGGCGCGAGCTCGCCCGGCGGCGCTGCCTGCCGCTCACATAATCGACCAAGATGTACTCGCCCAGCCGGTCGGGCGACACGAAGAACGCCCGGCCTTTGTTGATGCGCGTCATCTGGTTGATGAACTCGGTCAGATATGGCCCGCGCTCGAGCATGAAAGTGTTGATGACGATGCGATCGCGCGTGCACCTCTTGACCTCGCGCAGCGTCTGCTGGATGGTCTGAAAGGTGGGTGGGTACGCGAAGTAAGCCTTGCCGTTGTCGGCGAGATGGGCGGTCGGCTCGCCGTCGGTGATCATGATGATCTGGCGGTTCCCGCGGTGCTTCGCGAGGAGAGAGCGTGCGAGCTGAAAGCCGTGCTGCATATTGGTCCCGTACACGTAGTCGTTCAGCGCCAGCTGGGGGAGCGTCTGGGGCTTCAGCTCGACGGCGTAGTTGGAGAAGCCGACCACGTACAGAGAGTCGCGCGGGTACTGGCTGCGGATGAGCGAGTCGAGCGCGATCGCCACCTTCTTCGCGGCTAGAAAACATCCGCGCAGGAACATCGAACGACTCATGTCGATCATCAGCACCGTCGACGCCTGCGTCACGTGCTCGGTGCGATGCACGATGAAATCGGCCGGGGCCATCTTGACCGGCACCTTTGGACCCTCGCGGACCAGCGAGTTGAAGAGGGTCTCCTTCATATCGAGCAGGAATGGGTCGCCGTATTCGTAGGCCTTGAGCTCGTCGGACGCGTCGTTCCCGATGCCGCCGCGCCAAAGCTGATGCTGCCCCATGCGCGTCTTCTTCAGCTGATCGAAGATGTCGCGCAGCGCTGACTGGCCGATGCGCCGCATGCCCCGCGGCGTGAGCTCCATGCGCCGGCCTTTTATTTCGACGTAGCCGGCCTTCTCCAGCACGTCGGTCAGCTTGCGCAGCTGGTCGAGGGCCTGGCGCGCTTCGTTCCCGAGCAGCTCCTGCGCCAGCGAACGGTCGACGTCGTCGGGACGGAAGCTGCCTCGCTCGAGCTGCGATTCGAGCCTGTCCATCCGCTGCAGCCTGTCCATCAGCTGCATTGCCTCGCCCATGCTCAGGGGGTCCTCGCCGAAGAACGGATAGCGCTCGCTCAGCTCGGAGGGCGGCATCATCGCCTGCATGAAGCCGGACAGACGCGCCAGCTCCAATCGAAGCGAGTCGTCCTGCAGGAGCGCGTCCATCATCTGGCGCAGCTCCTCGCGCGCTTCAGGGCTGAGGCTCTGGAGGAGGGACTGCATCTGGGCCATCTGACGCTGGAGGTGTTCGAGGAGCTCGTCCAGGCTGTTGATGCCCGGCGGGAACATGTCGCCGAAGCGCTCCATGAATCCGTTGAAATCGGGCGCGCGGCCCTCCATTCGCTGCTCGAGCATCTTGTTCAGCTCGCGCACCATGTCGCGCACCCGTGAGAGGTCCTGGCCCTGCATCTGCTGAATCGAGCCCTTCATGCCCTGGAACATCTGGTCGACCATCTGCTTCTGCAGCTGCTGCATCAGCTCTTCGAACTTCTGCCGCGCAGCGTCGTCAACGAACTCGTAATCGCGCAGGCCCTTGACTCGCCCGCCGAGGTCGTCTGGCAGCCTGTCGAGCTGATCGTTGCGCTGCCGGGCAATACGCTCCATCAGCTTGTTCGCCTCGCTGGTCTCAGCCTCGCTCAGCCTGCGATCGATCCCGCTCTTCTCCGTGTCGATCACGTCCTGGACCTGCTCGCGCAGCTGCTCCACTGTGGAGTCGAGGTTGTAGCGGCTTAGCTCCCTCTCACGCGCCTCGCGAAGCTGCTTGAGCAGCTGCTCGAGACCCGGCATGTTGGGCGTACCCCATCGCAGAAGGCGCTGCAGCGCGGCGTTCAGATCGCCGTAGTTCATCAGGTCGTCCGAGAGCGCGTCGAGCACGTCGCCCGCGTCGAGGTCGTCCAGCTTCTGAGTGCCGTCCCATCTCGAGTATCGGAACTTCACCCGACCACGCTAGCAGGCCGCCAGCCGCCCAGCGCCCGCTCAATCGCTTGGGCCGCGCGGAGGGCGACGTCGTCGTGCCAGTTCCGGGCCACGACCTGCACGCCGATGGGCAGACCCTCCGGCGACGTGCCGGCCCGAACCACCACGCAGGGGTTGCCGGACAGGCTGTAAGGGGTGGTGTAGCTGAAGGTGTGGGCTAGAACGACCTTGGCGCGATAGGGCGGGGCGATGTCGGGGGCAACCGGGCTCACTATGAGATCAAAACCCGACATGAAGCCGAGCATCGCGGTGCGGAAGGCATCCCACCGCCGATAGAGCCCTTCGTGGCTCATTCGCTTGTCGCCCCAGTAGCCGAGCGTGACCTGGTGGGCCTCGTGGAGGGCCGGCGGCCGCGCCTCCGTGACCTCGCAGCCGGCGTCGCCAAGGGCGCGCACCGCGGACCGGACGGCGGCCGAGATCGCTTGGGTCGGCTTGGCGATTCCGTCGTCGGCGTACCAGGCGACCTTGAGCTCGCTCAGCTTGGGGGTGCGCCTGGCGAGCGGCACCGGGACCACTCCTGAGTCCATCCCGTCGGGGCCGATCAAAATGGGAAGGGCGAGCGCGAGATCGGACACGAAACGGGCCATCGGCCCGACCTGGCTGCGGGGGTCTGTGAGCCCGCCGACAAGGCCGTAAGCGCCGGTGCCCGGTACCAACCCTGTCGTTGGCTTCAACGCGGCGATGCCGCAGTAGTGCGCGGGCATGCGGATGCTGCCGCCCGAGTCGCTGCCGATGCCGATCGGCGAACCGCCGGCGGCGATGATCGACGCCTCGCCGCTGCTGCTGGCGCCAGGCGAGCGCGCGATGTCATATGGGTTGCGTGTTCCGCCGTGCAGCGGGTTCCAGCTGTCGCCGCCCGTGCCGCCAGGTGGGCAGTTCGTCTTGCCGATGAGAATCGCGCCGGCCGCCCGCATACGCGCGATGACGGTAGCGTCGTGGTCGGGGATGTTGCTCCTGAGCATGCGAAGCCCTGCCGTGGTCGGAAGGCCCTCGGTGTCGAAGATGTCCTTGGCCGTGAACGGCACGCCGTGCAAGGGGCCGAGCACCGCCTTCCTTCCCTTGTTCCGGCGGTCCGCCGCACGCGCCTGCTTGAGCGCGCTTTCGGCCGTGGCGAAGACCACCGCGTTGAGCCGGGGATTGACCGTGTGAATGTGTTCGAGGTGTGCCCGCACCACCTCGAGCGAGGAGACTTTCTTCGTCCGGATCGCGCGGGCCAGCCAGCCGGCCGGCGCCCCAATGATGTCTCTCATCTACCGGTGGTTAACGTCAAAGTGTGGCCCCGGGGTTGATATCCAGCACTTTTACACGTGGGCTTGGTCGCCTTCGCGATCCTGAGCGCGCCGCGGACGTTCCGGGTGCCATGCCCAATCCAGGTGAAGCTGACCTCAGCGTTTAGCGCCATGCACCCCCCTTTCATACCTTTAGGCCGGTCCCACCGCTCCGGCCGATCCGGCCTCGCTCGACCGGAAAAGGCGATTTTCCCACACGCCCAGCACGAAGATGCCGATCGCGGACAGTGTCCAGAGGTTGGGGAAGATGAGATCGCAAGGCGTCCGGTAAAACCCGAACAGGAGGGTGCCGAGCACCGCGAGCGTTCCGAACCTGCGTCTTTCGATCCCGCGCACGACCAGGAGGAGGACGATCGGCAGCAGCGGAAGCCACTGATAAGGCCAGACCTCGTTTGGGATGAGCGCACCGAGGGAGAAACCGATCGACATGCCGTATGCGGGATTCCATCCGCTGCGCCACGCCGCCCAAGCCGCGGCTGCGGCGAAGGCTATAGCGCTCATGTAAGACAGGGCGAGCGCGAGGGCGGGCTGGTGCAGCGGCGACGTGACCAACACGTAGCCAGAGCTTGACGGCTGCGCGTATTGCTCTCCCCCGATGGTGCGCATGAACAGCGTGCGGACCGAGTCGTACGCACAGTCGGGGTTGTGTGACGCAAGCGATGGCAGCAGGACGTGCTGGAAGTAGAAGATGGCGCCGCCAAGTCCGAGCGGGATAAAGCTCGCGACGGTGACCAGCACCAGCACGGCGGACAGGCCTACCGCGTATCGAACGCGATGGTCGGGACGAGCACCGATCACCATCGCGGCCGGGTAGTACTTGAGCGCTGCGGCGAGGCCGCCTAATGCCCCTGCCAGGGCTGGGCGGCTCGCTTCGAGCGAGATCGACGCCATCGCGCCCAGGAGCAGGATGCCGCCGCGCTGCCCGGCGACTACGTCCGCGAACAGTGGTGGAAAGTAAGCTGCCACGAGCCAGAAGGCCGGCCGCGCAAGCGGATGGTGGATGGCAAGCAACCGGTACAGCAAGACAAGGGCGAGCACGACCGCAGCCGTGTCGATGCACGTCCAGACCTGGACAGCGACGGCTTTAGGCAGTAGAGCGACCGGGGCGGCAAGCGCAGCCAAAGGCGGCGGACTCACGAACTCATTGAGCCCACCGGGCGGCGCGATGATGTGGAAGCGTGCGATATAGGCTGCGGCCGCGTCGTACATGTGAGAGGGCTCAGTCAGGTAGGCGTGCGCACCTTCCCACATGCCTTCGGCGTCGAAGCGCTTCGGCGTCAGGACAGTGAGGATCGCCAGGCGGAGCCAGAAGGCGGCAGCGACCGCCCAGTAAAGGGCCGGCCGCGACAGCACGACGACGGCCGCGCGCGCCAGACGCGTGTTCAGCGGCTCACCTAATCCGTTGGGGGGTTGAGGCGTCCACGCGCGCCGTTGTGCGCGAGCCAGCTCGTGTCCTTCAAGAACTCGATGAAGGCCAGTACCGAGGCGGGTAGGCGACGCCGGCGGAGATGGACGATGTGCCAGTCACGCCGGATCGGAAATCCGCGCACATCGAGCTCGACCAGCCGACCGCCGGAAAGCTCGAGCGCACAGGCATAGCGCGAGATCGCGGCCAGCCCGAGGCCTGATTCGACGGCGTGTTTGATCGCTCCATTGGATCCGAGCTCCATGGCCACGTCCAACTTCGCTCCGGCCTTGCGTGCCGCCTGCTCGAACGACGAGCGGCTGCCGGAGGCCGGCTCGCGCATCACGAAAGGCTGGCCCTGGAGGTCCTTCATGGCGAGTCCCCGCCGGCCCGCCAGCTTGTGGCCGGCTGGCGCTATGACGACAAGCTCATCGCTCACGAAGGGAAGGATGGCGAGGTCGGGATCCTTGAGCGCCGGTCCGACGACCGCGAGGTCGAGCTCGTTGCGCAGGACCTGTTCCTGGACCCGTGCGCGTGTCCCGATCTCCAGAGAGATGACGAGTCCTGGATGCAGTTTCTTGAACGCTCCGAGGGCCGCGGGCAACAGGTAGATCCCGACGGTTGTGCTCGCACCGACGCGCAGTTTCCCGCGCTTGATTCCTCGCATCTCCTCGAGGGCGAGCCCGGCCTCTTCGAGCACGTCCAGGGTCCTCCTTGCGTAGGAGTAGAGGACCTCACCCGCCTCGGTTAGGTGCACGCCCTTGCCGAGACGATCCAGGAGCGGCATGCCGATCGCCTCCTCGAGCTCCTTGACCTGGTAGGAAACAGAGGGCTGGCTGAGACCCAATTGCTGTGCGGCGAGACTGAAACTGTTGAGGTCGGCGACCGTTTTGAACGTTCGCAATTGACGCAGCGTGACCGAGCGGTCGATGTCGAGCGCAGGGCCGTATTCGGGCATCGCGCCTACGATATGCGCTATGGCTGCCCGGAGACCAAAATCGCTCACGCCGGTCCGCCGGACCACTCCGAAGCTCGAAGGCGTCGAGGCGCCCCACCGAGTTCAGACCACGGTTTCGGAACAGAAGATCAACCAGTACCGCAAGCGTCGCTACCAGGCTTTGCATGCGGAAACCGCCGCCGCCAACAGGCGTCGCGCGGCGGGCAAGGCGACCGCGCGCGACCGCATCGAGATGCTCCTCGACAACGGATCGTTCGTGGAGCTGGACGTCTTCGCTGCGCATCGCGCGCATGGGTTTGGCATGGAGGAGCGCCGGATCGCGGGCGACGGCGTCGTCGCGGGATTTGGCGAGATCGACCGGCGGCCGGTCGCGGTCTACGCGTACGACGCGACGGTTTTCGGCGGGTCCCTGGGCGAGGTCACGGCTGAAAAGATCGTCAAGGTGCAGGAGCTCGCGCTG